>CAVOMB010000049.1:0-73951 GCA_963696935.1 uncultured Thermoleophilia bacterium | reverse complement strand
GCCGGCAAGACGCAGAACCTGGCCGGCGCCGGCGCGGCCGCGGCCGGCCCGGCCGGCGCCGCGGGCCTCACCCCGCACGATGCCGCCGTCCGCCGCCTGCACGACCTCGGCGTGATGGTCAACGCGGCGTTCGTCTTCGGCATGGACCACGACGACCCGTCGGTCTTCGGCCGCACGGTGGAGTGGGCGGTGAGCCGGGGCATCGAGACGTCCACCTTCCACATCGTGACGCCCTACCCGGGCACGCGGCTGGAGGCGCGCCTGGCGTTCGAGGGCCGGGTGACCACCCGCGACTGGGACCTCTACGACACACGACACGTCGTGTTCGAGCCGGTGGGCATGACGGCTGCGGAACTCGAGTCCGGCTACCAAGCCGCGTACCGTGAGTTCTACAGCTGGCGCAACATCGCGCGCGCGTCCTTCGTACACGGCGACGCGCGCGAGCACGTGCGCCACCTCGCCTACACGACGGGCTGGAAGAAGCTCGAGCCCATGTGGGCCCGCGTCATCCGCAGCGGCCAGGTGCACCGCTTCCTGCCGCTGCTCGAGGCGATCCTCGACCGCTTCGGCAGCGGCGGCGGCGCGATGCCCGGCCGGCTCAGGGCCTCAGCGCAGCGTCGGGCCGGCCTCCCGGAGGAGAAGCCGGCCGGCCGGGCGGACCTCAGGCGTACGGCTGGTCCGCCAGTGAGCCTCCCCGGCCCTGCTTCTTGAACATGGAGCGCCAGCTCCAGTTGGCAATGAAGCGGTAGGCGGCGGGCGGGAACGCCGGCTTGGCCATGAGCTCCACCGCTTCGTCCGGCGCCGGGCGACCGGCGACCAGCGCGGCGGCGGTGAGGTCCAGTGCCTTGACGACGCGCGGCACGCGGCCGGCGACCTTGCGCATGGGGGCGCCGGAGATCATGCCGCCCTCGGGCATGACGAGGCCGCCTGCCCACTCGAACCCGGCCGAGCGCGCGAAGTTGCGGCAGATCTCGATCGCCACGACGCTGTGCTCAGCCTCGGCGAAGCCGGACTGGCAGATGGCGAGGAACGCCGGCGGGGCAGAGTCGGCCGCGCTGGAGTCCGCCATGCCTGCGCGCGCGGCGGCGATGAGCTCGAGGGCACGGGTGGCCGGCCCCGGCAGGCTGTCCACGTAGAGCGGGAACGAGAGCACGACGAGATCGGAGGAGGCGACGGTCGTGATCAGTCCATCCCTCGACTCGTCCGAGCGCACGGCCTTGGTCACCTGCAGCGTCTGCGTCCTGATCCCGTCCTTCTCCAGCGTCTCGAACAAGTAAGCCCCAAGCGACTCGGATGTGCTCTCGCCGGGCTTGGGACTGCCGACCAGCAGCAGGGCCTTGTGCCGAGGCTTCATGCCGTCGCCTGGTCTCGGACCGCGGCGACCGCTTCGGCCGGCGCCGCTCCCACCTCGGCGAGCAGCGCATTGAGAGCCACGCGGATCTCCCCGTCGCCGGCGCCCTGCTCGAGCACGCCGCAGGCCCAGCGGCGCGGCTGCATGTTGAGCGTGTTGCGCTCTACCAGCCGTCTGAAGGTAGCAGCCTCGGGGCCCTGCGTCCGGCCGCCCGGCACGGTGCCGATGACCAGCAGGTCGCGCCTGCGCTCGTAGCGCTGCGGGTGCCGCGTCTCCCCCGATCTCGCGCGCATGAACGGCAGCAGGATCGGGATCACGTGGTCGAGCGCCTTCTTGAGCTCTGAGGAGTAGCCGCCAAACGTCACGGGCGTGAGAAGGACGACGAGGTCGCTGGGCACCCAGTGCTCGGCGACCTTGCGCCCGCCGTCGTGATGCGCGCACACGCCGGGCGTCTGCGTCCAGCACTTGAAGCAGCCTGCGCACCAGGCGATCTTGTCGTCGCGCAGGGTCCAGTCGTCGACGGCCCAGCCGCCTGCAGCCAGGCCGTCGACCAGCGCGTCGTGCGCCAGCACCAATGTCGGCTCGTCGTCGAGGCGGCCGTCGAGGAGCAGGGCCACGCCGGTGGGGTTCGTGCTCATCCGTTCGCCTCCAAGTCCTCTTCGTCGCTTGGGGTCCAGCCCTCACCACCGGCGCGCGGCTCGGCGGGGAGTTGCTCGAGCTTGCCTATCGTCTCGTCGCACCACTCGATGAGCGCCCTGCTCTTGTGTTGCCCGAGGCTCACGGTCATGAGCCAGTAGGGCGAAGGCGGGTCGTTGTCGCGCGTCATCATCGCGTCGTACTGCGCATACCGCTCGAGCAGCGCGACGTTCTCCGCGCGGGTCTGCTTGACGTGCTCGATCATCACCGCGGGGCCGACCTCCCACCCATGGAACAGCTTGAGAAGCAGCTCGACCCGCTCCTTCGCGGGGTCCGGGGGCTGGGCCAGCCAGCGGCGCATCTCCTCGCGGCCCAGGTCGGTGATGGTGTACACGTTGCGGTCCGGCTTACCGGCCTGGCGCTGGACCTCACGGGTCGCCAGGCCTTCATCTTCCAGTCGCTTGAGGATGGGGTAGATGGCGCCGTAGCTCTCGCTCCAGAAGTTGCCGAGGCTCTGGGCGTAGATGCGCCGGATGTCGTAGCCGGAGAGGGGCGCGTAGGTCAGGAGGCCCAGCACCGCGTACTTCGTCTTGTTCTCTCGAGGCATCGGCCCTCCGCCTTCGTTGCTATGACGAAACGTAGTATCTCGTTCTGATCTATATCCGTCAAGAGCGCGTCCGCACCGGGGACGGGCATGCAAGCGACCACGCAGGGACGCAGTACCACGTGACCTCTGGGGTACAGTAAGTACGAGAAGCACCGTCACCCACAAGAAGGGAGCGGCAAATGGGTTTCATGGACGACGCCAAGAAGATGGCCGACGACACCGCGACGAGGGCCAAGCAGGTCGCCGCCGACGCCAAGGAGAAGTCCGGCCCCACGCTGGACAAGGCCAAGGCGACCGCCGGCGAGTGGACGGACAAGGCCAGGGTCAAAGCCGGTGAGCTGGGTGACAAGGCCAAGCCGGCCGGCGACAAGGCCAAGGCCGACGCGGCCGACATCATCGAGAAGGCGAAGAAGCAGGGCGCGGAGTTGATCGAGAAGGCCAAGACGCAAGGGCCCGAGTACCTCGAGAAGGCCATGGCGCAGGCCGCGGAGCTGCCTCGAGAAGGCCAAGAAGCAGGCCGACGAACTGCTCGCCAGGGCGAGGGGCAAGGGCACTGAGCCCCCCGCAGAGTGACGCCCTCGCGGCCGGCCCCGACGGCCGGCCGCGCTGCTTCTGGGCCGTCGGCGGCGCGCCCGAATACGTCGGCTATCACGACGATGAGTGGGGCCGGCCGGTGCTGACGGACGCCGGCCTGTTCGAGCGGCTCACGCTGGAGGCGTTCCAGTCGGGCCTGTCCTGGCTGACGATCCTGCGCAAGCGCCCGGCGTTCCGGGCGGCGTTCGCGGGCTTCGACATCGCCGCGGTCGCGGCGTTCGGCGAGGCCGACCGCGAACGCCTCATGGCCGACGCCGGCATCGTGCGCAACCGGCTCAAGGTGGAGGCGGCGCTGGCCAACGCCCGCGCCGCCCTGCCCGTGATCGAAGAGCACGGCTCCTTGGCGGCGTTTCTCTGGCGCTTCCGCCCGGAGGCCCATGCGGCCCCGGCCGCGCGCGCGGACTGGGTCTCCCTGAGCCCGGAGTCGCAGGCGATGGCCAAAGAGCTGAAGAAGCGCAGCTTCCGCTTCGTCGGGCCGACGACCGCCTACTCGCTCATGCAGGCGGCCGGCGTCGTCAACGACCACGCCGAGGGCTGCTGCGTCCGCGGCGCGGTCGAGGCCGCACAGTCGGAGGCGGCGGCGCGGCTGACCTGACCGCCGCCTCCACTCCCGGCCCACTCAGTTCCCTCGGAGCCATTCCTCCCGCGCAGGCTTTCTTGTAGGCTTGTGCCAGGCAAGGCAAGCGGCGCGGAGGTCCGCCGCGCCGTCCTGGGGCAGGTCATCCGAAGGAGCTGGAACGTGAAGGTCAAGCGGGCACTTATCTCCGTCTTCAACAAGAGTGGCGTCGAGTCGTTCGCCAAGGCCCTGACCGACATGGGGGTCACCGTCATCTCCACCGGCGGCACGGCGCGGCTTCTCAACGACTCGGGCATCCCCGTCACGCTGGTCGAAGAGGTCACCGGCTTCCCGGAGATGCTCGACGGCCGCGTCAAGACCATGCACCCACGGCTCATGGCCGGCGTGCTGGCCCGCCGCGACGTGCCCGAACACATGCAGACCATCGCCGAGCACGGCATCGAGCCCATCGACATGGTCGTCTGCAGCCTCTACCCGTTCGAGGAGGTCGCCGGGCGGCGCGGCGTCGAGGACCAGGTGGTCATCGAGAACATCGACATCGGCGGGCCGAGCATGATCCGCGCCGCCGCCAAGAACCACGCGGGCGTCGCCGTGGTCACCAGCCACGACGACTACGACGAGATCCTCGACGAGCTCAAGGAGACCGGCGAGATCAGCTACGAGACGCTGCGCGAGCTCGCCACCCGCGCGTTCCACCGCACCGCGCACTACGACTTCGTCATCGCCAACTGGTTCAGCGAGGTCGACGGCGACTTCCCCGATCACGTCATGCGCGACTACGAGAAGGTCCTCGAGCTCAAGTACGGCGAGAACCCGCACCAGCGCGCCGCGTACTACGCCGAGGTGGGCCTGCGCCAGCACCTGCTCTCGCAGGTCACGCAGCTGCACGGCAAGCAGCTCGGCTTCAACAACCTCTACGACCTCAACGCGGCACGCGCCATCTGCGACGAGTTCACGCTGCCGTGCGTGACGATCATCAAGCACAACAACCCGTGCGGCTGCGCGCTCGCCGAGAACCTCGCAGCCGCCTACGACAAGGCGTTCGCGTGCGACCCGGTCAGCGCGTTCGGAAGCGTCATCGCGGTCAACCGCACCGTGGACGTGCCGCTGGCCGAGCGTCTCTCCGAGCTGTTCGTCGAGGTGCTGTTCGCGCCGGCCTATGAGCCGGCGGCCCTGGAGACGCTCCAGCGCAAGGCCGACATCCGCATCCTGCGCAACGACGAGCGGCGCCAGGCCAACCCCGGCGAGTTCGACTACAAGCGCGTCATCGGCGGCATCCTCGTCCAGGACAAGGACGGCGACGTCGAGGAGCGCGACGAGATGACGGTGGCCACCCAGCGTCACCCGAGCGAGCAGGAGTGGGGCGACCTCATCTTCGCCTTCCGCGTCGCCAAGCACGTCAAGAGCAACGCCATCGTCATCGCGAAGAACCTGGCGACGGTGGGCGTGGGCGCCGGCCAGATGAGCCGTGTGGACAGCACGCGCATCGCCATCGACAAGGCGCGCGGCGACCTCAGCCGGGCGGTGATCGGGTCGGACGCGTTCTTCCCGTTCCCGGACGCCGTGGACCTGGCCATCGACAACGGCATCACGGCGTTCATGCAGCCCGGCGGCTCCAAGGGTGACGAGGCCGCCGTGGAGGCCTGCGACAGGCGCGACGCCGCCATGGTGTTCACGGGGCGGCGCCACTTCCTGCACTGACAAGAGCCGAAGCCGGCGAGGGGCGGGGAAGCCGGCAGGGTCGCCCCGCTCCTCTTCGTTTTGAGGAGACCAGCGATGCGTGACCTCACCGAGATCGAGCAGCTCCCGACCCTGACGCGCGCCGGCCTGACGCTCCGCCCGTGGCGCGCCGACGACGCCGCGGATGTGGCGGCGATGTGCGATGAAGCGGAGGTGCTCCGCTGGCTCCCGGCGATGCCGGACCCCTACACGCTCGCCGACGGCGAGGAGTGGGTCGGCGACGCCGAGCGCAAGTGGCGCGAGCAGCGGTGGGCCAACTTCGCCGTCGAGGACGCGGAGACGGGCCGGCTGGCCGCGTCCTTCGGCCTCCGTCTCGAGCCGGAGCACGAGCGCGGCGAGATCGGCTACCTCGTCGGCCGTGAGTGGCGCGGTCGCGGAGTGGCCACCACCTGCGTCGCCGCGCTCACCGACTGGGGCTTCGACGACCTCGGCCTGGGCCGCATCGAGATCCGCGCCGACGTACGCAACGTCCCGTCGCGGCGGACGGCGGCCGCGGCCGGTTACCGGTTCGAGGGCGTCCTGCGCGGCGCCCTGACGGTGCAGGACGAGCGCGTGGACGACGCCCTCTACGCGCTGCTGCCGAGCGACCCGCGGCCGTGGCGGGACGGCGCCGGTGCAGCCGCTCCCGGGGCCCCGTCCTTGGGCTGGCCGCGTCTGACCGACGGCCGGCTCCTGCTCCGCCCCTTCGAGCCGGAGGACGCGCCGGCCGTACAGGCCGCCTGCGACGACCCGGACGTCGCGCACTGGATCTACGGTCTGCCGACGCCCTACACGCTCGCCGACGCTCAGTGGTTCATCGCGGACGCGCGCGACCGGCTGCTGCGCAACGAGCGCGCACGGCTCGCCGTCACCGACGCCGCCTCCGGCGAGTTGCTCGGCAGCGCCAGCCTCGACCTCTTCGCCGGCCGCGAGGCCGCCGAGATCGGCTACTGGGTCAAGCGCGAGGCGCGCCGCCGGGGCGTGGCCCTCGGAGCGGCGCGCCTGATCGCCGACTGGGCCTTCGGCGAGGTCGGCGTCGAGCGCCTCGAACTGCTCACGTACCCGGGCAACCACGTCTCACAGGCGCTCGCCGCCCGGCTCGGGTTCGCGCGCGAGGGCCTGCTTCGCGGCTTCCTCGAGGTCGAGCCCGGCAAGAGCCGGGACGGCCGAATCATGCCTCTTCCCGACGGGACGCCGCCGCGCGACGACCAGGTCCGGTTCGCGCGGCTGCGGACTGACCCGGCGCCCTCCTGACCCACGGCCGCGGCGCCGTGCACGTCCTCTGCTCGCGTCGAGCCCGCGTATCGACATTCACGGCCGCAGCGGCCGTCAGATCCGACAACGTATCGACGCGGGCTCGACCGTTTCAGCGGGGAGCGCACGCGTACTTCTGGGCGCCGGGGTCAGCCGACGCGCCGCGCCGGCCGCCCGCACGACCGGCCCGCACGGCCGGCCCGGCGAGCCCAGAGTGGGCGAAGCGCCGGTGGTACAATCGCTCACCGCGGGCCGCTAGCTCAGTTGGTAGAGCAGGGGACTTTTAATCCCAAGGTCACAGGTTCGATCCCTGTGCGGCCCACCACTCACGCCCTTTGGCTCCGCGACCCCGGGAGCATCCTTTGAAGATCGAGACCATCACACTCAGCGTCGACGCCTACCACGAGGATCCGGTGTCCATCGAACTGGAGCTCGGCAAAGTGATCGGGAGCATTCAGGCCGCGCTGGTGGCGGTCGGGCACGACCCTGCGGAGTCCTCGTTCCACCTGGCGTTCAACCTGGTCGACCCCGACGACGACGTCGGCCAGTCGCGCTACGAGATGTACCGCATCCGCACGCAGCTCGGGCAGATCGAGGCCGTGCTCGACAACGAGGAGGAAGAGCTGACGCCCGAAGACCGCAAGGCGCGTCGGGCGATGCTCCTGGTCCACAAGAAGGCGCTCGAGCAGGAGCTCCACGAGCTCGAAGAACGGGACGACGTCACCCAGAAGAACCCCTGGGAGTAAGCCGCCGTCCACGATGTGGACTGGCCTGGCGGCGAGGACGTCGCCGTCAGTCGCGGCCCACAAGGACGTCAAGACGATCTACGTGGCCGGCGGGGCAACGACTACGGTACCGAGTACCGCACCGGCATCTACTACACTGACCCCGCCGACAAGGCCGTGATCGACAGGTCGCCGGCGCGACTGCAGAAGGGCTACACGGCCGCCGAGGACTACCACCAGGACTACCTCGAGAAGAACCCCGGCGGTTACTGCCACATCGCGCAGAAGCTCTTCGACGCCGCGGCGGCGGCCCGCCCCGACTGAGCTCGCGTCACCAGATGTTGGCGCGCGTCTCCTCGTCGCGAGCCATGGGCGAAGATCCGTCGATCCCGAACGCGGCCGCGAACGCCGGCAGGTTCGACACCGGGTTGTTCACGCGCGCCCGCGCGGGCGAGTGCGGGTCCGTCTTGACGATCAGGTGCAGGTACTCGTCCGTGTAGCTCGTGCGCCACACGGTCGCCCACGAGAGGAAGAACCGCTGCTCGGGGGTGAGGCCGTCGATGGTCGCGGCACCGATACTCGCGCCGTCGACGCCCGGAGCCGGGGCACCGGCGAGCGCGTCGAGCAGCGCGTCGTGGGCGATCTTCAGGCCGCCGAGGTCGGCGATGTTCTCGCCCAGCGTGAGGTGGCCGTTCACCCTCAGGCCGTCCAGGACCTCGTAGGCGTCGAACTGGTCGACGAGCACCTGGGCACGACGCATGAACTCGGCGCGGTCCTCCTCGGTCCACCAGTCGCGCAGCCGGCCGTGCGCGTCGAAATGGCTGCCCTGGTCGTCGAACCCGTGCGTGACCTCGTGCCCGATGACCGCGCCGATAGCGCCGTAGTTCACGGCGTCGTCGGCGTCCGCGTAGAAGAACGGCGGCTGCAGGATGCCGGCCGGGAAGACGATCTCGTTGAGCAGCGGGTGGTAGTAGGCGTTCACCACGTGGGCCGGCATCGCCCACTCACCCTTGTCCACGGGCTCGCCCAGCCGGCCCATCTGCCGCGCGGACTCGAACGCGTTGCAGCGCATGCGGTTCTCGACGTAGGACCAGCGTTCGACGACGAGGCCGGTGTAGTCGCGCCACTCGTCGGGGAAGCCGATCTTGTAGTTGAAGCCCTCGAGCTTGCGCAAGGCCTCCTCCCGGGTGGCGTCGGTCATCCACTCGGCGCTCCGGATCGCGCGCCCCATCGCCGTCAGCAGGTGGTCCACCATCTCCTCGCAGCGCTTCTTGGCCTGTGCGGAGAACGCCGCGTCGACGTAGAGCTGCGCGACCAGCTCGCCGATGTCGGCGGAGGCGACGTTGAGCACGCGCTTCCAGCGCGGCTGCATCTCCTTCTGGCCGCCGAGCGTCCGGCCGTAGAAGTCGAACGCCTCCAGCTCGAACGCGGGCGAGAGGGCGGACGCGAAGGTCCTGACCAGGTGCCAGCGGAGGTAGTCCCGCAGGGTCTCGATCGGAGTGTCGGCGAGGATCGCATCCAGTGCGCGGAAGAAGCCGGGGTTGTCCACGCTGACCGTCGCCGACGTGACGCCGAGGTCCGCGACGTAGGCGCTCAGGCCGAAGGCCGGCATGAGCTCGTCGAGCTCGGCGACGTCGAACCGGTTCATGGTGAGCTGCACGTCGCGCATCTGCTCGGCGGTGTACGACGCCTCGGCCAAACGGGTCTCGAAGGCGAGGATGCGCTCGGCGACCTCCTGCGCCCGTTCCGCGGTGTCTCCGAGGTTGCCGAGCTGCCGGGCGACGTGGGCGACGTACTTCCGGCGAAGCTCCGCCGACGCCTCGCCTTCGCGCGTGTAGTAGTCGCGCTCGGGCAGGCCCAGCCCGCCCTGGCCGACGTAGACGAGGTAGGCGTCCGAGTCCCCGAAGTCCGCCTCGATGCCCAGGGAGTGCAGCGGAGCCGGGCCTCGCGGCTGCAGGTCGCGCACGACGTCGCGGACGTCGGCCACGGACGTAGCGGCGGCGATGCGCGCCAGGAGCGGCTCGAGCGGCGCGGCTCCGGCGGCGGCGATCGACGCCTCGTCCATCGCCGCCGCGAAGTAGTCGCCGACCATCTGACCCGCGGATCCGCGCGGGTCGCCGCGGGCCGCCGCGTCCTCAAGTAACTGGTGCAGCACGTCCTGGTTACGCGCGTGGACGATCTGCCCCGCGTCCCAAGAGCCGTACTCCGGCGGGACGGGGTTGGCGTCCAGCCAGCCCCCGTTGACGTACCGGTAGAAGTCGTCGGACGCGTCTGTGCTGGGGTCGAAGAGCGCGGGGTCGATCGCGCGCAGGGGTTCGCTCATGGTGTTCTCCCGACTGTGGTGAGTGGCTCGCAGTGAGCTAGTACCCGTTCGCGACCGCTGGGCCTCATGCGAGGCGTCGAAGGACTCTTCGTCCAGCTCGCTGGACACGTCAACGACCCGGGTACGGATGGCGCACCGACGGGGTAGGTTCAGGCAGAGTCGTCTTGCAGTATCTGGTCCGTCAATCGCAGGTGCAGCCGCTGGTCCGCCGGCTGCGGGTGTTCCCCCGCCGCTTCTGGCTGCTGGTCGGCGGCACCCTCCTCTACCTCATCGCGATCAGTTTCGCGTTCCCCTACACCCCGCTGCTGCTGCAGCGGCGCCTGGGAGTCTCGACCGCCGTCATCGGGCTGATCATGGGCGGCAGCGCTCTGGTGGGACTGCCGCTCCAGCCCTTCGCCGGCAGCCTCAGCGACCGGTACGGCCGGCGCGCCGTCATGATGGGCTGCGCGCTGTGCGAGGCGGTCGCCTACGGCGGCCTCGCGTTCGTCCACGGCTTCTGGCCGATCTGCATCCTGATGGCGGTGGACCGCGGCATCGGCTGGCCGCTGTACCTGACGGCGAGCAACGCCATGACCGCCGACCTGCTGCGCCCGCACCTGCGCGCCGAGGGCTACGGCCTCGTGAGACTGATGATCGGCGCCGGCTACGTGATCGGGCCGGCGCTGGCGGCGGTCGTCCTGGCGCTGGGCGCGCCGCTCGCCGCCCTGTTCCTCGTCGCCGGCGCCGGCTGCCTGCTCTACCTGGTCTTCGTGGTGCTGGTGCTCAAGGAGACGCACCCGCACCGCACGCGGCGGCGGCCGGAGAACGAGATCAGCGAGGGTCCCATGCCCTTCGGGGCGCTCAGCCTGTTCACGCGGTCCGGCCGCCTGCACGCGCGCGAGCGGCGCCGGGCGCGCGCCGGGCGCGGCTGGGGCCGCGTGCTCCGCGACCGGCGCTTCGTCCTCTTCTGCCTCATCTCCACTGCTGCCGCTGTTCATCTTCGGCCAGACCTACACGACGTATCCCGTGCTCCTCACCGACTACCTCCACCTGCCCGAGGCGTCCTGGGGCCTGCTGGTCTCGGTGATCGGCCTGGTGATGGTGCTGGCACAGTACCCGGCGGTCCATGCCGTGCGCCGCATGGACCCGCTGCACGCGGTGGCCATCGCCAGTCTCCTCTATGGGTTCGGCATGGGCCTCGCCGCCTTCGTGCCGCTCGGCTGGCCGCTGCTGGTGACCGTCGGCGTGCTCTCGGTGGCCATGGCGCTCTTCTCGCCGCTGGCGACGGCAGCCGTCTCGCACATGGCCACGCCCGAGCTCCGCGGACGGTACATGGGCACGTGGACCCTGGTGTGGACCGGGGGCGGCAGCGCGCTCGCGCCCCTGCTGGGAGGGCTGGTGCTGGCGGTGCTGGGGCCGCAGGCCATGTGCATCGCCCTCCTCACGATCGGCGCCGCCGGAGCCGGCCTGTACACCGTGCTGCGCGCCCGAGGACCGGCGCCGGTGGCGTGCGACGCCGCGGTCGCCGGCGAGCACGCGGAGGAGTGCGCCGAGCGCGCCCGGGCCTATCGCGAGACGGCGCCGGCGAACTGACGCCGGCCGGCACGTTGCGGCGCCTGGCGACGGGCCGGGGCGGGAGGCGCTGCCGCCGCCCGCCCCGGCCGGATCGCCGGTGCTCGCTCAGACCGCCACTGCCGTCACTGGACGGTGAACGAGAACAGGGACTCGGTGACTCCGGCGCGGATCATGAACGGCTTGTGCTGGTCCGGGTAGTAGCCCGTCATGAGGTCCATGGTGGTGTGCGCGAACCTCTGGTACATGGCGCCGGTGTAGGTCCCCGCGCGGGGCGTGCCGACCGGCGCCCACCAATCCCTCGACCACGCCTTGGCGCCGATCTTGGCATTGAAGGCCGGGTAGTCGCGAGCACCTCTGACAGACGGCGCGGCGATGCGATCTGGTCGACGGCGTAGCGGGTCGCCGGCCGGTCGGCGCAAGGATGACGGGAACGGCGCGGATCCCCTTCGGGAGCCTCCCCGTTCCCGTGCCTGTATAATCCCCCGGCGGCACCCTCGTGCCCCCATCGTCTAGCGGCCTAGGACACCGGCCTTTCAAGCCGGCAGCACGGATTCGAATTCCGTTGGGGGCACCAACTCGTTGTCACTATCACAACGTTTCCCCTGCATCAGGCCAACTTCCGTTGTCCGGTCGCCTACCCGTTCGCTTGGAAGACTGAGGGAACCCTGTGATGGGCTGCTTGTGTGCGTCAGTCGTCTGAGCATGTCCACGTCGTGCGGGGGATTCCACTCGGACATTCCCCGCCTGTCAGATGAGATGCTTGTGCAAGACTCACAAGATCCTGACCCAGGTACGTGACTCTGCGAGTACTTCAGCGCCCTCAGACGCAAGGCCGGGTTGCCTTCGAGAACTGGAGGGAGCAATTATCCGTCACGCAGCCGCGAACGGCGAGAAGCGAGCCGGATTCTCGGAATGGGTGCGGCTCGCGGAGGGACTTGGAGGAAGCGATGTCGGCTGCGCGTGAGAGACGACGCCCTGCGCACTCCTATTGACATAGCAGCAGTAGGTGCTAGTCTCCCGAGTGCTTTCGTGTCTTGGTTGATTGCCGAGAGGGGGCCCATGAAGCAGAGTTCCAGTCCCATCGCCATCGTATGCTACTTCGCGCCTTCTCCTCTCTTTCTCGTATTGCCAGGGAAAGGGGGTCTCGTCTTGTCGCGAATGCGGCAGCCCGGATGAAAGTTGCGGCGCGGATGCGACTGCTTCCCACAAGGGGCGCCGTCGGAAAGGAGTCTGTACGATCATGACGCTGTTTCTCTCTTGCTTGCGACTCGCCAATTCTAATCGCAGGCCGTTACTGTTTCTCGGAGCCCTGCTTCTAGCCGCCCTATCTACGCTGACCGCTCTCGCCGCTCCTCCCGCATCGGCCCACAACTACGCGGCCAAGAGGATCCTTCACTCCAACCCCACTGCGGCTCATGTCACGGTCTTGGTCAAGAGCGGGAGTTGTGTAGGCTGGAACGAGTATCCCCTGTGGGGCCATATCAACGACACGCTTTGGATGTCCACGAATAACCAGGATGATTTCGACGACTTTGTGGAGATTGGATACACACGAGGATTTCATCAAAGCAACATTCTGACTTTCTATTGGGCAGACACCAGCGGCCTGGCTACACAGCAGTTGACCATAGGTTGACTGATTCCATCCAGGTTGGCTCTACCTACAGACTAGGGGTTAAGGCACTTAGTTCAACGAGTTGGGGTGTCTACATTGACGGAGTCAAGCGGGGAACATCCACTCCAAATCCCGACGATGACCAACAAGGCTTGATGCAGTGTGGCATCGAGAGCACAGACCTTAATAGTGCTCTCGGAACCTCCACTGTACCGGTAACCAACTACTATCTCGACTGGGCACGCAATGGTACATGGCAAGGTAGTTGGGGTGGTTCCGGAGACTTCACGAACAAGATAGATGGACATGGTCACGCTACTTGGAACACTGTCGGAATTCATCTCGATTGTTACTACAATGATTGAATGTAGCCAACGGAGACCATCGTGCTTGGTTTGGAGGATTACGTGAAACACAAGTTGCTTATTGCACTTGCTGGAGTTGCACTCTTCGTCGCCAGTGGTGTCGTGGGAACCGTGATTGCTCTTGGTTCGACGGGCAGTAGTCCGGCGGCGGCGGCTACGCCTCCGGACTGGGTACAGTCGATTGTCCTGGGAGAGGTTGAGCGGTGTGGGAATCCTACAGTGCAGAGTGCGTCTTGGGTGCTCACCAATTACGCGGACGCTGAGAGCGTCATAGACCAGCAGCCTGGTTCGCGCGACCAGAGTGAGTACTTGGTTGTGGTAACGGCAACTACAGAGTTCGTCAATTACAACGGATTCGGACCGCCGGAGGGCGACGGGAAGATTGCGCACGGCAAGTACATTACGTTGCTCATCAATGCGAACGATCACATAGTTGATACATTCGCAATCGGAAATGACATCGTCAGGCTGGACGGGCTAGGGCAAGTCTCCTCGTACTCCATCGAATGACGCTTGCGTGAGGTCCGAGCCGCTTCAAGGCTTGGTGGCTTGTTGCCAGAGCAGCGGGCCGGCATCTGCGCCGCTTCAGCGGTGTTGGGAGCCGGCCCGCTTTCGATCTACTCTGCCGCGCCAATCCGAGAAATTGGCCAGTAGCGTACCCAGACTCGTCCCACGAGCTGGTTCCGAGAGACGGGGCCGAAATCACGACTGTCTTCGCTGCTACTGCGGTTGTCGCCCATCACGAAGTAGCTGCCGGCGGGCACCGTATAGGGGAGCTGCAGCGACCATGGCCTACCGTTGCTGACTGCCTGTGTTGGCGCAGGCATTCCGTGCGCCCGGTGGACATGTGACAGTGGCGCTCTTCGACCATTGACGTAGAGTTCTCCGTCGCGCAACGACAGCGTGTCGCCCGGTAGTCCTACGATACGCTTGACGAATGCCGGACCTGTAAGAGGTGGACGAAAGACGACAATGTCATAGCGGCGTGGCTCGCAGAATCTCCATGAGAATGCGGTCCACTAGTACACGGTCACCGGTCATGAGCGCGCTTTCCATTGAGGCTGAGGGAATCCGATACGGCTTGACAATGTAAGCCTGGATGAGCACGGCAATCGAAATCGCCGCCAACGCAATGCCCACATAGTCGCGCATCCTCCAACCCGTCGGTGCCTGCCTTTGGCTATTGTTGGCGATGTTCACGACTGGGTTGGGTATCGCGCAAGGACATTCGAGTCCTCGCGCCTACGAAGCCTCTCAGGATCGCTGCCCTCCTCAGCTCTTCTTGCTTCACACCGGACCTTTGGAGTGGCGGAACCTATCATCCTCGATCCATCTCCAATTCTAATTGCGTATTCCACGCCAAGCCGAACAGGCATTCCACGGCAAGCCGAACACTGATTCCACGGGAAGCCGAACAGCGATTCCACGCCAAGCCGAACAGTTTCGGGGGTGCGGCGTGGAATCGTTAGCCGGCCGGTAGAAGAAGCGACGCATGGGCGGGGCCGCCAGACTCTCCTCGACAACGACGGGGAGGGCGAGGGTGGCCTACAGGAGAGTGTCCATGCGTAAGACCAAGGAGATCCTGCGGCTCGTCTTCGAGACGCGGCTCAGCCAGCGAGCCGTGGCCCGCGCCGTGGGCGTCTCGAACTCGACCGTCTCGGACGTGCTCGCGCGCCTCACGGCGTCCGGGCTCGGCTGGCCGCTGCCCGCGCAGGTCGGCGACGCTGAGCTCGAGAAGCGTCTCTATCGCGAGCACGGGCACGTGGCGCCCGACCCGCGCGCGCCCGACTGGGCGCACGTGCACGGGCAGCTGCGCGACAAGCACGTCACCCTGCAGCTGCTCTGGAGTGAGTACCGGCAGGCGCACCCGGACGGCTACGGCTACTCCTGGTTCTGCGGCCACTACCGCGCCTGGCAGGGTCGCATCGACGTGGTCATGCGCCAGCACCACCGGGCCGGCGAGAAGCTGTTCGTCGACTGGGCCGGGGACACGCTCCCGTACGTGGACGCCGCGACCGGCGAGGTCCGCGAGGCCGCCCTCTTCCTCGCCGTGCTGGGCTGCTCGAACTACACCTACGCGGAGGCCTGCGAAGGCCAGGCGACGGCGAGCTGGCTCGCCGCCCACGCCCGCGCCTTCAGATTCTTCGGCGGCGCCCCGGAGCTCGTCGTGCCCGACAACCTGAAGACCGGCGTCAGGCAGTCCGACCGCTACGAGGCCGAGATCGCGGCGCCCTACGCCGAGCTCGCCGCCCACTACGGCACCGTGGTCATGCCGGCCCGGGTCGGCAAGCCCCGCGACAAGGCCAAGGTCGAAGGCGGCGTGCTCATCGCCTACAGAGAGATCGCGGCGCCGCTGCGAAGGCGGACCTTCTACAGCCTGGCCGAGATGAACGAGGCGATCGCCGTGCAGCTCGAGGCCCTGAACGCGCGCCCCTTCCAGAAGCTCCCCGGCAGCCGCAGGAGCGTGTTCACGGAGCGCGAGGTGCCGCTCCTTACGCCGCTGCCCGCCGAGCCCTACGCCTACCGCACGCGCAAAGCGGCCACCGTGCACATCGACTACCACGTCGAGCTCTGCGGCCACTACTACTCGGTGCCCTTCCACCTGGTGCGCGAGCGCGTCGAGCTGCGCTTCGACGCGCGCACCGTCGAGGTCTACCACGAGGGGCAGCGCGTCGCGCTTCACGTGCGCTCGAACGGCAAGGGCGGCGCCACCACCGAAGAGGCGCACATGCCGGCCGCCCACCGCACGATGGCCGCCTGGACGCCGGAGCGCATCGCCGCCTGGGCGGCCAAGACCGGACCGGCGACCGCAGCGCTGGCTGAGGCGATCATGGCGAGCCGCCCGCACCCGGAGCTGGGCTTCCGCAGCTGCCTCGGGGTGCTGCGCCTCGAAGGCAAGTACGGCGCCGCGCGCCTCGAGGCGGCCAGCCAACGGGCACTCGCGGCCGGCGGGGCCTCCTACCGCTCGGTGCGTTCGATCCTTGAGCGCGGCCTCGACACCGCCCCGGCAGGTGCCGCCGCGCCGCCGGCGCTCAGCCACGCCAACGTGCGCGGACCCGGTTACTACGACTGACATGAAGACAACGAAGGGAGACCAGAAGATGAACGACGCCCAGACCATCGAGCGGCTCTACGACCTCAGGCTCGGGGCGATGGCTGAGGCCTTCGCCGCGGAGGCGCAGCGCTGCGGTGACCCGGCGCTCAGCTTCTCCGAGCGCTTCGGCCTCATCGTCGAGCGCCAGCACGCGGCGCGCGAGGAGGGCCGCCTCGCGCGGCGCCTGAAGGCGGCGCAGCTGAAGATCGAGGCCTCGGTCGAGGAGACCGACCTGCGCACGCCGCGCGGCCTCGACCGCGGCGTCTTCCTCGATCTCGCCGAGCTCGGCTTCCTGCGGGGCGCCGGCAACGTCATCCTCACCGGCGCCACCGGGCTCGGCAAGACCTACCTCGCCTGCGCGCTCGCCGACCGCGCCGCGCGGCGCGGTCACAGCGTGCTCTACAAGCGCCTCCCGAAGCTGGTCTTCGAGCTCGCCCTGGCGCGCGCCGACGGCAGCTACCTGAGGGCGCTCGAGAAGCTCGCCAAGGTCGAGCTCCTGGTGCTCGACGACTGGGGGCTCGCGGTCGTCGAGGGGCAGGCGGCCAACGACCTCATGGACGTCGTCGACGACCGCGCCGGGGTACGTTCGACGATCGTCTCGAGCCAGCTGCCGGTGGGCAAATGGCACCACCTGGTCGCCGATCCGAGCATCGCCGACGCGCTCCTGGACCGCCTCCTGCACAGGGCCGTCCGGATCGAGCTCAGGGGAGAATCGCTGCGCAGAAGGACGCCGAAGGACGGCCCCGAGTTGACCTGAAGCCGAACACTACGTCAGCATCAGAAGAGCAAACGCGTCGCTTCGCTCCGAGGTGTTCGGCTTCCCGTGGAAGCGGTGTTCGGCTTGCGTGGAATGCGCATCTAATCCCCTCACCACTGACAATGTGGAGTCTCTGGAGCCGATCGATTTCCTTTCGAAGGTCCAGGAGTTGCCCGAAGTCGGGTCACTCTGCGGACGGTGCGCACACACTCGAGTACTCCTCGAGTGACGTCGCCGGGAACGCGGAGTACCCGCAGCTCTGCACTGTGCGCATCGACACGCGCAAACCGAAGACGATCACCTACGGCAAGCCCACCGTTACCAGGAAAGGGACAGCCAAGATCGCCTACAGGGTGACAGACGCCTCACCTTGCGCCGGCACGGCTGTGGTGACGATCAGTGTCCGCAGCTCCGCCGGCTTGGTCGTGGACAGCCTCGACGCGGGCGAGCAGAAGACCGGCAAGAAGCTCACCGCGAGCTACAGTTACACCCTCGCTGCCGGGGCCCTATGCCTACAAAGCCACGGCAACTGATGCCGCCGGCAACGGCCAGTCCCAGGCGGGCGGTGGGACGCTAGTTGTGCGCAACTGATGATACGCAGCTTTCGTTCGCGGTAGTCCTTAGCGACGCGTATCCGCAGATCGGCCGCACCACGTCGTGACATGGGATTGAGAGTCGTCCTGATGCTAGCGGTCGCGACGCAATGCAGACAGGCGCGCAAGAACCTCTCGGGGGTTCGAGAGTTGTCCACTTAGGTGCACCAACTCGTTGTCACTATCACAACGTTCTCCCTGCATCAGGACCACTTCCGCTGTCCGATCGCCTATCCGATCGCATCGCTCTTCAATTGCGATCTTCCAGACGCCATGACGGATTCTCAGAGAGGTGCTCGGTGTGGCCCGGCTGGGCACCGCGCCCACGCCCCGAGGGCGCAGGCGGGCGGCGCTCAGGCGCGGCCGGCGGATCGAGGCTGGGGGGCAGCGAGGAGTTGCGCGAGTTGCAGTTCAGGCGCCGCTCCAGCTCGGCGATGCGCTCCTCCTGCTTGGCGAGGCGCTCTCGCAGCCCGGCGACCTCCTGCCTGAGGAGAGCGTTCTGCACGGTCACATGGGCACCCTGCCAGAGCAGAGGTATGATGCGCATCACGGAGACCATGCCCGTTTCTGGCCGATCTTCGTAGGCGACGTTGCGACGCAGCCTCGCGACCGTCCAGCCTGTACTACTAGGGGAGACCGGCGGTGAGTCTGAGCATCACCATCGACCATGAACGCATCGTCGAGTTCTGTCGTCGCAACCGCATTCGCCGCCTGTCGTTCTTCGGTTCCGTCCTACGCGACGATTTCGGTCCCGCGAGCGACGTCGACGTTCTGGTCGAGTTCGAGCCCGAGGCCACGGTAGGCTACTTCTCGATGTCGCGCATGGAGCAAGATCTCACCGAGATGTTCGGCCGCCGGGCTGATCTGCGCACGCCCAAAGAGCTTAGCCGCTACTTCCGCGATCAGGTCCTCGCGGCCGCGCAGAAAGAGTATGTCGCGTAGAGACGACACCCTGCGTGCGGCTGCGCGACATGCTGGACGCAGCAAAGCCCGCCATCAGAGTGCTGGGCGACCATACGGCGGCACCGCATCGTTCACGACTACTTCGCCGTCGACTACCAGCGCCTCTGGGACACGGTACACAACGATCTACCGCCGCTGATTGCTCAGCTGGAGCGCATCCTGGAGGACGCAGACAAGAGTTGACGGGTGGCGGCGATCGCGCGATCCGGAGGTGCTGGTGCGTCCGCTGGTCAGCATGTCAGGAGCCTCGTGGTCGGCGCCGACTCGGCGGCGGCGGCGATAATGTTCGCTGCGCTCACCCCGCTGGCCGCGGCCGGGTCACCGCAGTATGTGGCGCTGGCCGGCATGCTCGCGGTGCTGGCCGGCGCGCTCCTGCTCCTGGCGCGCATCTTGCGCCTGGGCTTCCTCGCCAACTTCCTCTCGCGCACGGTGCTCATCGGACGCCGGAGCCGTTGTTCGACCACAAGACGGACGCGGTGACGAGGTACGTACCTGAGACCGGCGCCTTCAGCGCCGTCGGGCGGGCGAGGTTGAAGACCCCACCGTTGTTGTACTCGACGGCGTTGGACTCGAGCGGCGTGAGCGTGCTGCTGTCGACGTCCTGGGTTCCCGTGTTGTACACGCGCGCCCCAGGAAGGTTGGCGATCTTGGCGGTCGCCACCGTCTTGCTCTTCAGGCGGTTACCGGAGAGCGAGTTCTTCTTGATGAGGCTGTCGCCCTTGACGAGCCTGATGGCGGCGAAGCCGGTGCCGGTCATCGCGAACACCAGGAGCACAAGCGTTCGGGCATCACTTCCTCTGCCAGTAGTCGAACTCCGCCTCGTACTTGCTGCCGCTGAGGTCGGCGACGCTGACAGTCAGGTACGCCTGCGCGTCGGCGATGGCCTGGTTGTAGACGCTGGGCGCGATCTCGCGCAGGCAGAAGTCGAGCACGCGCAGGGCCTTGAGGTCGCCGATGGGCTCGTCCATCTCCTCCTCGAAGAACCGCTTGATGGACGAGATGAGGCGCTGCTCGGTCTCGTCGGACGGCTTGAGTGTCATGGCAGCGCCTCCCCGGGTGCGTATGGTCGGGCGTCAGCATACCGGGCCGGCGCTAGCATCGGTCCCGGTCAGCAGGGGATGAGTAGAAGATGGTTGCAGCGCCGGTCGACTGGGAGGACGTGCCGCGGCGGGACGTCGAGGTGGGGCCCTATCGCGGGAACCTGGCGAGACCTCGGTACGGCGGCCGGCACCAGACAGGTCTGGCTGCGCCGGGTGCAGCTGCCGGCGGGCATGCGCTCCACGCCGGCGCACACGCACGGCGGCGAGGAGGAGGTCTTCTTCGGCCTCGCCGGATCCGGGCCGACTTCGCGGGGTCTCCGTTGCGCTCCGGCGCTTTCGGGTGCACTCTCCTCCACAGGAGAGGTCATGGACGCCGGCTCCACAGCCCCCGAAGCATCGCCGCAGGCGCGGTCCCTCCCGGATCGCCCGGGCGTGGTCCGCTAGGGACCGCGGGTACTACGCGCCCCAGGCGGAGCTCGATCTTGCCGGCGCCACGCTCGACGCCGCCCGGGCCGCGGCAGCGGTCGTGGATGCCCTGCTCGGGGGGGCGACTGCCGACCCGTGACGAGTTCGACGCGATGGGGTCACCGCGCTGCGCGTCACGCCGGCGTTGGAGGCGCTGATCGAGGCGGAGGCCCCAATCGGTCCGTGACGCCTCCGTGCTAATCTCCGGCACGGACTTCGGGGAGGAGAGCATGCTCGTCGCGACGTTCGGCCCCAGTACCGCGTGGCAGGGCCGGGAGATCATCTGGGACGTGGACCACTTCATCCTCGTGGGCCACGGCGCTATCCCCGCGGCGGGCGTGCTCGACTACGACCGCCGCGGTCAGCTCGTATGGGCCGACCCGGGCTACCGCACCTGGGTCACCTCCGTCGACACTTGGGAGCACGGCGGCAAGAGCACGGCGATGGGCGCCGGCGTCACGCCGGTCGCGACATCCTCCGGCGCGCCGCCCGGCGCCGCCCGGCCCGCCGCCCCACCCGCCCGCAGCCGCCGCATCCCGGGCTGGGTCATCGCGGTCGGGGCGGTGGCCGCCGTCGCGTTCGTCATGGCCGCCCTGGTCCTGGTCGCCTTCGTCCCGTCTATGATCGAGCACACCGTGCAGGGCATGTCTCAGGACTCGGACGTGAGCAAGGGCGTGCGGTCCTTGCAGACGGGCGTCGAGATGTACGCCCTCGAGCACAACGGGCGGTTCCCGGACCCGGGCGAGGTCAGCCCGGTCGGACTGGGCCGGTACATCACCACCTGGCCGGAGAACCCGTTCACCCACCTGCCCATGGCCGACGGCGGAGGAGAGGGCAACTTCCGTTACGACCTCAGCTCCGACGGCGGCGCCTACAGGATCATCGGCTACGGGAGCGGCGGCAAGACGGTGATCGAGCTGAGCGGAGGCACGGCAGAGACGGTCTGAGCCGGACCGGCTACGCCCCCCGGCGCACGAACAGCGCCACGGCCGCAAGCACGACGCCCACCGCACCGAGGACGATGCCCACGTATCCCAGCGTCTTGGCGCTCGACACCTGGCTGTCCACGGTCTCGGCTGTCGCCAGCCGCGGCAGTTCCTTGTCCATCCGCAGCGCCACCTGGTCGGTGCCGGGCACCTTGACCGGGAACTGCACGGCCGCCGCGTCCTCCACGCTGGAGAACGTCTTCGGCCCGCTGGCGACCTTCAGGTCCACCTTCACTCCCTCGACCGAACCGGTGATGTCGAATGTGTAGTCGCCGGGGGCGGTCGGGATGAGGAGCGCCGCGTACTCGCCCGGCGTGCCGGTGCCGGCCTCGGCGTCGTAGGTCGGCGTCAGCTCGAAGTCCTGCTTCTGGTCGCCGTAGCTCACCGCGGCGGTGAGCCGTGCGCCTGGGTCGTTGATGGGGTCGCCGTCAGCCTTGTGCGTGACGACGAGCTGCACGGTGTTGAGCTGGCCCACGTAGGCGGGCTCGGTGCCCCACCCTACCTCGAGCGCGAGTTCGCCGGCGGTCGCCACTTCGTGAGCGGAAGCGGGCGCGGCGAGCAGGACGAACGACAGACAGAGCAGGACGGCGGCGGCTGCAGATGCTCTCAGGTTGCTCATGCTGCCTCCTTCTTTGAGACCCATCCCCAGTATCGACGCCAGCCTGCCCCGGGGACCGGGAGCCGAAACGGTCAGGGCGTGGACGGAGATGCGGCTGGGGACGTCGCGGCGGCCGGGGACGCAGCAGCAGCGGGCCGCACCGGCACCTCGAGCTGGACGGTCGTACCGCCGGTCTGCTCCTGCACCGAGACGACGACCTGCCAGCGGCCGGCGACGGCGAAGTCCAGGCCGCTGCCCGTCCAGCGGCCGCCGGACGCGGGCTTCAACTGGACGGTCTCCGTGTTCAGCGACAGGCGCGCGAGCGGCGAGCACTCCAGGCTCACGGAGGTCACGCCGGTGAGCGGCGCGCCCGTGTCGTAGTCGTCCACCCGGACCGCGTAGGAGTTGGCGCCGGCCATGCCCGGCGCCAGCGTGAACGTCACGCGGATCGCCGTGGCGTAATCGTGGCCGGCGACGGTCACGGAGGCGCCGGACCTGCCGGCAGCCGCGCCGGACTTCACGGCGGCGGTCGTCTTTGCCGGCGCGAGCCCGACCAGGACGGCCGTCGCCGCGAGCACCACCAGGACGACCGCGAGCTCGCCGCGCGAGTTGAGGCCGAAACGGCGATCGGCGGCCGCCCCGCCCTCCCCACGGACTGCCGGCACCCAGAAGAAGTGGTTGAGGGCGCCCAGCCCGACCAGTCCGGCGACGAGGGCGATCTTCACGAGCAGCGTGATCCCATACCGGGTGTCGAACAGCGCTCCGATGGAGCCGACCTCTTCGACGCCGCGCACCAGCCCGGTCGCCAGCACCACCATCAGCGTCACGGTGGCGATACGGGTGAAGACGCCGACCGCGGCCGCGCGCTCCCCATGGTCGCGGCCGCGGAACCCCAGCAGCAGCCAGAGCAGCCCGCCTACCCACACGCCCAACGCCGTCAGGTGCACCCACTGCACGAGGACGTTGAGCACCCAGACGGACGAGCCGGAGGCCGCGTGGCCGGCGGCGACGTGCACGAGCGCCGCCAGGGCGGCCATCACACCCACGATCCAGAGGCTCCAGCGTGCCGGCCAGAGGTCCGCCAGCACCACCGCGACCACGCACCCCACCAAAGCCACGGCGAGGGCCAGCAGGAACTGGCCCTCGCGTGTCTGGAACAGCGGCAGCAGGCTGGGGGCGCCGACCAGCAGCTTCTCACCCCACGTGAGCAGGGCCAGCGCGAGCACGCCGGCCGCGACCGCACCGCGCAGCACAGCCACGCCGCCGCGCGGCAGCGCCCCGGCGTACACGAATATGCCGGTGGACGCGGCGCCGATGAGCAGGGCCAGCGCCACGTAGAGCACCCAGCGTCCCGCGGCGGTGAGCCCCTCGCCCCAGGCGGACGTGTGCACGAGCTGGACGACCACCGCCTTGCCGGCAGCTTGTCCGACGCCGAAGGCGAACGCCCCGGCCTGCACGTGGCCGTCGACGGACGAGACCGCACGATAGTTGACCGTGTAGGCGCCGTCGGGGAGCGCTGTGGCCGGCAGTACCTGCAGCGAGAGCCTGTCGCCGGCCACCGGCTGCGGCGCGGAGACGCCCGGCACCGCCGCGCCGTCCGCGTCGAGCACCTTGACCAGCGAGAGCTTCACGTCCGGCGCCTCGGAGAAGGTCAGCACGATGCGAGTCGGCGAGGCGGGTACAGATGCGTTCGCGGCGGGACTCGAGCTCTCGAGCACGGCGTGCGCCGCCGCGGCGGCCGGCAGGGCCGCCGCGGCCGCCGCGGCCGCCAGCGTAACGGCGAGAACCCGCCGGAGTGTGCGGCGCCGCCTCATCCGCTACAGCAGGTAGCAGACGATGAACACGAACACCCACACGGCGTCGACGAAGTGCCAGTAGTAGGTGGCGCCGTCCACCATCCCGGACGTGCCCGGCGAGGTCTGCGGCAGCTGCCGCTCGCCGGGCACCCTCTTCAGCTCGCGGCGCGAGCGGAAGAACAGGTAGATCAGCGCCACGATGCCGCAGGCCACGTGGAACCCGTGGAACCCCGTCAGCAGGTAGAACGACGAGGCGATGATCGACGAGGTGAGGCCGAACCCGCTGTGCGTGTACTCCCACGCCTGTCCGCCCAGGAAGACGATGCCCAGGATGATGGTCAGCACCAGCAGGAAGAAGAACCAGCCCTTGCGCCGCGCCCGGTAGGACGTCTGCGCGAAGTGCGCTGTGACGCCGCTGCTGAACAGGATGACCGTGTTGATGATCGCCACGGTCACCTCCACCCCGGACCCGCCGCCGAACAGCGAGTTGTGGATGCGCAGGTGGATCACGGCGGCGATGAGCGAGGCGAAGAACACCGACTCCGAGCCGATCAAGGCCAAGGTGCCGGCGCCGATGAACGAGAACCTGTGCTGGACGTCCTGCAGCGGCGGCGTGGGCGCGATCTCCGTCCACTGCCCGTTCATCCACACCGCGAGCACCACCAGGATGAGCCCGAACCCGATGACGAACACCAGCGGCGCGCCCAGCAGGCCGATGCCCAGGATGAGGATGCCCACTGCGACCCAGAACGGGGCGATGGTGTGCTGGTCGGGCACCGGCGGCAAGTCGTGCCAGACGGCCTTCTCGATGCGCCCGCCTTCGTCCTCGTGGCCGTCGTCCGCGTCCCACAGCGGCCTGTCGCTGAGGATCTCCGGGAGCCGGCTGAAGTTGCCGTGCGGGGGCGGCGAGGGGGTGGCCCACTCCAGCGTCCACGCCCCCCAGGGGTTCTCGCCTGCGGTCTCTCCCGAGCGCAGGCTCTTGATGATGTTGTAGAAGAGCAGCAGGAACCCGGCGGCGAGGATGTAGCCGCCGATGCTCGAGACCAGGTTCAGCTGGTTCCAGCCGAGGTCGCCGGCGTAGGTGTACACACGTCGCGGCATGCCCAGGATGCCGAGCGCGTACATCGGGAAGAACGTCAGCGCGAACCCGACCGCGGTGAACCAGAACTGCACCTTGCCGAGGCGGTCGTCCAGGAACCTGCCGGTCATCTTGGGGAACCAGTGGTAGAGGCCGGCGATGCCGGCGAACACGGTCCCGGCGATGAGTACGTTGTGGAAGTGACCGACGACGTAGTAGGTGTCGGTCACCTGCCAGTCCCACGGCACCACGGCCAGCGTGACGCCGGTGATGCCGCCCACGGTGAACAAGGCGATCAGACCGCAGGCGTACAGCAGCGGCGTGCGGAACTTGAGCGACCCGCCCCACATGGTCGCCAGCCAGTTGAAGATCTTCACGCCGGTAGGGATGGCGATGAGCATGCTGGTGCCGGCCATGACGGCGTTGAAGAAGTTGGGCAGGCCGGTCGCGAACATGTGGTGCGCCCACACCAGGAACCCGAGGAGCCCGATGATCCCGAGCATGACGATCATCGAGCTGCGCCCGAACAGCGGCTTGTTGGAGTTGACCGGCACGACCTCGCTCATGATGCCGAACGCCGGCAGGATGAGGATGTACACCTCCGGGTGGCCGAAGAACCAGAAGAGGTGCTGCCAGATGATGGGGTCGCCACCGCCCTGCGGGTCGAAGAAGCTCGTGCCGAACTGGCGGTCGAAGTAGAGCAGGGCGAGCGCGGCGCTCAAGCTCGGGAAGGCGAACAGGATGAGGAACGAGTTGATGAACGTCGCCACCGAGAAGATCGGCATCTGCCACAGCCGCATCCCCGGCGCGCGAAAGCGCAGGCAGGTGACGATGAAGTTCATGGCCCCGAGGACCGACGAGACGCCGAGCAGCACGAGCGCAACGATCCAGAACGTCACGGCGTCGTGCGGCGAGTACGCCTTGAGCGTAAGCGGCGCGTAGCTGAACCAGCCGGTGTCGAGCGCGCCGCCGAAGAGGAAGCTGCTGTACAGCAGGAGGCCGCCGAACAGCAGCAGCCAGTAGCTCAGCGCGTTGGCGCGCGGGAACGCCATGTCGCGCGCGCCGATCTGCAGCGGTACGAGGTAGTTGGCCAGCCCGATGAGCAGCGGCATGCCGAAGAGAAAGATCATTGTGGTGCCGTGCATGGAGAAGACCTGGTTGTACGCCTCCGGCGAGAGCAGACCCATGTCCGGCTTGATGAGCTGCGTCCTCATCAGCATGGCGAAGAAGACGGCGATGAGGAAGAACACCAGCGCCGTCCCGATGTACATCAGGCCGATCTTTTTGTGGTCGGTGGTGGTCAGCCAGGCGCCGATGCCCTCGTGGCCGGGGTCGGCTTCAGGCGAGGCGCCCACGGGCGGCGTGACGACGCTCATTTGAGCTCCTCGAGGTAGGCGACGAGCTGCTGCTGTTGCTGCGGCGGCAGCGGGACCCGCGGCATCTTGCACTCAGGCTTGACGGCCTGCGGGTCCTGGATCCACCTGAGCAGGTTCTCGGGCGTGTTCTTGAGCGTGTAGGCGGCGATGCCGCCGCGACTGCCGAAGTGCGTGAGGTCCGGGCCGAAGGTGCCCTTGAGCGAGGTGCCGCGGATGGCATGGCAACTGCCGCAGCCCACGGTGCTGATGACCTGCTTGCCGGCGACGGCCTCGGCTCCCGTGGGCTCGGCGGCCGGCTTCTGCTGGTTCCTGACCCACGCCGAGTACTGGTCCGGCGGCACCACCACGAACAGAAAACGCATCCTGCCGTGCTGCGCTCCGCAGAACTCGGCGCACTCCCCCAGGTACGTGCCAGAGGTGAGCGGCACGAAGTGGATGTGGTTCACGTGCCCCGGGATCATGTCGATCTTGCCGCCCATCTGCGGCACCCAGAACGAGTGGATGACGTCCGCCGAGCGGATGTCGATCGACACCGGCCGCCCCTGGGCCACGTAGATCTCGTTGGGCGACTTGAAGCCCAGGTCGCCGAACTGGAAGTCCCACCACCACTGGCGACCGACGGCGCTGAACTGCGTGCCCGGGTCGGGCATCGTGATGCGCTCGGTGTACACCACCGTGAGCACGAAGAGGACGGTGACGATGACCGCGGGGATCGCCGTCCAGACGATCTCGATGCGCAGGTTGCCCTTGGTCTGCGACGCCTTCTCCGGTGGGCGGCGCCGGCCGGTGACGATCACGTAGACGAGGATCACCCATACGGTGACGAGGACGGCGGCGAGGATGCCGAAGATCCACATCGCCAAGGTGACGATCTCGCTGGACGCCGAGCCCTCCGCACGCAGGATGCTCGGCGACTGGCACCCGGCGAGCACGATCGCCGCGGCGACGCAGACGGCGACCGCGAGCGCCGCGGCCGCGAGGCGCCTGTCCGTGCCCGCTGTGTGGTGGTTACCCCCGCTCCCCTTCACACGTCCCCCTGCTCGTGAGACCGCCCGAGTGCGCCGAAGCGCACCTATCTTCGCACGAATCATCTGCGATGCGGCATCGAGCCGCGTCGACCGGCGGGGACGCCGCTACCACTCCGGCTAGAATGGCTCCCATGGACTACCTCAGGGCGGCCCAGCCGCGCGTCGTCGCGCTGTTCCTCGTCACCGTGCTCGCAGCCGTGCTGCTCTGCGGCGGGCTGGAGGTGTGGCGCGCCGTTGCGGTGCTCGCCGCGACCGCGCTCACCGTCGGCGGTGCGGCGACCCTCAACAACGTCATCGAGCGCGACGTGGACCGGCGCATGGAGCGGACGCGCCGACGCCCCACGGCCTCCGGCCGCATCCCGCCGGCGCGCGCCACGCTCGCCGGGCTGGCTGGGGTGGCCGCCGGGGCCGCGGCCCTCTGGGCCGTCGCCGGCGGCCTCGCCGCGGTCTTCGCGCTGCTCGGCGCGCTCTACTACGTCGTGCTCTACACGCTGCTGCTCAAGCCGCGCACCGCGCTGAGCGCCGTGCCGGGCGGGGTGGCCGGCGTCTTCCCCGCCCTCATCGGCTGGGCGGCCACCGGGGCCGGCTGGTCCGGAGCGATCCTGTGGCTCTGCGTGCTCATCCTGGTGTGGTCGCCGCCCCACTCCTGGGCGCTCACGCTCGCCCTCGAGGACGACTACCGCGCGTCCGGGATCCCCACGCCGCCGGCGAGCTACGGCGACGCCGTCACGCGCCGCCTCATCGCCGGCTTCATGGTGCTGCTGACCGTGGTGCTGGCCGCGCCGCTCGGCGCCGGCCTCTTCGGCGCCCTGTACGCGGCAGGCACGGCCGTCGCGGTCGTGCCGCTCTGGGCGTTCACGCTGCGGCTGCTGGGCCGGGCCACCAGGGATGCCGCCTGGGCGCTGTTCAAGGTCACGGGGCCCTGCCTCGCGCTGGTGCTGGCGGCGGCCGTCGCCGCGCGGCTCCTCTGACGCGCGCCGCACCGCCGGTACGCCGCTCAGCGCACGGTCGTCGCCCACCGCCGTGCCCTGGCGCGCAGGAGCGCGTACGTGAGGAGCGCCACCACCGGCGGCAGCACGAAGAACATCCACTGCAGGAGCCGCAGCAGTGACGGCTGCGACCAGTCGTACATGAAGGCGAACACGTCATTGGCGCCGGCCACCAGCAGCACCGTGAGGAAGGTGATGAAGCCGGCGGCGATGGCCGCCCTCGCCGGGTGCTGCCCCGGGAGCATGAGGACGTTGTGGAACGCGCCGTCTCGGGTGGTCGCCCAGTCGATCCACGGCACCAGGAAGAGCGGCGTGAAGATGAGCCCCGGCAGGATCACGGCCGGCCAGAAGATGGCCGGGATGAGCAGCCCGCCGATCTGGATGTCCCAGCCGGGCATCATGCGCACCGCGCCCTCCAGCCAGCCCATGTACCAGTCGGGCTGCGCGGCCGTCGTCGCGTCCCACGGCCGGTACGGCCCGTACAGCCACACGGGGTTGATCTGGATGAAGGCGGCGAACGCGGTGACCATGCCGCCCACGATGAGCAGGTAGCCGGCGGTGCGCAGCGCGTACGCCGGCACCATCGGCGTGCCCACGATGACCTTGTCGCTCCGGCCCTTGCCCGGGAACTGCGTGTGGCGCTGCAGCCACAGCAGGCCGAGGTGCGCGCCGAGCAGCCCGGCGATCGCCGCCGGCAGCAGGAAGATGTGCGCGGGATACACACGCGCGATGAGCCCCTGCGACGGGAACTCCCCGCCGAACAACAGCGTCGCCAGCGCCGGTCCGATGAGCGGGATGGACTCGGTGATGGAGAAGGCGATGCGCAGCCCGGTGCCCGAGAGCAGGTCGTCGGGCAGCGAGTAGCCGAACAGGCCGTTCATGCCCACCAGCAGGACCAGGCTCATGCCGATGAGCCAGTTGATGCGGCGCGGCCGCCGGTACGCCGCGGTCACGAACATGCGGATCATGTGGATGATGAGGGCGCCGACGAAGACGAGCGCCGCCCAGTGGTGGACCTGCCGCACGAGCAGGCCGGCGGGCACGTCCAGGCTCAGGCCCAGCACCGAGTCGTAGGCGGCCGACATCTCGGTGCCGTGTAGCGGCGCGTAGGACCCTGTGTACACGACCGGCGCCTCCGACGCCTGGAAGAACAGCGCCAGGAAGATGCCGGTCACCACCAGGATGATGAAGCAGTACAGCGCGATCTCGCCGAGGAAGAACGCCCAGCTGTCGGGGAAGATGTGACGCAGCTCGTCGCGGAGGATGCGGCTGCCGCCGAGGTTGGTGTCGAGCCAACGCGCCGCCGGCCGCACGGGCGACTTGCGCGCGCCGAACGACCTGCCGAGGCTGTGCCTGAGGTCGTGGTCTTCGTTCTTCTTCATGATGCGTTCCAGAAGCCGGGGCCGACGTCTTCGGTGAAGTCGCTCTGCGCGACGAGATAGCCGTCGGCGTCGATGGCCAGCGGCAGCTGCGGCAGCGGCCGCGAAGCCGGCCCGCCTGTAGGCTGCGCGCCGTCCAGCAGGTCGAACTCCGACTGGTGGCACGGGCACACCAGCTTCTGCGCGACGTCCAGGTACTCGGCCACCGGGCAGCCGGCGTGCGTGCACACGCGCGAGTACGCGACGAACTCGTCGGGACTCCAGCTCTCACGGCCTTGCTGTGGCACGAAGTCGCCGTTCACGAAGTGCAGGAGGACGACCTGCGAGTTCGCCCTGTCCTCGCCGCCCTCGGGGAACGCGACGATGAACCCGCCGGTGGCGAGGGCGGTCTTGCTGTCGATCGGCTCTCCGTCCTCGGTCACCAGGCGGCGGCCCTTGCGCCAGCCCGTGGTGGTGAGGCTGTCGCCCGGCCACGGACCCAGCGCCCCGAGAAGCACGACCTGGCTGAGCGCGAACACCGCGACGCCGAAGACGAGCGCCTTGCTGAGGAAGCTGCGGCGCGTGATGACGGAGGCGTGCTCGTCGAGTTGCGTCGCCAGCTTGGCCTGGCCTTCGAGGTCGTCCGGCGGGACCGGGTAGCGGCCGGCGATGACCTCGTCGCCGGCGAGGTCGCGGCCCCAGAACGCGAGCGCGAGTCCCAGCCCGAGCAGGGCCAGCGCGAGCGACCCGCCGAGCCACTGGTTGCTCGCGCCGACGATGAAGCAGACGGCGAACGAGATGGAGCCGCCGATGGTGGCGGCGAGGCCGATGCCGACCGGCCAGGTGGCGACGTGGCCGTGGCGGCCGTCGTCATGGCGCTCGGGGCTCAGGGAGCGGCCTTCCGCGAGCGCCAGGCGAGCCAGACGGCGACCAGGATGAGCAGCAGCAGGGCGACGGCGCCCACGGCGCCCTCAGGTACGGGCCCGAGGTAGCCGAGTCCGGCGCCTCCCGGCGACGGCGGGTCGGGCGCGAGCACCTGGACGTAGAGCGCGACCGACGTCTGCTGGCGGACGTCGAACGTGTTGCCGGCCAGCGCCGGCATGTTGCCGCGGCCGAGGATCATGGCGGCCAGCGCCTCGGCCGGCGGGAACCGGCGGATGTTGGGCGCGTTCCTGCCCACCGGCATGGCGCCGCCGCTGCCGGTGGAGCTGTGGCAACCGGAGCAGTACAGGCGGAAGAGGTCGCCGCCCTGCGGCGTCTCGGCCGTGCGCGAGACCGGGTCGGCGAGTTCCTGGGAGACGAACTGGGCGACGGCGTCGATGTCCTGGAGGCTGAGCGTGCCGCCGAACGCGGGCATGGTGACGCCGCCCTGCTCGACCATGGACGAGACCAGGCTCGCGAACCCCGCCGGCGCCAGCGCCGGGCCGACGTAGCCCTCACCGCGGGCGCCGTGACAGCCGGAGCAGTTCTCGGCGAACACGCGCCCGCCGGTGCCGGGCGCGTAGCTCCTGGAGGCGAGCGGCTCGGGCGTGGCGGCCGGCGTGAACGAGCCGGAGCCGGCCGCGGGCGTGGGCGCCGGAGAGGCCGCCGCTCCGGAGGCGGCGGCCAGGGCGAGCAGCGCGAGCAGGAGCGTGAGCGCGGCGAGCGTACGGACGGACCGCGGCGGACCGCCGCAGCGGTTCCACGTCCCCGGCTCAACGAGCGGTCGGCTCACTCCCCTGGGCTCCCCTTTGTCGACCCTGCGTACCACTTACGCGCACAGGGTACAGCATGCATCGACGGTCAACGGCATCGACGGCGATGGTCGTAGATACTGGACGTTGCTTGATACTCATGGTTCTCTACCATGAGCGTGATTCGCCGTAAAGGACTCGACGGGGCACTAGACGTTGGGGGATGGACCAGGGGTGACCAGCACACTCACAGCGGTAGCCGTGTGGCCGGCCGCGCTGTACGCCGTGCTCGTGCTCGTCGTGGCCGGGCTCATCCTGACCCTGTCGTGGCTGCTGGGCGAGCGCCAGTCCCACGGGTCTGAGGCGGAGCGGTACGAGAGCGGCATCAAGCCGGCGGGGCCTCTGCCGCAACGGCTCTCCGTCGAGTTCTACCAGATCGCCCTCTTCTTCGTGATCTTCGACCTCGAGGCCGTGTTCGTCTTCGCGTGGGCGGTCTCCGCGCGGCGTCTCGGGTGGCTCGGGTACTTCGAGCTCCTCTTCTTCGTGCTGCTGCTGTTCGCCGGTCTGATCTATCTCTGGCGCGTCGGCGCGCTGGACTGGAGCCCGGCGGGACGGCGGCGCAAGGAGGCGCGGGAGGCGGCGCGGGCCAGGCCCGCCGGCGGCGGCGAGAGAGGCGGCCTGTGAGGCCGCGCCGCAACCCCGACCAGTCACGCACGGCGCGCGCCCTCGGACGCCTGCTCGACGCCGAGGGCCTCCCGCCGGGGGCCGGCGACGTCCCCGTCGTCACGTCCAGCCTCGAGAAGCTCATCGCCTGGGGCCGCAAGAATTCCATGTGGCCGTTCGGGTTCGGGCTCAGCTGCTGCTTCGTCGAGATGGCCACCGCCCTCACAGCCCGCTACGACATCGCCCGCTACGGCGCCGAGGTGCTGCGCATCTCGCCGCGGGAGGCGGACGTCATGATCGTCGCCGGCACGGTGTTCAAGAAGATGGCGCCCGTGGTCGTGCAGCTCCACCGGCAGATGATGGAGCCGCGCTGGGTCATCTCCATGGGCTCGTGCGCCAACTCCGGCGGCATGTTCGACACCTACAGCGTCGTCCAGGGCGTGGACTCGTTCCTGCCGGTGGACGTGTACGTGCAGGGCTGCCCGCCGCCGCCGACCGCGCTCCTGGAGGGCCTGCTGCTCCTGCAGGCCCAGGTCTCCATCGAGAAGCGGCCGCTCAGCTGGGTGGTCGGCGACCAGGACGTGATCAAGCCGCGCGGCATCAGTCTGCGCGACCTGCGTCACGACGACGTCGTAGCCACCGACGAGCTCCGGCCCCCCGACGAGATGTGATGACCGACGAGCCGCGCACAGCAGAAGACGACGCCCCTGCAGAGGACGCGGCGGAGCGCCGCGCCGACGCCGCTCAGGAGGCGCCGCAGCCCAGCCAGTGGCCCGAGATCACGGCCGCAGCGCCGCGGGCCGAGGCCGAGGCGGCGGTCCTACGCGAGCTGCACGAGCGGTTCCCGGACCTGCAGCTCGTGGAGCAGGAGACCCAGGACGGCATCCCGACCGCCTGGGTCCCGGCAGGCCGTGCCCCCGAGGTGCTTCAGTACCTGGGCAAGGAGGCCGCCGAGCCGTTCGCGATGCTCTACGACCTCGGCGGCGTGGACGAGCGCCAGCGGCTGCACCGGGAGGGCATGCCGGACGCCGCCTTCAGCGTCTTCTACCACCTCGTCTCCTACGGCCGGAACGCCGACGTGCGCCTCAAGGTGGCGCTGCCGGAAGAGGCGCCGGAGGTGCAGAGCGTGGCCGGCGTGTGGCCCGCCGCCGACTGGTACGAGCGCGAGCTCTGGGACATGTTCGGCGTCGGCGTCGCCGGCCACGACCACCTGCACCGGCTGCTCATGCCGCCGTGGTGGGACGGGCACCCGCTGCGCAAGGAGCACCCGTCCCGCGGCACCGAGTACGGCCCCTTCGAGCTGCCCGACCAGGTGGTCGACGAGATGCAGGAGCAGCTGCGCTTCAAGCCCGAGATGTGGGGCCTGCCCAGCACCGACGACGACCCCACCCTCATGTACCTCAACGTCGGCCCGCAGCACGGGGCCACGCACGGGCCGTTCCGCGTCGTCCTCGGCCTGCGCGACGAGGAGATCGTCCACCTCGTCCCGGACATCGGCTACCACCACCGCGGCTCCGAGAAGATGGCCGAGCGCCAGAGCTGGCACACCTACATCCCGTACACAGACCGGGTCGACTACCTCGGCGGCGTGACCAACAACCTGCCCTATGTGCTCAGCGTGGAGAAGCTCTGCGGCATCGAGGTGCCCGAGCGAGCGCAGCTCATCCGCGTGCTGCTCTGCGAGGCCTACCGCATCGCCAGCCACCTGGTGTTCTACGGCACCTACGCGCAGGACATCGGCGCGCTCTCGCCGGTCTTCTACATGTTCGAGGACAGGGAGATCCTGTTCGACGAGGTCATCGAGCCCATCACCGGCGGACGCATGCACCCCAGCTGGTTCCGCATCGGCGGGGTCGCGGAGGACCTGCCCCGGGGCTGGAAGCAGCGCGTGCTCGACTTCTGCGACTACCTGCCGCCGCGGCTGGACGAGTACGACAAGCTGGTGATGGACAACCGCATCGTCAAGGCGCGCATGGTGGGCGTCGCGCCGATCTCGGTGGACGACGCCGTGGCGTGGGGGCTGACCGGCCCGATGCTGCGCGCCGCCGGCCTGCCCTGGGACTGGCGCAAGCAGCGCCCGTACAGCCACTACGACTGGTTCGACTTCGAGGTGCCGGTGGGCACCACCGGCGACTGCTACGACCGCGCCGCGGTGCACGTCGAGGAGATGCGCCAGAGCCTGCGCATCCTGCGCCAGGTGGCCGACGCCATGCCCGACGAAGGACCGTACAAGGCGTACCACCCCCTGGCGACGCCGCCGATGAAGGAACCGCACACGATGCACGACATCGAGTCGCTCATCACGCACTTCCTCGGCGTCACCTGGGGACCGGTCGTCCCGCCCGGAGAGGCCAGCGTCTACACGGAGGGCACCAAGGGCCAGTACAGCTACTACGCCATCAGCGACGGAGGGAACACGGCGTACCGGGTCAAGATCCGCACCGCGTGCTTCCCGCATCTGCAGGTGCTGCCCAAGCTGTGCATCGGCTATGAGATCGCCGACCTCGTCACGGTGCTCGGCAGCATCGACTTCGTCATGGCGGACGTGGACAGATGAGCGGGGACGGCGCATGAGCCTCACCGACGACGAGATCCGCCGGCTGGACGGTATCCTGGGGCACTACCCGGACAGGCGGGCGGCCGCCGCGACCGCCATGCGCATCCTGCAGGCGCGGCGGCGCTGGCTCTCGGACGAGGCGCTCGCCGACCTGGGCGCGTACCTCGGCGTCACGGTCGCGGAGCTCGACGGCATCGCGACCTTCGGCAACATGATCTTCCGCAAGCCGGTCGGCCGGCACATCGTGCTCGTCTGCGACAGCTTCGCCTGCTGGAGCCTGGGCTACGCCGAGCTGCGCGCCGCCGTCGAGGCGGAGCTCGGCGTCGGCATGGGGCAGACCACGGCGGACGGCCGGTTCACCCTGCTCCCCATCGTCTGCCTCGGCGCCTGCGACCGCGGTCCGGCGCTCATGGTCGACGACGACCTGCACGGACCCGTGGCTGCGGCCGACGTGCCCGCCCTCCTCGGAGGCTACGCGTGAGCCCCGCCTTCGTGCCCCCGGGCGCGCCGGCCGAGGACCGGCCGTTCACGCGCGCCATGCGCGCCGACGGCCGGCCGGCCACGCTCGACGACTACGTCGCGGCCGGCGGCTACGAGGCCCTGCGCCGGGCCGTCTCCGGCCTCAGGCCCGAAGAGGTCACCGCCATGGTGGAGACGTCGGAGATGCCCAGCGACGTCACCACGCTGGTGACCGAGTCGGGCCTGCGCGGCCGCGGCGGCGCCGGCTACGCCACCGGGCGCAAGTGGAGCACCATGCCGCTCGGCCGCGACGCGCCGCGGCCCAAGTACATCGTCTGCAACGGCGACGAGATGGAGCCCGGCAGCTTCAAGGACCGGTTCCTCATCGAGCGGAACCCGCACCTGTTGCTCGAGGGCATGCTGCTGGCCGGGTTCGCCACCGAGTCCGACGAGGGCTACATCTTCCTGCGCGACCAGTACCAGAGCGCGCAGCGCGCGCTGGAGGACGCAGTCGCCGAGGCGCGCGAGGCGGGCTACCTCGGCGAGGACGTGCTCGGCTCGGGCTTCTCCTTCGACATCGAGCTGCACACGAGCATCGGCCGGTACATCTGCGGAGAGGCGAGCGCCATGCTCAACGCGCTGGAGAGCCAGCGCCCCAACCCGCGCGCCCGCCCGCCGCACATGACCGGCGCCGGCCTGTTCTCGCGGCCGACCGTCGTCAACAACGTAGAGAGCTTCATGGCCGTGCCCGGGATCGTGCGGCACGGCCCCGATTGGTGGAAGGGCCTCTCGGTGACCGACGAGGGCGGCACCAAGATCTTCGGCGTCGCCGGCCGCACCCACTTCACCGGCTGCTGGGAGCTCCCTATGGGGACCCCGATGCGGGAGCTCATCGAGGTGCACGCCGGCGGCATGCTGCCCGGGTACGAGCTGCGCGCCGTCAGCCCGGGCGGCGCCTCCACGTTCTTCGTCCCCGCCGATAAGATCGACGTGCCCCTCGGCTTCGCCACCATGGGCCAGGTGCAGAGCCGCCTGGGCACCGGCACCCTCGTGCTGCTCGACGACCAGACCTGCCCCGTCGGTATGGTCACCAACATGCTGCAGTTCTTCGCCCAGGAATCGTGCGGCTGGTGCACGCCGTGCCGCGAGGGGCTGCAGTGGGCGGCCTCGCTGCTCGAGGACATCGAGTACGGGCGCGGGCAGCCCGGCGACGTCGAGGTCCTCGCCGAGAGCGTCTGGTTCATGCAGTCGGACAAGTGCTTCTGCGACCTCGCGCCGGGCGCCACCCAGCCGCTGGAGAGCGCGCTGCGCCTGTTCGCCGACGACTTCGGGCGCCACATCGAGGACGGCGGCTGCCACTACCGGCTCCGCGGCTCCGACGCGCCGGCGCAAGAGGGGACGACCTGGTGAGCGCCGCCGACGGACACGGCGCGGCGCCCAAGGTCGTCACCGTCATCATCGACGGCGCCGAGTACCAGGCCGAAGAGGGCCGCAACATGCTCGACGTCGCCCTCTCGCTCGGCTTCGACCTGCCGTTCTTCTGCTGGCACCCGCTGCTGGGATCCATCGGCGCCTGCCGCCAGTGCGCCGTGCGCCTGTACTGGACCGACCGCGACGGCAACGAGAAGAGCGAGATCGCCATGGCCTGCATGACCGAGGCGCAGCAGGGCACCCGCATCGACATCTTCGACCCCGAGGCGGTCCGCTTCCGTGCCGAGATGATCGAGCTGATGATGACCAGCCACCCCCACGATTGCCCGGTGTGCGACGAGGGCGGCGAGTGCCACCTGCAAGACATGACGGTGATGACCGGCCACAGCTATCGGCGGTACCGCGGCCGCAAGCGGACGTTCGAGAACCAGGACCTGGGACCGTTCGTCACCCACGAGCTCAATCGCTGCATCACCTGCTACCGCTGCACGCGCTTCTACAACGACTACGCCGGCGGCCGCGACTTCGGCGTGTTCGGCCTGCGCAACCAGGTGTACTTCGGCCGCGCCGAGAGCGGCACGCTGGAGAGCGAGTTCAGCGGCAACCTCATCGAGGTGTGCCCGACCGGCGTGTTCGACGACAAGCCGTTCTCGCACCGGTACTCGCGCAAGTGGGACCTGCAGAGCGCACCGTCGGTGTGCCCCAACTGCGGGCTCGGCTGCACCACGTACCCGTCGGCGCGGTACGGCGAGCTGCGCCGCATGCTCAGCCGCTTCAACCGCGACGTCAACAAGATGTTCCTCTGCGACCGCGGGCGGTTCGGGTTCGAGTTCGTGAACGCGCCGGAGCGGGTGTGCGCGGCGCGCGTGGCTCCGGCGCTGCTGCCTCCGCAGCCCGACTCAGAGCGGCCCGCGCTGCCCGAGACGGGCCTCGAGGATCTGCCGGTCACGGCCGCGGAGGCGCCGACCGAGGCGGAGGCGCAGGAGCTCGGCGCCCGGCACGAGGGCCTGGCGCCGCAGCTGACCGGCGGCCAGGCCGGAGGCGCGGCCGCCGTGCTCAGCGGCGAGCTCGCGCTCGACGCGGCGGCGGGGCTGCTGCGCGGCCGCCGCGCCGTCGGCATCGGCTCGCCGCGCGCGTCGCTCGAGGCCAACTACGCGCTGCGCACGCTGGTCGGGCCGGCCAACTTCCACCTCGGCATGTCCGACGCCGACGACCGCCTCACAGGCGCCGTGCTGGACGTGGCTGCCGACCCGCGCCTGCGGCTGGGGTCGGCAGCCGACATCGCCGGCGCCACCGCCGTCCTCGTCCTCGGCGAGGACCTCACCGGCACCGCGCCGATGCTCGACCTGACCGTCCGCACCTGGCTGCACCTGCGTCCCAACGTGGTGGAGGAGCGCAACCACATCCGCCGCTGGAACGACGCCGGCATCACGCGCATCAAGCGCCGTGAGCCCAGCGCCCTGTGGATCGCGACGACGCACGGCACCCGGCTCGACGCGGTCGCCGCCGAAGCGCATCGCGCGGCGCCGGACGACCTCGTGCGACTGGCGCTGGCCATAGCGCGCGAGGTGGACGATGCGCAGCCGGCCGTGCCGGACCTCGGCGAAGACGAGCGGGAGCTGGCGCAGCGCTGGGCTGCCGCGCTCACCTCCGGCGCGGCGCCGATGGTGGTGTCCGGCTGCTCGAGCGGGTCCGCGGAGCTGCTGCGGGCGGCGGCTCAGCTCGCCGTGGCGCTCCGCCGCGCGACGGCGGGCGACGCCGGCGGACCGGCGACGCTCGTGCTCACCGTGCCCGAACCGGACAGCTTGGGCCTGCGCCTGCTCGGCGGCGGCAGCCTGGTGCAAGGTCTGGCCGCCGTGGCACGCGGCGAGGCCGAGGTCGTCGTCGTGCTCGACAACGACCTGCGGCGCCGCGCGCCGGCGCTGCTCGTGCACGACCTCCTGCGCCGGCGCCCGCTCCTGGTCTCGCTGGCGACGCTCGAGGACGAGGTGGCTACGCAGGCCGACGTCGTGCTGCCCATCGCCACCTTCGCCGAAGAGACGGGCACCTACGTCAGCCACGAGGGGCGCGCGCAGCGCTACTTCGCGGCGCTCGCGCCGCGCGACGAGGTCCGCCCCGCATGGCGCTGGCTCCGCGATCTGGCCGTGCGCCTGGGCGTGCGCGAGGCACGCGGGTGGAAGACACCCGACGACGTGCTCGCGGCGCTCGAGATGGAGCTGCCGCGGTTCCGCGGCGTCGCCGCGGCTGCGCCCGCCGCCGGCTGGCGGCAGGACGGGCGCAAGGTCGCCCGCCAGCCGCTGCGCTGGAGCGGGCGCACCGCCCTCGACGCCGACCGCACCGTCTTCGAGCCGGCGCCGACGCCCGACCCCGACTCGGCGCTCGCCTACTCCGTCGAGGGCCTGCAGCCCCAGAACGCGCCCGAGGCGCTGCGCACCCGCACCTGGTGGCCGGGCTGGAACTCGAGCAACGGCCTGCACAAGTTCGGCGAGGAGCTCGAGGCGCTCGGCCCCGCGCGCCACTCGGGCGTCCGCGTCCTCGACGACTCGCCGGAGCGCGAGCTCCCGACCGTCCAGGCGCCGGCGCGCTTCGCGCCCCGGGAGCCGGGCGACTTCGTGCTCGTCCCGATGCACCACATCTTCGGCTCCGAGCAGCTCAGCATGTACACGCCGGGCATCCGCGAGCTTGCCCCGGCGCCGTACATCGCGCTCAACGCCGCGGACGCGGAGCGGCTCGGCGCGCGCGAGGACGAGCTGCTCGAGCTGTGGCTGCCGTGGATGGACGCGCGTGCGCCGCTGAAGATCCTGCCGTCGCTGGTCGACGGGACGGCCGGGCTGCCCTGCGGCCTGCCCGGCCTTCCCTACATCTCGCTCCCGGCGCGCGTGCGCCTGACCAGGGTCGAGGAGGCGTCATGAGCGCCGCCGCGACGGCCGCCGGCCTCATCCGCGTGCCCGCCCCCTTCCGGCTCCTCGCCGTCACGCAGTGGTACTGGCAACTGCTGGTCACCCTCGGCGTGCTGATCGTCGTGTTCACCATCGCCGCCGGCCTGATCTGGTACGAGCGCCGGCTGCTCAGCCTGGTCCAGGACCGCTATGGTCCCAACCGGGTCGGCCCGGCCGGCCTGCTCCAGGTGCTGGCCGACACCTTCAAGATCCTCTTCAAGGAGGACTGGGTGCCGCCGTTCTCCGACCGGCGGGTGTTCGTGGTCGCGCCGTCCCTGGTGCTGATCACGGCGCTCCTCTCCTTCATGGTCATACCGGTGGCGGAGGGCTGGGTAGTGCTGGACGTCAACGTCGGCCTCCTGTTCATCCTCGCCATGTCGTCGATCGCCGTGTACAGCGTCGTGCTCGCCGGCTGGTCGTCGCGCAGCAAGTACTCGCTGGTCGGCGGACTGCGCGCCGCGGCGCAGATGGTGAGCTATGAGGTCTTCATGGGCCTGTCGCTCATCGGCGTCGTGACCCTGGCCGGGTCGTTCAACCTCTCGGAGATCGTCCAGGCGCAGCAGCGCAGCGTGTACTACGTGTTCCCGCAGTTCATCGGCTTCGTGGTCTTCCTCGTGGCCGGGTTCGCCGAGACGCGGCGCATCCCGTTCGACCTCGCGGAGGCGGAGAGCGAGCTCGTCGCCGGCTACCACACCGAGTACTCGGGCATGAAGTTCGGCCTGTTCATGGTCGGCGAGTACGTGGCCATCACGCTCATCTCCGCGCTGATCGTCACCCTGTTCTTCGGCGGCTGGCTGGGCCCGTGGCTGCCGGGCGTAATCTGGTTCCTCCTCAAGACCTTCGTGTTCATCACGCTGTTCATCGTGGTCCGCGGCACCTTCCCACGGCCGCGGTACGACCAGCTCATGGCCCTGGGATGGAAGGCGATGCTGCCGCTCAGCCTGCTCAACCTGCTGGTCACCGGCGCGATCGTCGTGGCGAGGGCGGGGTGACGGCATGACCCCCGACCGCCCGAGGCCGCTGCGGCCGCAGACCCCGGTGGAGACTCACCCGCCGCTGACCACCGACGTGGTCACGGTGGGCGGCCTGGCGCGCCGCAACCAGTCGCTGATCCCGCGCATCGGGCGCACCGTGTGGTCCACACTCGTCGGCATCGGCATCGTGATCAGCCACTCCTGGCGCAGCCGCGACACGGTGCAGTACCCCGAGGAGATGACCTACCTGCCACCGCGCTACCGGGGGCGCATCATCCTCTCCCGCGACCCCGACGGCAACGAGCGCTGCGTGGCCTGCTACCTGTGCTCCGCCGCCTGCCCGGTGGACTGCATCGCCCTCCAGGCCACCGAGGACGAAACAGGGCGACGGTACCCCGAGTGGTTCCGCATCAACTTCTCGCGGTGCATCTTCTGCGGCTTCTGCGAGGACGCGTGCCCCACCTACGCGATCCAGCTCACCGCGGACGTGGAGATGAGCGAGTACGAGCGTCCCAACATGGTGTACGAGAAGGAGGACTTGCTGATCAGCGGACCCGGCAAGTATCACGAGCACGACTTCTACCGGGTGGCCGGCCTGGCCGTCGGCGGCAAAGGCAAGGGCGAGGCCGAGAACGAGGCGCCGCCCACGGACGTCCGGGGGCTGCTGCCGTGACGGTCCTGTTCTACATCGCCGCGGTGGTGGCCGTGCTCAGTACGCTCATGGTGGTCACGCGTACCAACCTCGTGCACGCGCTCATCTACCTGGTCGTGTCGCTGTTCGCCGTGGCGGTGGTCTTCTACACGCTGGGCGCGCCGTTCGTGGCGGCGCTCGAGGTGATCGTCTACGCCGGCGCCATCATGATGCTGTTCCTCTTCGCCGTGATGCTCCTCAACGTGCGCGCCGACTCGCCGGTCAAGGTGCCCGGCTGGGCCTGGGTGGGGCCGGGCATCCTGGTGGTCGTGCTGCTCGCCGAGCTGGTCTACGGGCTCACGCGGGTCTCACAACCGCTCGCCGGCCACGAGGTCGGGCCGGGGGCCGTCAGCGAAGCGCTCTACGGCCCCTACGTGCTCGGCGTGGAGCTCGCCTCCATGCTGCTGCTGGCCGCGCTGGTCGGCGCGCGCCACGTGGCGGCGCGCGCCCGCGACGAGGCCGAGGAGCGGGAGGCTTACGAGCTCCGGCGCGGCAGGTCCGGCGACGAGCTCCTGCCGACCGAGCACGGCGAGCCCACCGGAAAAGGCGAGGCCTGATGGCCGCCGTCTCCCTGAACCACGCCCTCGTGCTCGCGGCGATCCTCTTCGCCATCGGCTTCGCCGGCCTGCTGGCGCGCCGCAACCTCATCGTCGTGCTGGCCTGCATCGAGATCATGCTGAACGCCGCCGGGCTCGCCTTCGTCGCCGCCGGCGCGCGCTGGGGCCAGGCCGACGGCCAGGTCATGTTCCTGTTCGTGCTGGCGATGGCCGCGGCGGAGGTAGCCGTCGGCCTCGCCATCGCCATCCGCTTCCGCCAGTCGCTCCAGAGCCTCGACGTGGACGACGCCGACGAGATGAAGGGCTGAGATGCTGTCGCTGCTGTGGCTCATCCCCGCGCTCCCCGCCGCCGGCTTCCTGCTGCTCACGCTGCTGAACCGGCGGCTCAGCCGCACTGCCGCGGCCTGGATCGGCGCCGGGTCCGTCGGCCTCGCGGCGCTGGTCGCCCTGCTCGTCTGCGGCGGCTTCATCGTCTCACCGCCGGCCGGCGACGCGTACCACCAGGTCCTGTGGACCTGGATGGACGTCGACGGCTTCGCCCCCAACATCGGCTTCTACCTCGACGCCGTCAGCGTCATCTGGGTGCTGGTCATCACGTTCGTCGGCTTCCTCATCCACATGTACTCCACCGAGCACATGGAGCACGACGAGGGCTTCACCCGCTTCTTCATGTACCTGAACCTCTTCGTCGCCTCGATGCTGGTCCTGGTGCTCGCCGACAACCTGCTGCTCCTGTACCTCGGCTGGGAGGGCGTGGGCCTCTGCAGCTACCTGCTGATCTCGTTCTGGCAGAAGGACCCGCAGAACGTGTACAGCGGCCGCAAGGCGTTCATCGTCACCCGCGTGGGAGACACGGCGCTGATCGCCGGGCTGTTCCTGTTGTTCACCCAGCTGGGCACGCTGCAGATCCAGCCCATGCTCCAGGCCGCGCAGGACCACTTCGTGCCCGGCTCGGCGGTGGCCGTCGCCGCCGCGCTCCTGATCCTCGGCGGCGCGGCTGGCAAGTCGGCGCAGGTGCCGCTGCAGACGTGGCTCCCGGACGCCATGGCCGGCCCTTCGCCGGTCAGCGCGCTCATCCACGCCGCGACCATGGTCACCGCCGGCGTATACCTCATCGCGCGCACCAACGTGCTCTTCGCACTTGCTCCGGACGCGCGGCTCATCGTCGCGATCGTCGGCACGGTGACCCTGGTCATCGCCGGCTTCAGCGCGCTCGTCCAGCACGACCTCAAACGCGCGCTGGCCTACTCGACCATCAGCCAGATCGGCTACATGTTCCTGGCGCTCGGCGTGTCCGGCTGGGAGGCGGGCGTGTTCCACTTCATGACGCACGCCTTCTTCAAGGCCCTGCTCTTCCTCGCCGCCGGCGTGATCATCGAGGCGCTCGACGACGAGCACGACATCTTCAAGATGGGCGGGCTGGCCCGCGAGATGCCCGCCGTGTTCTGGACGTTCACCATCGGCGCCGCCGCCCTTGCGGCGCTGCCGTTCGTCACCGACGGCTTCTACAGCAAGGACCTCATCATCGCCACGAGCCTCGGGTCCGTGGACGGGAGCCTGTGGTTCTACGTCGCCTCCCTGGTGGGCGCGTTCGTGACTGTGCTGTACTCGTTCCGGCTGGTCTTCATCGTCTTCTTCGGCGAGCGCCACACCGAGGTCACACGGCATCCACACCGGCGGCAACTGGTGCCGCTGTACGTCCTCGCGGCCCTGTCGATCGTCAGCGGCCTCGTGTGGATGCCGGGCTGGGTGAGCGGGTTCCACCCGCTCGAGACCTTCCTGAGCACAGCGCTGCCGCAACTCGAGCTGACGGGCAGATACGCGGCCTTCGCCGACGGCACTGGCGGGGCGTTCGTCACCATCCTCGTCGTGGCGGTGGGTATCGGCATCGCCTGGCTGCTCTGGATCCCCTGGCGTCAGAGGACGGAGGCGTTCGGAGCCTCGCCGGTCGTCCGGCCGCTGGCCGCCTACTGGCTCGGCGGCTGGGGCTTCGACTGGCTCTACGAGCGCGTGTTCGTGCGGCCCATCAGGTGGCTGGCGCACGCGGGCCGCCACGACGTCGTGGACTACGCCGTGCGCGGCATCGCCTGGCTCAACGTGGCCGCCTGGAGCGGCCTGAGCTCGGGCCAGAACGGGCGCCTGCGCGGCTACGTGGCCTTCGCCGGCTTCGGCATCGTCCTCGTCCTCGCCGTCGCGGTGCTGAGGTGACGCCGTGCTGCTGACCCTCTACATCCTCATCCCGGCGGCCCTCGCGCCGCTCGCCTGGCTGCTCGGCCGCTCGAACCCGCTGCTGGCACGCTGGACGGCGGTGCTGGGGACGGCCGTCCCGCTCGTGCTTCTGGTCGTCCAGTGGATCGCGAACGCCGGCGAACTGCGCGGCGACTTCGTGGCGAAGGGGGCCGGCCCGGCCGGAGCGGCGGCCGGCTCCTGGCTCGCCCACGTCAAGGTCGACTGGATCCCGTCGCTCGGCATCAGCTACTTCCTGGCCGCCGACGGCCTCACCCTCATCATGCTGCTGCTCACGTTCGGCCTCGGCCTGCTGGCCGTGCTCTGCTCCTGGCGCGGCATCACCGACAAGGTCGGCGTGTTCCACCTGATGATCCTGTGGACGGTGGCCGGACTAGCCGGCGTGTTCCTCTCGCTCGACCTGTTCCTCTTCTACTTCTTCTTCGAGATGATGCTCATCCCGATGTACTTCCTCATCGTCGTGTGGGGCCACGGGCGGCGCGTGCACTCGGCCATCAAGTTCTTCATCTTCACCCAGGTGAGCGGCCTGCTCATGCTGGTCGCGATCGTCGCGCTGATGTTCATCCACGGACGCGCGACCGGGGTGTACACCTTCGACTACACGCAGCTGCTGGGCACCGTCATGAGCCCGACGACGGCGATGCTGCTCATGCTCGGCTTCTTCGCCGCCTTCGCCGTCAAGCTGCCGGCGTGGCCGCTGCACACCTGGCTGCCGGACGCCCACACCGACGCGCCGACCGCCGGCTCCGTGCTGCTGGCCGGCGTGCTCATCAAGATCGGCGCCTACGGGATGATCCGCTTCATGGTGCCGCTGTTCCCCGGCGCCGCCTACGAGTTCCGCTTCTGGGCGCTGGTCCTCGGCGTGGTCGGCATCATCTACGGCGCCCTGATGGCCTACGCCCAGACCGACCTCAAGCGGCTGGTCGCGTACACCAGCGTCAGCCACATGGGCTTCGCGCTCATCGGGATCTTCGCCTGGAACACCTGGGCGCTGCAGGGCGTGATCCTGGAGCTCGTCTGTCACGCCCTCAGTACCGGCGCCCTCTTCATCCTGGTCGGGGGGCTGCAGGACCGCATCCACACCCGCGACATGCGCAAGATGGGCGGGCTCTGGCAGGTAGCGCCCCGGATGGGCGGCACGGCCATGTTCTTCGCCATGGCCTCGCTCGGCCTGCCGGGCTTGGGCAACTTCGTCGCCGAGTTCCTCATCCTCGTCGGCGTGTGGCAGGTGAGCCATTGGGCCGCGGTGCTCGGCGCCGTCGGCCTGGTGTTCGCCACCGTCTACGCCCTCTGGATGATGCAGCGCGCGTTCCAAGGCGAGGAGACGCACAACCTGAAGTTCGCCGACCTGACGAAGCTCGAGGTCGGCATGTTCTCCAGCATGATCGTCGCGCTGGTGCTGCTGGGCTTCTGGCCGCAGCCGCTGATCACCACGGCGCGGAACACGATCGACGGGCTGCACGCGCAGACCAGCCAGAGCCGCTTCAACTGGGGACCCGCCGTCGACAAGCTCATCGACACCGGCGACGCGCCGGCTGAGGCGACACGCCCGCAGCCGGCGCCCGACGCCGGCGGAGAGCCCGGCGGCTCCGGGCGGGCCGCGGTCGCCGACGACGGAGGCGGCCAGTGAAGGCCGGCGACCTCCTCACCATCTCGCCGCTCATCGCGCTCACGCTCGCGCCGGTGGTCGTGATGCTGGCGGCCGCGTTCCGGCGCTCGCACACGCTGGCGTTCGTGCTCACGCTCTGCGGCCTGGGCGTGACGTTCGGCCTGCTGTTCGTCTCGGCCTCGCGCGCGTCGCGCGTGGTCACGCCGCTGATCTCGATGGACGCGTACACGCTCTTCTTCATCGGCCTGCTCACAGCCGCGACGGCCGTCGTCGTCGTCCTCTCACGGGGCTACCTCCAGCGCCTGCCGCTGCACCCCGAGGAGTACTATGTACTGCTCCTGACGGCCACGCTCGGCGGAGCCGCGCTCGTGGCCAGCACGCAGTTCGCCTCGTTCTTCCTCGGTCTGGAGATCCTGAGCGTCTCGCTGTACTCGCTCATCGTCTACCCCGTGTTCCGCGCGGACGCCGTCGAGGCGGCGGTGAAGTACCTGGTGCTCGCCGGCGCCACCTCGGCGTTCCTCATCTTCGGCATGGCTCTCGTCTACGCCGAGGGCGGGACCATGACCGCGGCCGGCGTCTGCAAGCTGATCGCCGGCCTCGGATCCGAGTCCGCCGTCATCACCGTCGGCGTCGTCATGATCCTGGTCGGGGTGGGCTTCAAGCTGGCCGTCGTGCCGTTCCACATGTGGACGCCGGACGTGTACCAGGGCTCCCCCGCACCGGTGACCGCCTACATCGCCACGGTGTCCAAGGGCGCCGTGTTCGCGCTGCTGCTCCGCTACATGCTGCCGGTGAGCTCGGACACCTCGTCGACCCTGTTCCTGGCACTGGCCGCGGTGGCCATCGCTTCCATGCTCGCCGGCAACCTGCTGGCGCTGCGCCAGGACAACGTCAAGCGCATCCTGGCGTACTCCTCCATCGCCCACCTGGGCTACCTGCTCGTCGCCTTCCTGGCCAGCGGGGAGCGCGCCGGCGTGGCCGTGGGCTTCTACCTCGTCGCCTACTTCGCCACCTCACTGGTGGCGTTCGGCGTGGTGACGGTGCTCTCGAGCGGCGAGCGCGACGCCGACCTGATGCTCGACTACCGTGGGCTCGGCGCGCGGCGACCGTGGCTGGCGGCGATCTTCACGGTCGCCCTGCTCTCACTCGCCGGCATGCCGCTGACGATGGGCTTCATCGGCAAGTTCCTGATCGTCACCGCCGGCGGCGGAGCGGCGCTGTGGGCGCTCGTCGTCATCCTGGTCCTGAGCAGCACGATCGGCCTGTACTACTACACACGGCTGATCGTGGCGATGTACGTGGGCCGGCCCGAGGAGCTCGAACCGGCCGGCGCCGTTCCCGCGGAGCGCCTGGCGGCGGCCGGCGGCGCGGCGAGCATCGCCGTCATGGGAGTGCTCACCGTGGTCCTGGTGGTGTTCGGCGTGTACCCCTCGCCGCTCATGCGGCTCGTGGAGCATGCCGTCTCGGTGCTCCCCTGGCCCTGACGCGGACCCGGCGCGGCACGCCACTCAGTCCCTGCTTCCCGACACGAGCCGGTTCCCGGCGATCTCTGGTTGCAGCCCCATGGTCCCCTCTACGTGCCTGCTTGCCCGTGCCCTAGATCTTTCGGCATCCGTACCCCACTGCGAGTGAGCAGGGATTCCCGACCTGGGTAGGTATCCGCTCCCGTTCCACGCGGGAATGCGGGGACGTTGAAGGCGTGACAGATACCCCGCCGGGTATGATGGCGACAACGGACGATCACGCGAGGAGGATTGATGGCCAAGGCCGAGATCGAGAGCGGCATCTGCGGGTTCTGCACCACCGTCACGACGACGAGTGAGGGCCGCACGGTGAGGGTGGAGTTCGAGACGGACTGCGGGTACGTGGAGCAGCTGGCCGAGGCGCTCACGGAGGTCGACCCGTACAAGGAGATCAGCTACCGCGGCGAAGGTCCTGTGACCCTCAAGCTCGCCGCCGAGCACCTGGTCCACCCCGCCTGCCCGGTGCCGAGCGGCATCATCAAGGCGATAGAGGTGGAGGCCGGGCTGGCGCTGCCCAAGGACGCCAGCATCAAGCCGTCCAAGACCTGAGGCCGGCGCCCGGCGGGGCCGCGACCGGACCGGGCGGAGACGAAGAGAGGGCGGGGCCGCCGATCCTGGGCGGCCCCGCCCTCTCCGTCTTCAGCGCCCGTCAGCGCCGGCCCCGGCTCACTTGGCCGGCCCCTGCGCGAGCGTCACGGACGCGGACTTCTGCGAGCCGGACGAGTCGGTCCAGATGACGGTCACCGAGTCGCCGGGGTGGTGCGCGGCGATCAGGTCGCTGAGGCCTGAGGCCGACGACACGGCGTCGCCGTCCACCGCGGTGATGGTGTCGCCCGCGGTCAGGCCGGCCTTGGCGGCGGGCGACCCGGAGACCACGTCGGTCACCGCGGCGCCGGACGATCCCGACTGCCCGCTCGACCCGCTGCCGTTGCCGTACGGGTCGCTGTAGCCGTAGGGGTCGCTGTACCCGTTGGCGCCGGATCCTCCGGCGCTCTGGGAGCTGGTGGAGGCGGTCTGCACGCCGAGGAACCCGGTCTCGCCGATGTGGACCGTTCCGGAGGCGCTGCCGCTCTTGATCTGGTCGACGATCTGCAGGGCGGTCGCAATGGGGACGGCGAAGCCCATGGTGTCGGACAAGCCGGCGCCGTACGACTGATTGGTAGTGGAGGCGGCCGTCATCACGCCGATGACCTCGCCGTCGGCGTTCACCAGCGGACCGCCGGAGTCGCCCGACTGGATGTCGGCGTCGGTCTGGATCAGGCCGCTCAGCTGCTCCGCGCTGCCGTCGGCCTGGTCGCTGGCGACGATCTGCTGGTCGAGGGCGAGCACCGCGCCGACTGCCACCGTGGGTTCGCCGCCGTCGCCGCCGGCGTTGCCGATGCCCACGACGGTGTCGCCGACGGCCAACGAAGACGAATCACCGATGCCGGCCGTGGTGAGACCCGAGGCGCCGTCGAGCTTGATGAGCGCGACGTCGTGGGTCGCGTCGTAGCCGATCACGGTCGCCGCGTACGTCTGGCCGTTGCCGACGTCGACCGCCTGGACGTCCGTCGCCCCGTCGATCACGTGGTTGTTGGTCAGCACGTAGCCGTCCGAGGTGAGGACGATGCCCGTGGCGGCGCCGCCGGACGACGTGTAGTCGTTGCTGACGGTGATGTTGACGATCGCCGGGCTGACCTTGGCGGCGATCGCGCTGACGTCCGCGGTCGTCGCCGAGCCGGCCGAACCGGACCCGGTCGAGGGAGCCGCGCCGCCATCGCCGCCGATCGAGGGCGGCTGCTGCTGGGTCGCGCCGGGCGCGGCCGGCTGCGTCAGCGACGTCGTGGAGACGCCGGACGCAGAGAAGTGCCTGGCGACCGCCACACCGGAGATGAGCAAGGCCGCCGCCAGCGCCACGACCGCCACGAGGCGGCCGAGACGGCGCCGCCCGCGCCGCCCGCGCCCCCCGCCGCCCGCTGGTGGTCTCGCCTCGGGGGCGGGAGTCGTCGTGTACCAGGTGATGCCGCCTCCACCGGTGGGGGTCACCGATGTGGTCACGCGGACGGAGGTGTTCGCCGTACTTGATCCGGGCTCCTCGAAGGGCCCGGTGGGTGTCGGGTGGTCAGACATGCCGCCTCGCTTGGATCGTGCGTCGATGAGCTGTGGTTCTATGAATACCCATAGAAGCTGAGACACGGCTGAGAGGCGCGTCCGGTGCGGCTGAGACTCACAGTCGGGTGCCGCTACGCCGCACCCGACCATAGCGAAGCTACGCAGGCAACTCGCTCAGGCGGAAGTGCCAGATGGCGAGCACGAAGAACCCGCCGGACCACGCCAGCGAGAGCAGGAACGCGGGCAGCACGTCGGCGACGCTGAACCCTCGCACCACGATGCCGCGCAGGCCGTCCAGGATCCACGCCGTCGGCAGCAGGTGGCTGACGGTCTGGAACCCCTGGCCGGCGATCTCCAGCGGGAACCAGGCACCCGAGAGCGCGGCCACGGCCATGGAGACCAGCACCGTGGTCGCGATGAGCGCCTGCTCGTTCTTCATCACGGAGGCGAGCAGCAGTCCTAGTGTGCTCGCCACCAGCGAGAGCGAGACCATCATGACCAGCAGGGCCGCCGGGTCGCGCAGGTAGTCCACGCCGAAGAAGATCTGGGCGACGCCGATCAGCAGCACCTGCTGTGCGAAGGTCAGCAGGAACATGCCCGCCGCCTTGCCGCCGATGAGCTCCCAACGCCGGAGACGCGTGGTCATGAGGCGCTGTAGCGTGCCGTTCTGCCGCTCGACGATCAGCGCGATGCCGGCCGTCATGAGGCTGAAGAGGATGAAGTTCACCATCATGCCCGGCGAACTGAGGATGAAGCCGCTCGGGGTCTGGTTGGCGGCGGCGCCGGCCTCGACGACCTTGGTGCTCAAGGCCGGCGACGCCAGCGCCTGGGCCACCACGGGCCTGGCCTGAGCCGCACTTTCCGCCACTACTTTGTCGTAGGCGCCCGCGGGGTACGAGCGTGTCGCCCACACCGCCTGGGCAGCCGCGCGCGACGCGAGCTCCACTGTGACCTGATCGCCGGCGAGCGTCCGTACCTCACTCGCCGCCGTGGAGGCGCCACTCGAGCCCTGCGTCGAGACGATGACCAGGTCGGCCTGCTTGCCGTCGGCGACCGCCGCGCTGTAGCCCTTCGGGATGACGAGCCCTGCGGCGGCGCGTTCGTCGGCCATCCACTTCTCGAACGCGCTCCCCTGCTTGGAGACGACGGTGACGACCGCGGACTTGTCCAGAGCGGCGACGAGCTGGTTCGCCGCGGCGCCGCCGTCCGCATCCCACACCGCCAGCGGTAGCTTGTTGCTGCTGCTGTTGGCGCCGAACAGGAGCCCGAAGAACAGCGTGAACGCCAGCGGCATGACCAGGATGAAGACGAACGACAGCCTGTCGCGAACGGTCTGCTGGAGGTCCTTGCGAGCGAGGAGCGCGGCGAGCTTCACGAGAACCGCCTCCGCATCCTGAGCACGGCGAAGAAGAAGAAGGCGACGGCGAACCCGAGCGGCACCAGGACCTGCCAGCGGATGTCGCCGGGGCCGCCGCCGCGCATAGCCACGTCCCAGCCGTCGATGAGCCAGCCGTTGGGCGTGAACTTCTGCACCGTGGCGTAGGTCCCGCTTGACTGCGCGGTGCCGGTGAAGTTGCCGCCCAGCAGCGCCAGCACGAGGTAGATACCGGAGCCGATGGCGCCCGCCTGCGCCGGAGTCTTGGCGAACGAGATGACGAGGAGCGCGAGGCCGCCGGCCACTCCGGCGGCGCAGACCGTGAGGAGCACGACGGCGTCGATGCGGCCCCACTGGATGCCGAAGATGATGCGACCGGCGATGAGCAGCACGATCGCCTGCACCAGGATGGTCACGAACACCGAGACGAACTTGCCGGCGATGATCGTGCCGTGCCGCGTGGGCGTGGTGAACAGGCGCGGCATGGTGCCGTCGCGGTCCTCGGTGAGGATCGTCCGCGCCACATTCGCCGCGCCGAAGAACATGAAGAAGATCATCATGCCGGCGAGGATCTGGCCGGTGACGCTGACCTGCTTCTCTGTCTTGCCGGCCTGCGGCGAGCGCTGGCTGATCTTGAGGCCGGACGACGCGCCGCCGGCGTGGCTGAAGGTCTCGGCGGCCGAGGCGGCGACCTGCGCTGCCGGCAGGTCGCCGGCGGAGTCGGAGCGCAGCGCCACGGCGCCGGCAGCGGCCGCGCGAGCGCCGTTGAAGTCGGCCAGCACCTGGTCGACGACGCCCTCGACGATGGAGCCGCCGATCTCGGCGGTCGGGTTCTCGTAGAGCTCGACCTGACTCTTCGCCACGGCGTCGCTGCCGTAGACCTCGGCGCTGAAGTCCTCGGGGATGACGACGGCGACGGCGGCCTTGCCGTCGTCGACGGCCTTCCGGACCGTCGCCGCGGCCGTGGCCGTGCTCGTGTCGAGCACGTCCTTCAGGTCCTTGCTCGTCAGGATGTTCTGGATGGCGACGCCGGCGTTCTGGCCGGCCTGCGCGCCGCCCTTGTCCAGGTTCGCCACCACGACCTTGGTGGCGGCGATGTCGAACCCGCCGCTGCCGCCGCCGAAGGCGAACCCGAGCAGGGCTGCCAGCGCGAGCGGCGTGACCAGCATCATGATGAGCGCCGGCCGGTTGCGCAGCGTGCTGCGCAGGTCCTTCCAGGCGATGGCGAGTATCTTCATCAATCGACGCCTACTGTCGAGTGCACCTGCGGCGCACCGACGATGATCCGCCTTCGGCGATCATTCTCTGAGCGCGCGGCCGGTGAGGTACAGGAACACCATCTCGAGGTTCGGCTCGGTGACGTTGATCTCGGTGATGCGCGAGCCGGCCGCGGCCGCCGCCTCGAACAGCCGCGGCAGCACCTCGTTCGGGTCCTCCGTGAGGAGCACGGTCTTGTCCTCCTCGACGTCGACCTTCTTAACGCCTTGGACCTCGCGCCAGCGCTCGGCCATGCCCTCGAGGTAGTGGTCCACTCGGGCGGTGACGCGCGCGCCCTCGCCGACGATCTTCACCAGCTCCTCGTGCGTGCCGAGGGCGATCATCTTGCCGTGGTCGACGATGCCGATGCGGTCGCTGAGCTCCTGCGCCTCGGCCATGTAGTGCGTCGTGTAGAGGATCGTCATCCCCTGGTCGCGCAGCGCCAGGATGCCGTCGAGGATCGACCGGCGGCTCTGCGGGTCGATCCCCACCGTCGGCTCGTCGAGGTACAGCACCCTGGGCTTGTGCAGCAGCGCGACGCCGATGTTGACGCGCCGTTTCATGCCGCCGCTGAACTTGTCGACGCGGTCCTTCTGACGGTCGACGAGCGTGATGAGCTCCAGCACCTCGTCGACCCGCTTCTTGAGCGCGTCGCCGGAGAGCCCGTACATCCGCCCCCAGAACACGAGGTTCTCACGCGCGCTCATGTCCGGGTACAGCGCGACGTCCTGCGGGACGACGCCGATGGTCTCCTTGACGGCCTGCGCGTCGCTCACGACGGAGTGGCCGCTGATGACGGCGTCGCCGCCGCTCGGCTTGAGCAGGCAGCTCAGCATGGAGATGGTGGTGCTCTTGCCGGCGCCGTTGGGACCGAGCAGGCTGAAGATCTCGCCTTCGGCGATGTCGAAGCTCACCCCGTCTACGGCGAGCACGCCTTTGGGCGGGTCGTACTGCTTGCGCAGCTCCTGGACCTCGACGACGCTCACCGCGTGACCCTCCTCGTAGGCGCCTCTGACGAGGCACGTTATACACCGGAGGGCCACCGCGGTCACCTGCGAGTGACGAGAGCGTGCGCCGGACTCCTTACGCAGAACGGACGGGCGAGGGTCACTTCACGTGTAGCCCTCGCCCACCCGAAGCCGAGTCGCGGCCCGAGTGAGGTCAGAACCGCATCGCCGCGAGGAACGCCGGGACCGGGCTGCCCTCCGGCCACGCCTCAAAGGCCCTGCAGGCCATCTGACGGACCTCGACCGGGTCCTCGTAGCTCCGCGCGCCGCGGCCCGCACCAGCTGCCGGGCCCAGTCGCTTGCGGCACGTGGTATCTGCAGTCGCCGTACACCACCACCGCCTTCTTGACCGCCCGCATCACCACCACGGGCTCGGCCGTCCGTCGTGTCTCGCCCGTCACCGTGTCCGTCGCCATGACCGCCTCCGTCTCTGGTACCTCCCGGCGCTCCGCCAGAGGGGCGCCTGTCTCGTCAGGCAGCCTAGGAGTCGAAGGCAGGCGCGGTCGTCACCCCAGACGGGTGAACCGCGCTGCAGAAGAGGGGGCGGCGAACGCCGCCGCCGGGTCAGCTCTGCGAGGGCAGGGGGCCGAGCGGGCGCAGAACGCAGACCGGCGTCTGCTCGTGGCCCTGGCCGAGCGGGTTGTCGCGCATGAGGCGCTTGGCGAGGCCACGGTCGGCGCCGGGAGAGGCGCCGAGCACGGTGGCCGTGAGGTCGTTGGCGTCGATGACGACGAACTCGACGCGTCCGCCTACGGCATCGCTCAGAACGTTCGCCAAGTGCGCCGCCACGCCGTCCGGATCGGCCGGGCCGAGCTTGGCATGGGTGTTGTGCGGCGGCAGCGTGTTCCAGGTGGGGCCGTCGATGGCCTCCACGTCGGCGCCGGCGACCTTGTAGAACAGGCCGCGCTTGCCGACGACCTTGCCGGCGGCGGAGACGGCCGCGGCGGCGACGATGCGCGGCGCGCCGGCCTCGTCGATGGCCAGCTGCATGGTCTCGGGGATGCCCAGACCGATGCCGTGCGGCGTCTTGGTGACGGCCTTGCTGAGCACCTTGGCGAGCCGCGTCGGGTGGATCTCGTCCAGCGCGTAGCTGCGGCCCTGGCTGGCGGCGATGGGCTTCTCGGCCATCACGACCAGGTCGCCCGGCTTGATGTGCGGGACGACGTGGCGTTCCATCACCAAGTCGAGGTCGTCGCCGCGGGCGACGAGGTCGGTGTGCAGCGGCAGGCGGGCGAAAACCGTGCCGCCGGCGACGGCGAACAGGTGCTTCTCCTCGTTCGGAGAGAACCCGGCGAGCAGGCGCTCGGCCTCGGCGGCCGCGGCGGGGCCCTGCGGGCCCGCGGCCGCGGCCAGCAGCGCCGGCACGCGCGCGTCGCCCGGCTGGGCGATACCGCCGCGGTGGATGGGGCCGACGGGGACGGACGCTCGCAGCGCGACCTCGATGTCGACGTCCTCCAGCACCACGCTGCGGTCCACGAACTCGCGCAGCCACAGCTCGACGTTGGCGGCGCGCCAGAAGAACATGCTCTCCTCCACCTCGCCCTTGCAGCAGGCGCGGAACGCCTGCACCACGGCCTCGCCATCCCAGTACGACCGCGCCATGAACGAGGGCGACTGGTACAGGCTGGTGAACGCCGCACGGCGCGCCTTGATCCAGCGCATCTCCGGCGTGGTGAAACCGACCTTCCAGCGGCGCAGGCGGATCTTCTCGGGCAGCGTGCCCTTGAGCGCGGCGCGCAAGATCCAGCGGCTCCAGCCGTGACGCACGATCGCGTCCTCCGGCAGGCTCAGGATGTGGTCGACGAACTCCTGGTCGAGGTACGGCACCCGGCTCTCGATGCTGAACGCCATGGAGTTGCGGTCCTCGTAGCGGAGCAGGCACGGCAGGCTGAAGGTGAGCAGGTCCTGGAGCAGGCGCTCCTTGAGCTCCGACTGGGAGCGCCCGTACCCGGGGTCGGTGGTGCGGGCGAGGAAGTCCCGACGGAGGAGCTTCTGCGTCGGGAGCTGCCTGCGCCGCTGCTTGAGGCGGCGCTTGGCCAGCGGCCACAGCACGTCGCGCGCGGCAGTGCTCTCCTCGCGCAGCTCCGCGTACTTGCCTTCTTTGCGCAGCTGGCGCAGGTAGACCAGCTGGTACGGCACGTAACCGGCGATGCAGCTCGTCGCCGCCCTGGCCGTCGAGCAGCACGGTGACCTGCTCGCGCGCCGAGCGCATGACGCACCACTGCGCGTACGGGCCGGTGCTGACGATGGGTTCTTCCTGGTGCCAGACGAAGTCGCGCAGCTCGCCGATGAACTCGTGCGACGTCGGGTTGGTGTAGGTGGTGTCGGCGCCGGTGCTCTCGACGGCGGTCTCTATGTACTCGCGCTCGTCGATAGGGTCGCCATCGAACACGGCGCTGAAGGTCTTGAGCTGGCCGCGCAAGGACGCGGCGTCGGGCGCACCCTCTTTGAGGAGCTCGCTCATGAAACTGATGATCGTCGTCGAGTCGAGGCCTCCGGAGAGGCAGGAGCCGACGGGGACCTCGGAGACGAGGCGCCGCTCGACGCTCTCGCGGAAGCGGCGCCGGAAGTCGGCCGGGTCGTCGCCACCGTCGGTGCTGAGCGCCGGCGTCCAGTAGGCCGCGCTCTCGAGCGGGGCCGAGAGCATGCCAGGCGCCGCGGCGGCGTCGGACGCCGCGGCCTCGTCGAGCCGCAGCTCGACCCAGGTGGCCGACGGGACGTGGTACACGCCCTTGAAGAACGTCTCGGCGCGGTGGTCGTGAAACCCGTGCTGCAGGTACTCGAAGATCATCTGCTCGTCCGGCTCCGCAACGAGCTCAGGGTCCTGCAGCAGGGCCTTGATCTCGCTGGCGAAGAGCAGGCGGCCGCTCTTCGGGGACCGTGCGTAGTAGAGCGGCTTGATACCGAAGTGGTCGCGGTTCAGCACGAGCTTGCCGCCGCGCCCGTCCTCACCGGCGCCGCGCATGTCGGCGATGGCGAACGCCCACATGCCGTTGAAGCGCGCGGCGCAGGCCGGGCCCCACTCCTCGTAGGCGTGGACGATGACCTCGGAGTCGCAGTGCGTGCGGAACGTGTGGCCGGCGGCCTCAAGCTCAGTGCGCAGCTCGCGATAGTTGTAGACCTCGCCGTTATAGACGAGCCAGACGGTCTCGTCCTCGTTGGCCACGGGCTGATGGCCACCCTCACGGTCGATGATGCTGAGACGACGATGGCCGAGACTGACGGACGGGGTCTCGAAGGCGCCGGCGTCGTCGGGGCCGCGGTGCACGATGGCGGCGCCCATGCGCCCGAGAAGCTGCCGGTCGGGCAGGCCTGCAAAGCCGAAGATTCCGCACATTCGCGGGGACTCTCCTGGGGGTCGGGGTCGTTGGCGGCGCGGCGGCACTGCCGGCCTCCGCGCCGCTCCACCTTACCATCGCCGGGTCGGGCCGGGCGAGCCGGTCGGGCGTCCGGCCCTCGGTCTGGCCGGGCCGGGCGAGCCGGACTTGGCGAAGCCGCCGCGTCCGGCGCCCGTACGCGCAGCGGCCCCGAGAGATGGCCGGCCGAGCCCCCGCGGCGGGCCGGCCACCTCCCGGGGCCGTGTGCGTCTGCTACATCAGCTTGACCCGGTTGCCCGGGTGCGACATGCAGTAGTCGTCCAGCCTGACGAGCGGGAACGCGCCCACCATGGGGAACGCCCCGAACGGCAGCTCACGCGTGGGGCCACGGAAGAACGCCTCACCCTGCACGACCGTGGGCGGAGCGGCGCGGCAGGTGCCCGCGTCCGTGCCCGCTACGGCGCAGAACGCCGGACATGTACTGCAACGCTGCATCTCTTCGTCCATCACGCCTCCAACGCCGGCAGGGCCTGTGTATTCCACGCGGGTGGCGGCCGTTCCTTCACGCCCGCGCGCCTCCCGCGGACTCGGGCTTCTCGCATCGTCCCCAATCATCCGGCCCCGTCCAGGGCCGCCCGAAGTCGCTCGGGAGAGAGATGGGGCCTCACCTCTTCGCCTTCCTCCATGAAGAAGGCCGCCGTGTCGGCATGGACGAGCCCCCATCTCGTCTCGAAGAGCGTGCCTCTCGGGAGCCGTCCGAAGACGGCCAGCGGGTCCGCGGCGAGGTCGGCCTGCGCCTGGACCGGCCCCTCACCTGTCTTCCCGGTGTGCGCCGGCCCCGCCCCCGGCTCCGCCTCCTGCCCCGCTCCCACCGCGGTCTTCTGCTCCGCTCCCACCGCGGTCTTCTGCTCCGCCGCCCTCAGCAGGCGCTCATACGTCCGGCGGGTCAGGAGCACCAGCTCGACCGACCCATACTGGGTCACGAAGACAGGCTGCCCGGTCTCTGACACCTGCCGAAGCACGTCGGTGGTTTTGCGACGCAACTGCGTGACGCTCACCAGAAGCGGAAGCTGCATCTCCGGGTCCCTCCTCTTGTTCCTCCTTCGGCTCGCGGCGCGCTCACGAGCCGCGGTCTTGCCCGATGCTAGTCCGCGAGGTCCGGCGTGAGGAGGGTGCCGATCGGGTCTCCGGGGAGACGTAGTGTCGCAGGGGGTCAGCGTCAGATGTGGCGCCACTTCTGGCGTCGGATGTGGCGCCATCTCTGGTGTCATCTTCGACCCCATCTCTGGTGTCAGGTGTGGCGTCAGATGTGGCGTCATTTCTCGCGCCATCTTTGACGCTGACCCCGAGGCGACATACCTCCCCGCCTCCCCGACTCGTCAGGATGCCGACGAGTCGCCTGGAGCACGTTGCCGCGTTCTCCAAGCGCCCAGTAGACTCGGCGGGCATCCGAAGTGGAGGTCGACATGGCCGAGAGCGGCGAGGGACTTCGTGAGGTCAGGCGACTGGACTACGTCTGGATCCCGATGCGCGACGGGACGCGGCTCGCCGCCCGGGTCTGGCTGCCCGAGGACGCGGAGGCCGACCCCGTGCCGGGCATCCTGGAGGCGGTGCCGTACCGGATCAGCGACGGAATGGCCACGCGCGACGTCCTCATCCACCCGTACTGGGCCGCGCGCGGCTACGCTTGCGTGCGCGTGGACCTGCGCGGCAGCGGCGAGTCGGACGGCGTGCTCGAGGACGAGTACCACCCCCAGGAGCAGGAGGACCTGCTCGACGTCATCGCCTGGATCGCGGCGCAGCCGTGGTGCAGCGGCGCCGTCGGCATGACGGGCATCTCGTGGGGCGGCTTCAACAGCCTCCAACTGGCCGCCCGCCGCCCGCCGGCGCTCAAGGCGGTCATCACACTCATGAGCACCGACGACCGCTACGCCGACGACGTCCACTACAAGGGCGGCTGCGTGCTGGCCACCGACCTGCTGCACTGGAGCACCTGCATGCTGCACTGGCAGTGCCAGCCACCGCACGAGCCCGCCGTCGGAGAGCGCTGGCGCGAGCTCTGGGAGCAGCGGCTGGCGACCAACAAGCCATGGATCCACACGTGGCTCGCGCACCAGCGCCGCGACGCGTACTGGCGGCACGGGTCGGTGTGCGAGGACTACGCGGCCATCGAGATCCCCGTGTACGCGGTCGGCGGCTGGACCGACGGCTACACCAACAGCGTGCTGCGCCTGCTGAACGGTCTGCCGGGGCCGCGCAAGGGTCTCATCGGGCCCTGGCCGCACGCGTTCCCGCACTACGTCACCCCGGGACCCGCCATCGGCTTCCTGCAGGAGGCGCTGCGCTGGTGGGACCACTGGCTCAAGGGCGTGGACACGGGCGTGATGGACGAGCCCATGCTGCGCGTCTGGATGCAGGAGCCCACGCCGCCGGTCCCGTGGATGGACGAGGTGCCCGGACGCTGGGCGGCGGAGGACGTGTGGCCTTCGCCGCGCCTCGAACCGCGGACGCTGCGGCTGGACGCGGACCTGGTGCTCAGGGACGCGGCTTCGGACGGGGCGCCGGATGCCGAGGCGGCCGCCGCGCACGGCGCGGTCGGCGGCCGCCTCGGCATCCTCGGCGCGCAGCTGTGCGGCGCCGACGCCGGTGCCTGGTGTGCCGAGAGCCAGCCCAGCGACTTCGCCCCCGACCAGCGGGCGGCGGAGGGCCAGTCGCTCTGCTTCACCTCGGCGCCCCTGCCCGAGCGGCTGGAGATCCTCGGCCACCCGCGGCTCGCGCTCCGCTTCGCGAGCGACCGGCCGCGGGCGCTGGTCGCCGCCCGGCTGGACGATGTGGCGCCGGGCGGCGCCTCGAAGCTCGTCACGACCCAGGTCTTCAACCTGACCCACCTGACGAGCCACGAGACGCCTGAGCGGCTGGAGCCCGGCCGGGAGTACACGGCGACGATCACCCTGGACGCGATTGCTCAGGCCTTCCCGGCCGGCCACCGCCTGCGGCTCGCCCTCTCGCCTACGTACTGGCCCTGGGCGTGGCCCTCGCCGGAGCCGGCTACGCTCACGGTGGTCGCCGGCGAGAGTCTGCTCGAGCTGCCGGTGCGGCCTGAGCGGCCTGAGGACGCAGACCTCCGTCCCTTCGACCCGCCCGTCGTCCCCGAGGGCCTCGGCGAGAAGACGCTCGGCGGCGGCAAGGGCGGTCGCGCCTACACGCGCGACCTCGCCGCCGACGAGATCGCCTGGACGTTCCGCTACGTGGACGGCGGCAACGTCGTCCTCCCCAACGGCTGGCAGAGCGAGGAGTGGAACACGGTGAGCTACGGCCTCAGCGAGGGCGACCCGCTGTCGGCCAAGGTCGTGGTCGAGGCGGAATCCGTGCTGGTCCGCGGTGAGCAAGGCCGGTTTCACATCGTCACGCACGGGGAGATGACCTGCGACGCGGACACGTTCTACGTCGCGGACGAGGTCGCCGTCTACGAAGGCGAGGACGGCGACGAACGCGAGGTCTTCACGAGGTCGTGGTGGCACCAGGCGCCGCGCGACTTCGTCTGAGGGGGAGGGCGGGAGGATGTACTTCGGCGCGCACGTGAAGTCGTCGGGAGGCGTGTGGCACGCCATCGAGAACGGCGTGGACATCGGCGCGGAGGCGGTCCAGTTCTTCGCCGGCAGCCCGCGCACGTGGGCACCGACGGTCTACAAGGACAAGGACTGGCAGAAGTTCCGCGAGATGCGCGCGGAGTCCCGCATCCGCTTCGTCGTCATCCACACCATCTATCTGATCAACCTCGCCAGCGAGAACGAGGACTTCTACGAGAAGTCGGTGAGGTCGCTGCTCGGCGCGCTCACGGCCGCCGAGCAGCTGGGCGCCGACGCCATCGTGACGCACATCGGCTCCCACCAGGGCTCCGGGTTCGCGGCCGGCCTGGAGCGCGTACAGGCCGGCCTCCGTGCCGCCCTCGCGGGCAGCGAAGGCTCGCCGGTCCGCCTGCTCCTGGAGAACACGGCCGGCGCCGGAGGCACCATGGGCGTCGACTTCCGCGAGCTCGGCCAGATCATCGACGCCTCCGGCGGCGACCCGCGTCTCGGCATCTGCGTGGACACGGCGCACATCTTCGAGTCGGGCGTCGACCTGCGCACCCGCGAGGGCATCGACGAGGTCCTCCGCGAGCTCGACGAGAGCTGCGGACCCGACCGCCTGGTCATGTTCCACCTCAACGACTCCAAGACGCCCCTCGGCAGCAACCGCGACCGGCACGAGAACATCGGGGAGGGCGACCTCGGCGAAGACGCGTTCCGGCTGCTGGTCAACGAGCCGGCGTTCGCCGACCTGCCCGGCATCCTCGAGGTGCCGGGGTTCGACGGCCAGGGCCCGGACAAGGAGAACCTGGCCCGGCTCCGCGCGCTCGTCGGCTGACGTCGCTCGCGCGCCGGGCGCCCATCGGCGCCCCCAAGCACCCCGTGGGTATACTCGAAGGACGGTGGGCGATGGCCCCGCCACCCTTGGACTGCGAGGTGACGCCATGGAACTCGTGACCGTGACGACCGTCAGCGATGCAGGCCTTGCCAACGTCGTCGTCGGAGTTCTCCAACAGGCCGGCGTCGAGGCCGTGGTCGGCGGTTCCGGCGCGCCGTCGGTCTACCCGACGCCGTCCGTCCACCCGTTCCACATCCTCGTGAACGAGGGCGACCTCGCCCGAGCGCGTGACGTGCTGGACCAGCTGGAGACCGTACCCGACGAGGCGGACGACGACGAGTGACCTGGGGCCGGGCCACTCGGTCTCTGCTATCATGTGCCTTCTTGCAGCAACTTTTCTGCCCTGCGGGGCGTTCCTGACACGGGAGTGACGATGTTCGGACGCATCTTCGGCCGCGGCAAGGACGACAACGACCAAGCCGTCTGCGCAGAGTGTGGTCGTACCCTCCTCGCCGGTGAGTGGACCCAGACCATCATCGACGAACACGGCGACGAGCGGCTCATCTGCTCGCTCTGCGGCCAGGCCTACGCCGGCGCCCACGAGCCCGTCGCGGCCGCGCCTACGCCGGCCAACAACGGACGCGTGCGCGAGACGCGCAGCGAGTCCGCCTTCGACGAGCGTCCCGAATCGGTCTTCGGCGATGAGCCAGGGTTCGACTCCGCGCCAGGGTTCGACGACGCGCCGGCGGCAGCCCCTGCAGCCGCGGCGGCCGCGGCGGCGCGCGACGCGCACGCCGAAAGCAACGCCTTCTGGCAGGCGCTCAAGGACAAAGACGCCCAGATCGAGAGCCTCAAGGCCGAACTGGCGCGTGCCGAGGCCGAGCGGCAGGAGCTCGCCGGCCGGTTCGCGCGCGTTGGTACCGCCGAGCCGGCCGAACCCGGCTCGCTCACCGGCGACTCTTCGGAGCCCGGAGAGCGCACCTGGGGCGAGACGCCGGCCGAGTTCGCCGTCGAGAATGGCGGCGCTGCGCGACGCTGAGCAGGCGCAGGTGTTCCCGCCGGCCGCCGGCGAGGTCGGCGAGGCGGAAGAGATCGTCGGGGCCGCCGTGGTGGAAGAACCGCCGACGGACCAGGGCCCAGTGGACGACGCGCCGCCGACGGCGGTCGAGCCCGAGACTCCCGCCGCACCGCCCGTCCACCCCGTGGTCTTCGAAGACACGCAGCCCATCCCGGCCATCGACCAGGAGCTGATCGCCGCGGCCACGGCTGCCGTCGCGGGTGAGGACGACGCCAGCACCGGCGAGATCGCCGCGTCCGAGGCCGCGGCGGCCGTAGCCGCCGGCGGCGGCGCACTCCCGGGCGATCCCTCCCCGGTGGCGGAGCAGCCGGCTGCCCCAACAGCTGCGGAGGCCGAGGCGGCCGCCGCCTCGCTCACGCTTCTGCAGCGCGGCGTCGACCTGCTCAACGTCAGCCGCGTGCCGCGCAAGATCGCCGAGACCAACGAGCAGCTCGGCCTGCCGCACGTGCACGTCGGGTTCGACAGCGCGATCGTGGCCGTCACCTTCATGTGGTCTATGGGCTGGTACCGCTTCCAGGTCGACCTGGACAGCGGCAACGTCAGCATGGAAGACCGCGGGTACGAGGAGCTCGCGCTGCAGCCCAACGCCGGCGTGCGCGCCGACGGCACCGTACAGCTCGCCTCGGCGCAGATCAGCCGCGCGGCGGCGCAGCGCACGCAGGCGCCGCCGGAGCCTGTCGCGGAGCCCGCGGCCACCGCCTCGCCGACCGCGGAGCCCGCGGCCACCGCCTCGCCGACCGCGGCGGCCGCGGACCCCGAGACCCCGCGCGAGGCCGCGCAGAAGGCGCCCGAGTTCCTCAGCAAGTCGCTGCTCGGACAGCGCAGCGACGACGAGTCCGGGTCCTGGGAGCAGACCAAGGCACGCGACTTCGACTGGGACCGCTGAGCCGCAAACGCGGCGCCGCCCGCGACCGCGCCCCTCGCCTCAGAGCGACATGCCGCCCGTGCCGCCCATCATCCCGCCGAGCAGCTGGTTCATGAAGTCCTTGAACGGCTTGGCGCCGGCCGGAGGCGTGACCGCCACGGGCTGGTCGAAGTCGCTCATGGCCACGGAGCCCTTGAGGCTCACACCGGACACGCCCTGCATGTCCTTCTGACCGGTCATGTCCATGGTGGCGGCGAACTGCGCCTTATACATGTACTTGTCGTCGACACCGATCCAGTAGTCCACGGTGGCGTCCTCGAGGGTCTTGGCGAGCTGTTCGGCCTGCTTGGCGTTCCCGGTGAGCCCGGAGCCTAGCTGACCGAGCGATCCCGTAGCGCTGCCCAGCTGCTTGTTCAGGCTCGGGTTCTCGGCGGCCTTGGTCAGCGAATCCGCGAGCTTCTGCGGGTCGGCCGTCGCCTTGACGTGGTAGACCTGCACCCCGTCCAGCGTCTCGGTCCCGACGAGCTGGTACGACGTGCCCCACGTGGAGGGGTCGACACCCATGCTCTTGAGCTGTTGCGTAGGCACGGCGCCGTTGGCAACCTGCTTGTCCAGCGACTTTGTGCTCTTGCTGTCGACCTTGTACCAGGAGCCCTGGTACCCGATCCACGCCTTCTTGCCGGCGGACTTCATGCCGAAGTCGAGCGTCTGTCCGGCGATGCCGAGGCTCATGGTCATGTCGACGACAGGACCTGCCTTGTCGGTCTTGCCACTCTCGCCCTGAGCGGTGACGGTGACCCCCTGGGACAGCAGCGCCTTGGCGGTCGGGTCGGTCATCTTGCTGGTGTCGCCCTGGATCTGCAGGCCGAAGTCGGCGGTGAACGCGGCGCTCTTCACCGTCGCCATCTTGGCCTCGCTGTCCTTGACGATCTGGTCGGCGGACTGGCCGGACGCCGCGACCGCGGCCACCGGGCTCCCACTCGTGGACGCGTTGCTGTTCCCGCCGCAGCCGGCGACGGCGACGGCGCCGAGCGCAAGCGCCAGCACGAGGAGCAGCACGACTCCGCGCTTGGAGTTGACACGCATGTGGATCCTCCCTGTTTGACTTCTGGGCGCGCGAAAGAACGCGCGGTCCTGTTCTCGGCTCGACCGGCCTCCTCCTTTACAGCAGGGTGCCCGGCCGGCGACGGCCTTAGGGCTGTTTGGGAGAGACGACGACGACGCGGAAGGGTTCGTTACCCTCGGACTCCGTCTGGACGCGGGGATGGTCTTTGAGGTGCAGGTGGATGACCTTGCGCTCGGCCGCCGTCATGGGCTTGAGCGTGATGGCCGCCGCGTCACGAGTGACCTTCTGCGCGGTGCGGTCGGCGAGCGCGGTGAGCGCCGCCGCGCGGCGGTCGCGATAGCCCTCGGCGTCGACGATGACCTGGCGACGCTCGCGGCGGTCGCCGTTCACGACGATCGCGGCGATGTACTGCAGGGCGTCGATGGTGGCGCCGTGGCGTCCGATGAGCAGGCCGAGGTCGTCGCCGCTGATCTCCGCGCGCACCCAGTCGGGAGTCTCGCTGGCGCCTACCTGCGCCTCGACGCCCATGAGGTCGACGGTGGTCTGGATGAACTCGCGGAGCAGTTCGGCGCCCGGAGGCAGATCGGCGTCGACCCGTTCGTCCGGCGGGCGGAGCCGGGCCTCGACCCGGGCCTCCATCTTGCCGCGGCCGAAGAACCCGCCCTTGCTGCCCTCGTCCAGGACTTCGTACTCGACGTCGGCGGGGTTGATGTACGGGACGATCTTACGCAGCCCCTCGAGCGCGGTGCGCTTGGCCTCCTCGATGGTGGTCCCGCCGCCGATGGTGGCGAACTCGGTCTCTTCTTCCTCGTCGATCCCGTCGATCGGCTGGAGGTCGTCCGGCTCTTCCATCATCTGCCCCCTGGTCTCCGGTGAGAAAGACGCGGGAGGCCCGGAGACGTCATTCGTCCGCCGGGCCGCCCGCGCTGGTGTTCGATCCCTGGTCGCCGCCGGACGGCTTGTCGGCCGCAGGCTTCTCGCCGGACGGCTTGGCGCCCGCCCGCTTGCCCCCCGCAGGCTTCTGGCCCGCCGGGCGCGGCTTGCCCTGGCTGCCGAGCCGCTGCTTCTGGCCCTGGCCCTTGGGCCGGGCGCCGGGCTGGCCGGGCTTGCCGCCCTGCGTCTGGCCCGGCTTGCGCTTGCCCTTGCCTGGAGGCGCCGCCTTCTTGGCGCCCTGCGCCGGCTTCTTGCCGGCCGCCACGGTGCCCTGCTTGGCAGCGCCGCCATGGTCGCTCTTCTGGGCGATCTTCTGCTCGCGCTGCTTCGCCGCCTCCTGCTGCGAGGCCATCATGACCTCCATGAAGCGGCTCTTCTTCTTGGGCTTCGCCTTGGCCTTCGCCGCGAGCTCCTCCGGCTTCGGCATCGTCCTGCGGATGATCAACTGCTGTCCGATGGTCCACACGTTGGTCGTGACCCAGTACACGAACAGGCCGGCCGGGAAGCGGAAGAGGAACAGCACGAACATGATCGGCATGGCGCGCATGATCCACTTCTGGGTGTTGTCGCTCTGCGTGGCTACCATGAGCTCCGTGGAGATCATCTGCGTGGCCACGTACAGGACCAGAAGGACGTAGGTCGGGTCGGGCAGACCGAGGTGAGGGATCCACAGGAAGCTGGCGTCTGCCAGCGCCTTGACGGATTCCTGGTACTGCGGAGCGCTGAGCGGGCCGTCGCCCTTGATGGCCGCGTAGAGGCTGATGAACACCGGCAGCTGCAGGATCAGCGGGAGGCACGACGCGAACGGGTTCACGCGGTGCTCCGAGTAGAGCTTCATCGTCTCTTCCTGGAGCTTGGCGCGGTCGCTCTTGTACTTCTTCTGCAGTTCTTTGACCTGCGGCTGGATGACCTGCATCTGCTGCGCCGACTTGTACTGCTTCCACGTGAGCGGGAAGAGGACGAGCCGCACGATGATCGTCAGGCCGATGATGGCGAGGCCCCACGTCCAATTGGGACCCAGCCCGAGGCTGGCGAGGAAGTTGTCGATGGTGACGAGGATCCAGTGCAGCAGCAGGATCAGCTGCGAGATGATCGGCAGGTTATACACGCGCGCTCACATTCTCGTGGACGTGATCGTGGCCGCAGTCGTGATGACGGTGCGGCGGGACGGGGTCGTAGCCGCCGTTGCTGAACGGGTTGCAGCGCAGGAGCCGCCAGCCGGCCAGGCCGATGCCCTTGAAGGGGCCGTGCTCGCGGATGGCGCCGACGGCGTAGTTGGAGCACGACGGGTAGTACTTGCAGCGCTGCCCGAGCATGGGCGAGAAAGCGTACTGGTAGACGCGGATGAGGCCGATGAGCACCCAGTCGATGCCCGCGACGACGGCGTTGAGCAGGCGTCGGGCAGTCATCACTGCTCCGCCCTGGTAAGGAGACCGGCGCGGCCGAGAAGCTCCAGCACGGCCGCGCTCACAAGGCCCTTCTCGCCTTCGCCTTCGCGCGTGACGAGCTCGATGAGTTGCGGGCGAGCGATCACGACCAGATCGTACTCCTCGGCAAGCTGCTCGCGACTGGCCTGGAACGCCTCGCGCAGCAGCCGTTTGACGCGATTACGGACGACGGCTCCGCCCAGCTTCTTCGACACCGAGAGGCCAAGCCGCGGCCCCTCGTCGCCCGGCTCGGCCGGGCGCTTGAACCAGTACAGCACCAAGAAGCGGGAGGCTGTGGAGCTCCCCTGCCGGTAGATCCGCTGGAAATCGGACGAGCGAGAAAGGCGAGAGCGCTTCGCGGCCATGTGGGCCCGCGGCTACGCGGAGAGGCGCTTGCGCCCCTTCTGCCGCCGCTTCTTGATGACCAACCTCCCCGCGCGTGTGCTCATGCGCTTGCGAAAGCCATGCGTCTTGCTGCGCTTGCGGGTGTTCGGTTGATAGGTCCTCTTCACTGCTTCCTCGCACGATCGTCGTTAGTCAGAACGCAGAGTATAGCCAAGCGGCGGAGGCCGGGTCAATTTGGCCCCTGCGGCCGGACCCGGCCTCGGCCGCTTCCCGACTGGCCGCCTCACACTCAGGAAAGCTCCGACGTTGCCGATATGGGCTACTGGAACGGACTCTCTATCGGACGCCGCTGATGCTGCTCGAAGGATCGATCCACAGGTTCAACCTCGCCGGGGTGCTGCAGTTTCTGGCCCAGGGCTCCGCCACCGGCGTGCTCGAGGTGCGCGACTTCGAGGAGTACGGCTTCATCTACCTCGTGAAGGGACAGGTGGAGGCCATCTCCCTGCCCATCACCGACGAGAAGCTGGGCTCTCGCCTCGTCAAGGCCGGCTGCCTCACTGAGCAGCAACTGGCGGAGGCGCTGATGGAGGACTCGAGCCTGTCTCACGACCAGAAGAAGTTCAAGCCCCTCGGCCAGCGCCTGATCGAGAAGGGCTACACGACCACGGAGATCATCCGCCGCATCATGGAGCGACAGACCCTCGACCAGGTGTTCGAGCTCGCCCACTGGAGCAGCGGCGTGTTCCTCTACGACGAGCCCGAGCAGATGCCGCGGTTCCAGGTGGCCATCGAGGGCGACGTGCAAAGCCTGCTCCTCGACGCCTATCGCCGCATCGACGAAGGAGAGCACGCGCGCAAGGCGCGCAGCGTCGTCGACAACGAGGTCTGCTACGCCTGTCCGCTCGGGGACGAGTGCACGGAGGAGATCCGCCAGAAGTACCTCAAGAACGACGTGTGCCTCTGGCGCGAGATGGGCGCCGTCCTCGATGAGGGCTACGACCGGCTCCGCGACTCGCGCCAGCTCTATCGCTCCAAGGACGAAGACGCAGCCTCCAGTCTCAACGCCTCCTTGGACTCGGAGTGAGCGACGTTGGGCTGCGCAGACGGCGCAGGCCCCGCTTGAGCCGCCCCGTCACAGGGTACTGACCAGCCGTGGCCGATGAGCAGGGCATAAGCGGCGCGCTCCGTCAGGTCCTCGACGCGATCAGTGACGGCGTGTACGTCACCGGCCCCGACCGCGCCATCGTCTACTGGAGCGCCGGGGCCGAGCGCATCACCGGCTACGGCGCGGCCGAGGTCGTCGGACACCGCTGCGACGAGAATGTGCTCGGCCACACCGACCTCGAGGGTACCCGCATCTGCCTCTCCGGCTGCCCCCTGCAGGACTGCCTGGACACCGGCCAGGAGCACTCGATCAGCGAGGTCTTCCTGCAGCGCAAGGACGGCGAGCGGCTGGCCGTGTACATGAAGGCCGCGGTCTTCGAGATAGACGCAGAGCGGTACGGCGTGGAGATCTTCGGCGAGCTCGAGAGCGTCGCCGGCAAGGAGCTCGCCGGCCGCATCCAGAAGCTGTCCGACTCGGCCGTGTCCGACCCGATCGCCGGCAACGGGAGCGGCCGGTGACGCCGGGCGGCGAACTGCGTCGCAACCCCGTCAGCGGCAAGCTCGTCATCGTCGCGCCGGCGCGCGCGCAGCGACCCGCCGGCGAGAAGCGCGGCGGAGACGCGCCGCTGCAGTGCCCCTTCTGTGACGGCCGCGAGGCGATGACGCCTCCCGAGGTCGACGCGGTGCGTCCCGCCGGCGGCGGCCCCGACGGTCCAGGCTGGACCGTCCGCGTGGTACCCAACAAGTTCCCGGCGCTGGAGGGCCGGCACGAGGTGATCGTGCACTCGCCCGCCCACGACGCCGAGCTTGAGGACCTTGGGGACGAGCGCCTCGCCGAGGTGCTCGAGATGTGGAAGCGGCGCATCGGCGCGCAACTCTCGTCGGGCGCCGCCGCCGCGACCCTCATCGGCAACCTCGGCGCCGGGTCGGGGGCCTCGCTCGAACACCCGCACGAGCAGCTGTTCGCGACCCCTGTGATACCGCCGCTCCTGCTCGACGAGCTCCTCGAGGTCGAGAGGCACCGCAACCGCTACGGCACCTGCGCGGTCTGCGAGCAGATAGAGCAGGCCGGAGACCGGCGCGTGCTGGACGGTCCCGTCGCGGCCTGGGTACCCGAGGCCGGCCGTTTCAACGGCGAGCTCTGGCTGGCCCCCGCCGAGCACCAGGCGGACTTCCGCGAGGGGGACACGGCCAGCCTGGCTCCGGCGCTTCGCCGCGCGCTCACCGCCGTCAAGGCCGCCGCGGCCGGGGCGCCGCTCAACTTCTGGCTGCACACGGCGCCCGTCGAGCTGCGCGGCCCGTTCCACTGGCACCTCGAGATAGCGCCGCGCACGTCCACGCTCGCGGGGTTCGAACTGGGCAGCGACATCGCGGTGGTGACCAAGGACCCGGTCGCCGCGGCCGCGGAGTACCGCGCTGTACTGCCTGCGAGCTGAGGCCCGCCGGCGAGCCGGGCTGAAGCCCCGGCCGGGACCGCCGAGCCGCCGCGCCCCGCTACCCGGCCGCCGGGCCGCCGTGCTCGTGACGCAGCGCCAGCTGGCCGCAGGCCGCCTCGATGTCGCCGCCCGGGGAGTTGCGCACGGTGACGCTGACGCCGGTGCGCTCGAGCCGCGCGTGCAGGGCCTGGATCTCGCCGGGCGCCGGCCGCGAGAAGGCCCCTCCCGTCTCGTTGTAGGCGATCAGGTTGAGGTGGTAGAGCGGGCGGCGCAGGCGCTGCGCCAGCGCCGCCGCCTGCGCGGGGGTGTCGTTGACGCCGCGCAGGACGACGTACTCGAACATGAGCTTGCGCCGTGTGGCCTTCACGTAGCGCTCGCACGCGGCGAACACGGCGTCGAGAGGGTATTGCCGGTTGAGCGGCACGAGGCGGTCGCGCAGCTCGTCGGTCGCCGCGTGCAGGCTCACCGCCAGATTGAGCTGCAACGGCTCCGCGGCGAACCGGTCCATGCCGGGCACAACGCCCACCGTGGATACGGAGATCCCCCGCGCCGCGAGCCCGAACCCCTGGGGGTCGTTGAGCAGTCGGCAGGCGCGCAAGGTCTCGTCGTAGTTGTGGAACGGCTCGCCCATGCCCATGAAGACGACGTTGGTCACGCGGCGGTCGTCACCCTCGTCGCGGAGCACGCGGGCGAAGTGGAAGACCTGGTCGACGATCTCCTCCGCCGTGAGGTGCCTGCGCAGCCCCAGCCGCCCGGACGCGCAGAACGCGCAGCCGACGGCGCAGCCGACCTGGGTGGACACGCAGACGGTGGCCCGGCCGGTCACCAGCATCAGGACGGCCTCGACCGGGTGGCCGTCGGCGGTCTGGAACAGCGTCTTACGCGCCGTCCCACGAGCCGCGGCGCGCGTCTCCACCTCCGTCAGCGAGAGTGGGGACAGCCGCTCGGCCAGCTGCTCCCGCAGCTGGCGCGGGAGCGTCGTGACCGCGGCGAAGTCGGTGACCAGCCCGCGGACGAGCGCCTCGTAGACCTGCCGGGAACGGTAAGCCGGCTGGCCCAGCTCGGTGAGCGTGGAGGCGATGAGGTCGGGATCGAGCACCCGGCCATTGTACGCCGGGCAGGAAATGATGCGGACAAGGGCGAACAGGTAGCCGCCAGGCAGGCTCCACCCCGGGACCCAGCGTCATGACGACCGTCCAGATCATCGGTGTCTCCGTCGCAGGTGCGGCGGTACTCCTGCTCATCATCGCCTTGCTCGTCACGTGGCGCCGCCGCGGAGACGACGAGGAGGACCAGGCGCGTCCAGGGGGGTGGGACGCGCCTGGTCCTCCTCGTCGTCTCCGCGGCGGCGCCACGTGACGAGCAAGGCGATGATGAGCAGGAGTACCGCCGCACCTGCGACGGAGACACCGATGATCTGGACGGTCGTCATGACGCTGGGTCCCCAGGGGGTGGAGCCTGCCTGTTCTGTTCACCTGCGTCCCCGCGTCAATGGCCGGGTGCTCGATCCGGCCTAATCACCTCCACGCTCACCGAGCTGGGCCGCGAGCTGGTCCGCGGGCTGGTCACCGACTTCGCCGCGGTCACGACGCTCCGCGCCCACTGCGGAGGAGCCGCTGGCCGGGTGCTGCCCACTCTCGCTGATCGGAGGTGGAGACGCGCGCGCCGCGGCTCATGAGGACGGCGCGTGAGCATTATTGCAAGCCGCCGACGGCCACCCCGTCGAGCCATCCCCTGATGCCCCTGGTGACCGGCCGGGCCACCGTCTGCGTGTCCACCCCAGGTGGCTGCGCCGTCGGTGCGCGCGGTTCTGCGCGCGTGCCCGGCGGGCTGGGGCTGCGCGGCGCCTCACGGCGGAGGAAATGCCGAGTACGACCAGGTCTTCCACTTCCGCCCCACCGCGGACGAGGGTGAATTTCGACCCACCGCCGTGACCAACATCATACTTGCATGGGCAGTGGGCGAGCCGTTCGTACGACGAGACCTTGGCGCGCCTGCCGACCCCCAGGGTTTGGGCTGGCGGAGCCGCAGGGGATCTCCGTATGCCAGGTGGCGTTGTCGGCATGGACCGGTTCGCCGCGGAGCGGCATTTGCAGCTGAATCTGGCGGTGAGCCTGCACGCGGCGACCGACGAGCTGCGCCTCGTGCCGCTCGACCGGCAATACCTCTGCAACGCCATGTTGGCCGGCGTGCAAGCGCTCGGTGAAGGCCACGCGCGCAAGCTCATGTTCGAGTACGTCGTCTGCGCGGCGTCAACGACACCCCCGCGCAGGGCGGCGGCGTGGGCGCAGCGCCTGCGCCGCCCGCTCTACCACCTCAACCTGATCGCCTACAACGAGACGGGAGGGGCCTTCTCGCCGGCCAACAGCCGGCAAGATGGGCGGGCCCTGCACGCGCCGCTTTCCGCGCCGCCGTCAGCGTCACCGTGCGCCACTCGCCCGGCGGCGACATCGAGGCAGCCTGCGGCCAGCTGGCGCTGCGGCGTGACGCAGGCTGCTGAGGCGGGGCGGCGCGCAAGGACCGGGCGTCCGGTCGCTTCGGGCCGACTGTCAGACGGGCGGCAGGGCCGCGCGGTACTCCGCCGCCGCGGCCTCCGGCGCTTTGGTCACCACGGCGATGTCCGTGCCGAGTTCGAAGCCGGCGAGCGTGGCGCTGCGCGGGGCGAACTCGAGGTGCCAGTGGAACGGGCCGCGCAGGTCCGCGGGCGCCGTGTGCAGCCAGAAGTTGAGCGGCGCTCCGCCGATCGACGCCTTGACTGCGGTGAGCGCGCGGCGCAGTGCGGCGCCACGGCGCCGAGGGTCCGCCCTGCGGAAGTCCGCCGCGTGCACGGCCGGCGCCAGCCATAGCTCGCCGTTGAAGCGGCTGGCGTCCGGCACCCAGGCGGCGACCTCGCCGCCGAACACCAGCCGCTCGCCGGCGCGCTCGAGCTCGTCACAGACCACGCAGATCCCGTAGCGGTCGCGATGCCGCTGCGCTTCGAGCAGCTCCTCGAGCAGCAGCAGCGGTACCACCGGCGTCGCGACGGCTGCTCGTGGGGATGCTCCAGCGATGCCCCCGATCCGGCGCCGACGTTGCCGATCAGCGTCGCGGCCGCGGCTCCACAGTCGAGCTGCGCCGCGATGCGGCGTTGCCACATGGCGAGGACCTCGGTGAGTGCATCGTCCTCGAGGTCCTCGAGCTCCGTCTCGTGCGTGGGGGCATGCACGATCACCTCGTGCCGTCCGTCCAGCGCGGGGTACTTGTTGGGGACGACGCGCACGGTCCAGCCGGGACCGTCGGGGGCGCCGCCGCCGGGACGGAGGGCGTCCACCTCGGGCGGCGTGAGCGCCTCGTTGCCGGCGCAGAAGGGGCACTGTCGGCGGCACGTCTCGCCGCGCTTCCGGCGGGTCGCTGGCCGGCGCCGCGAATGACGAGCTTGCCGCTGACGGTGGAGCGCCAGTTCGCCACCGGCACCGTCACCGGCCGCTGCCATCGGGTCCGGACGCGGGCGAGTCGGACAGCTTCTGGATGCGCCGACGAAGCTGTTGCCGCAACGCTCTCGAAGCTGGCCGAAGGTGTTCTCACGCCGTACGGCTCTCCTGCTGAGGACCAAGGCGCCTTCATGTACACGCCACGCTCGCCGTCCTTGCGCTGCAGGAAGACCTCGCTGATGGAGTGCTCCTGGCCGTGCTCGGCAGTACTGCAGGGGCAGCCGGAGGAAGGCGGTGCCGGTACCCTGAAGGTCGGTGTGGCCCAACGTGCGTCACAGCGGTGCCCGACGACCTCGGCCGCGCCGTAGCCGGTGATGCAGCTCGGCCCCGGCGCTCCAGTAGACGATGGCGCGGTCGGGGCCGGTGACGTACACGCCGTCATGATCGCGTGAGGACCTGACGGAGCGCGCCGCTTATGCCCTGCTCATCGGCCACGGCTGGTGCGTACCCTGTGACGGGGCGGCCTAAGCGGGGCCTGCGCCATCTGCGCAGCCGAACGTCGCTCGCTCCAAAATCCAAGGAGGCGTAAGACTGGAGGCTGCGTCTTCGTCCTTGGAGCGATCCGCAAGCTGGCGCGAGTCGCGGACGCGGTCATAGCCCTACCATCGAGGACGGCGCCCGTCTCGCGCCAGAGGCACACGTCGTTCTTGAGGTCCTTCTGGCGGATCTCCTCCGTGCACTGGTCCCAAGCGGACGGCGTAGCGACGACCTCGTCCTCGACGACGCTGCGCGCCTTGCGCGCGTGCTCTCCTTCGTCGATGTGGCGATAAGCGTCGAGGAGCAGGCTTTGCACGTCGCCCTCGATGCACCTGGAACCGCCATCTCCTCGGGCTCGTCGTAGAGGAACACGCCGCTGCTCCATGAGCGATGTTCGAACACCTGGTCGAGGGTCTGTCGCTCCATGATCCGGCGGAATAATCTCCGTCGGTCGTGTAGCCCTTCTCGATCAGGTGCTGGCCAAGGGGTTTGAAACTTCTTCTGGTCATGAGACAGGCTCGAGTACCTCCATCAGCGCCTCCCCACAGTTGCTGCTCGGCGTTGAGGCAGCCGGCCTTGACGAGGCGAGAGCCCAGCTTCTGCCGCCGGTGATGGGCGGGAATGGCCTCCACCTGTCCCTTCACGAGGTAGATGAAGCCGTACTCCTCGAAGTCACGCACCTGGAGCGCGCGGTGGCGAACCCTGCGCCAGAAACGTGCCCAGCACCCCGGCGAGGTTGAACCTGTGGACAATCCTTCGAGCAGCGTCCGCGGCGTCCGATGAGAGTCCGTTCCAGTCGCCCATATCGCGCAACGTCGGAGCTTTCCCTGAGTGTGGGAGGGCGGCCAGTCGGAAGCGGCCGAGGCCAGGGTCCCGCCGCGGGCCGAGGGACCCCCGCCTCCGCCGCTTGGCTATACTCTGCCCGGTTCTGACTAACGACGATCGTGCACGGAAGCACGGTGAAGAGGAACCTATACAACCGAACACCCGCAAGCGCAGCAAGACGCATGGCTTTCGCAAGCGCATGAGCACGCGCGCGGGGAGGTTGGTCATCAAGAGGCGGCGGCAGAAGGGGCGCAAGCGCCTCTCCGCGTAGCCGCGGGCCCGCATCCGCGAAGGCGGCTCTCGGCTTTCTCTCCGCTCGTCCGATTTCCAGCGGATCTACCGGCAGGGAAGTTCCACCCCCTCCCGCTTCTTGGTGCTGTACTGGTTCAAGCGCCCGCCGAGCCGGGCGACGAGGGGCCGCGGCCTGGCCTCTCGCGTGACGAAGAAGCTGGGCGGAGCCCACCATCGTGCCAGTTGATCACGCGTCAAACGGCTGCTGCGCAAGAAGCGTGTCCGGCCAGTGCGCGAGCAGCTTGCCGAGGAGCTACCGATCTGGTCGTGATCGCTCGCCCGCCAACTCGTCGAGAAGCCCGTCACGCGCGAAGGCGAAGGCGAGAAGGGCCATGCTGTAACGCGGCCGTGCTGGAGCTTCTCGGCCGCGCCGCTGTCTTCTTACCAGGGCGGAGCAGTGATGACTGCCCGACGCC
>CAVOMB010000048.1:0-4014 GCA_963696935.1 uncultured Thermoleophilia bacterium | reverse complement strand
ATGACGGCCACGGTGTCGCTGCCCGGGTCCGGCGGGTCGGGCAGCACGACGCGCACGTCTTTGACGGTCTCGAGCGAGAAGGTGGGGTCGCGGCCGAGGACGGCGGCGGCCGAGAGCAGGCCCGCCGGGTCGAACGGCCGCGCCGAGATGCGTTCGTCGGCGAGGCGCCGGGAGAAGCTCGCTGGCCGTGGTGGGCGCCGCGTGCGCGGCGAGCACCAGGGCGCGCTCGAGGGCCGGCGCGGCGTGCTCGGCGTCCGCCAAACGCGCGGCGAGCCGCTCGCACAGCTGGCGCACCCGCTCGCGCGTGATGCGCCCCTCTTCGCGGCCGGTCACCTCGAGCGTGGCTCCACCGCGGCCGTCCCATCCCCAGTGACGCATGGCGAGCCGGGCCGTGCGTCCGGGTTCGGCTTGTTCTGCGATCTCGGCCAGTTCGGCCTCGAGGGGGCGGTCGGACAGCTCCACTGTGCTCCACTTCCACGCTGTTCGCTTGTCGAAAGGATACACCAGGGGCAGGTGGCAAGACCGGCCCCGGTGGGCAGAATGCGCTCGTGCACTATGATGTGACCGTCCGTACGCCCGCGCCGGAGGGGGAGCTCCATGGCCGACAAGTCCAAAGACAAGAAGAAGGCCGAGGCCCCCGAGTCGTCCGGCCCGCTGCCGGCCATGAGCGCACCTCCCGGGGAGAGGTCCGCCCGCCACAAGAAGATCGACCGCGAGTTCTACGAGGCCGAGCTCAAGAAGCTGCAGATCGAGCTGGTCAAGCTTCAGGAGTGGATCAAGCACGCGGGGCTGCGCGTCGCGGTGATCTTCGAGGGTCGCGACGCGGCCGGCAAGGGCGGCACCATCAAGCGCGTCACGGAGCACCTCAACCCCCGCGTGGTGCGTATCGCCGCGCTGGCCACGCCGACCGAGCGTGAGCGCACGGAGTGGTACTTCCAGCGCTACGTCGGAGCACCTGCCGGCGGCAGGGGAGATGGTCCTCTTCGACCGGTCCTGGTACAACCGCCCCGGCGTCGAGCGCGTCATGGGGTTCTGCAGCGAGGACGAGGTGTGGGAGTTCTTCCGCACCTGCCCGGAGTTCGAGCGCATGCTCATCCGCGGCGGCATCATCCTCCTCAAGTACTGGTTCAGCGTGAGCGACGAGGAGCAGGAGAAGCGGTTCCAGGCGCGCCTCAAGGACCCTCTCAAGGTCTGGAAGCTCAGCCCAATGGACCTCGAGAGCCGCATGCGCTGGCTGGAGTACTCGAAGGCCAAGGACGAGATGTTCGCCTACACCGACACCAAGGACTCGCCCTGGTGGGTGGTCAACGCCGACGACAAGCGGCGGGCGCGGCTCAACATGATCCACCACCTGCTCAGCCAGATCCCCTACGAGGACGTGACGCATCACGACCTCAAGCTGGAGGACCGGCCGGTGGAGAAGGGCTACGTGCGTCCCCCGGTCGAGAGCCAGACGTTCGTGCCGGAGGAGTTCTGAGGGGCGCGCCCGCCGGCGCCGCCGGCGCGCCGTCCTAGCGGACGGTGACGACCGTCTTCTTCGCGCTCGCCTCGTGGTTGCCGGCGAGGTCGGTCGCGCGCCACGTGACGGTGAACACGCCGCGCGCCGCCGGCTTCCAGACGGCGCTCAGTGACTTGCCCGTCGCCAGCCGTCCGGGGTGGCCGGTGGCGACGGTGTGGCCCTTCGCGTCCGTGACGGCGAAACGCACGTCGGCCTTGGCGCTGTACGGGTCCGCGACCTTGAAGGCGAGCTTGGTGGCCGCGCCGCGCCGGGTGACCTTGCCGGCTGGGGCGTACATGCGGGGAGCGTACAGGTCGACCGTGAGGCTCCCGGTGACGCTGCTCTTGCCGAGCTTCGAGGTGGCGGTGACGGTGTAGACGGGCCGGGAACTGGTGACGGAGTCGCCCGAGCCGGCCTTGCCGTCCCACACGACGCTGTGCGTGCCGGCCGCGAGCGTACCGAGCGCGAGCGTGCGCACGACGGTGTCGCCGACGGCGATCTGCACGGTGACGCTCGCCTTGAGCGTGAGCTTGAAGGCGAGCCTGGTGGTGTCCGAGGCGCGGTCGCCGTTGGGCGAGAACGTGGCGGGAGCCGCGGTGGGGAAGCCGATCGTGCGGTCCACCACGACCGGGACGCCCCGGCGGGCCACGTTGCCCCCGGCGTCGCGCCGCTCGATGTCGAACCGGTACTGGCCGTCGGCCGCGGCGGCGAGGCCGGAGCCGGCGGTGACGCGGCCGTCCCACGAGACGCTGTACTCCTGTGCCTTCTGCGCGTGCCAGCCCTGAAGCCAGCGGACCACGTCTCCGGCGGAGTCCATGATGCCCACGCGGACGCTGCACGCCTCGGCGGGACTGTAGGTGACGGTGCCGGTGTCGGCCTGACCGTCGCCGTCGGGGCTGAACCGGAGAGGCGCCGCCGCGGCGCTCGCCAGGCGCGGCGCGGAGGTGTCGACGGTGACCGTCACGGGCGCCGCCGTGGCGTCCGCGCCGGCGGTGAGCTCGGCCGTGTACGCGCCGTCCGGCACCGTCGTGCCGCCGGACGTGCCGTCCCAGCGGACCGTGGAGGCCCGGCCGGTGCCGCTCCACGACGCCACGGTCTGGCCGGCGCCGTCGCTCACGACGAGCCGCCAGTCCGCGGCGGCGGAGATGGAGACGGCCAGGTCGACGGAGTCGAGCAGGCCGTCACCGTTGGGACTGACGAGCGCGGTGCTCGCGGTGAGTGTCGCGGTGGTGACGCCGCCCCCGTCGCCGCCCATGCGCTTGGCCACATTGGCCCGGATGGCGGGGAGGAGGGCGTAGAGCGCGTCGCCCGGGCACTCGGTGTAGTTGGCCTGCCGGTGGCCGGCGATGACCGGGAAGGTGACGACGCTGCCCGTCTTGTACTTCTCGCCGGCGCCGCAGGTGAGCTTGGCGGCGGCCGCGGGGTCGAGACCGGCGACGCTGAGCTTCCACGCCAGCAGGCGCTCCAGCGCCGTGACGGCCTCGGCCGGCGGCGCGACATCGATGAAGGTCCCCATGACCGAGATGCCGGTGCTGCCGGTGTTGAACCCGTAGACCTGCGCGCCGACGACTCCCCGGGTCGTGCCGCCGTACCTGCCCTCGTAGATGGTGCCGAAGCGGTCGACGACGAAGTTGTAGCCGATGTCGCTCCAGCCCAGGCCCTTGGTGTGGTACGCATAGATGCCGCGCACGAGTGCGGGTGCCTCAGCCTGCGTGTACGTGTTGCCGCTGGCCGTGTGGTGGACGAAGGCCATCTTGACCGGCGAGTACGCGGGAGTGCCCGAGCGGAGCTTCTCGTCGGCGCCCCACTCGGCGCGGGTGACGATGACCGGCTGGGCGGACGAGGCAAGGGCCGGCTGCACGAGGTCGACGCCGGCCACCGTGGCAGCGGCGCGCCGGAGCGTGTTCACGACACGGCCGGCCACGCTGGACTGCGCGGTGGGGTCGACGGCGACCAGCCTGACGCCCGAGAGCTTGGCCGGCGCCCTGCGGGAGCCGGCCGCCGCGGCCACCTGGACGTAGCGGGCTTCGCCCGTCCAGACGGGATCGGTGAACGCCTCGGCAGGCCCGGACTCGTCGGCGACCTCGAGCGGCGCCCGGTACCAGCGGCTCCAGGTGCTGCCGTCGAGACTGGTGCGCAGACGGATGGTCGCCGAACCGACACCGGCCTGGTCGCAGACGACGCCCGCCATGGTGAAGCGCATGCCGGCGTCGAGCGTGAGCGGAGCGGACGCGGCCCGGCCGGCGCTGCCGCCGCCGACGCGCAGGCTGCCGTCGCCGGGGGCGTGCAGCGTGTGCACGTGGACCGTCGGGGTGCGCAGCCAGGTGGCCGCCGTGCCGCTCGCCCGAGGGGCGAGCCAGACGGCGGCCAGCAGCACCGCTGCGACGGCGACGGTGGCGGTCAGGACTGGGTGATGGGAGCGCAAGGGAGAGAGGCGTGTCATGCGGGAGGCCGGCCTCCGTGTGATGTGAGGTCTACGTCTGTCCAGACGCCGGAGGGTGTGCGGATCCTAGCTC
>CAVOMB010000047.1:0-35634 GCA_963696935.1 uncultured Thermoleophilia bacterium | reverse complement strand
TGTTTATGTAGTCTACTCGTTCCAGTTCGTATTGTTCTGGACCATGTTGCCCATGTCGTTGCGGTAGGTGCGGTACTCCCGGTGCCGCTGGACCGCTGTTGCGGCGGTGAGGACGGCGAAGACGACCATGGCGGCGATCACGAACGCCGTCCACTCGGCGGAGCTGCCCGGCGCCCGGGCCGGGCGCGAGCTCTCAGCTGCTGGGCTGACTGCCGGGGCGGAGACGGGAAGGCTCCTGTGGTCGCTGGGGTGAGAGTCCGCGGCGCGCCTGCGGCGGCCGCGGCGCCTCACAGGTCAAAGACTCGGGCGGTCAGAGTCCGAGCAGGCCGGCGACCCAGTGCACGGCGGCGCCGGCCAGACCCGTGTCGCCGCCTGTGTTCGTCGCGACGGCGGCCTGCACCTGCGTCCCCGCCGGCGAGGTCGTCGCGCCGACGAGCTTCCTGCCTCCGGCCGTCGGCGTGCCGGTGGGCTTCGGCGCCGTCGGCGTCGGCTTGGGAGTGGTGGGCGTAGGCTTCGGCGTCGTGGGCTTGGGCTTGGGCGTCGGCTCGATGGTGTGTGTGGGCTTCACGGTCGGCGTGGCGCTCGAGCTGGACTTGGCGGACGCCGAGGCCGAGGCGGACGTAGAAGCGTTCGAGGCGTTCTGGCCGTCCCACTTGCTGAACGTCCAGGGGAACGTCTTGAAGCTCGGGTGCGACTGGTCCTTGAGCGCCGCCGCGAAGAACTTGGCCCACATCGGCGCCGGGTAGTCGCCGCCGTAGGCCGGCATGGCGCTGCGCTCCTTCATGTCGCCCATCCACACGGCGGCCGCGAGTTGCGGCGTGTAGCCGGCGTACCACAGGTCGGCGCCGTCCTCGGCGGTGCCCGTCTTGCCGGCGCGCGGGTACGGAAAGTACGAGCCGGTGACGGAGCCGGTGCCGGCGGAGGCCACACGCTCCAGGCACTGCGTGACGACGCTGGCGACGCCGGACGGGATGGCGCGCTTGCCCTTGGTCGTCGGCTGCCAGATGACCTTGCCCCGGCGCTCCACCTGCACGATCGCCTGCGGCTTGTGGTGGATGCCGTAGGACGCGAACGTGGCGTAAGCGTCGGCCATCTCGAGCGGCGAGACGCCGGAGGTGCCCAGAGTGATGGAGGGCACGGCGTCGAGTGGGCTGGTGATGCCCATCTTGTGCGCCGTGGCCACCGTGTTCTCCGGCCCGACGTCGACACTGAGCTTTGCGAACACGACGTTGTCCGAGATGGTGGTCGCCGCGGCGACGCTCTCCGGCCCGCCGGGGCCGTCGCCGTTGACGATCCACGGCTGCGAGTAGGCGTTCGAGACGTAGACCCACGGGCTGGTGGAGTTGTAGTAGGTGGTGTCGGGGTCCAGGCCCCGCTCGACCGCCGTCGCGAGCACGAAGGGCTTCATCGAGGAGCCCGGCTGGCGCTTGGCCTGCGAGGCGAGGTTGAACTTCTGCTTCTTGTAGTCGAGGCCGCCGACCATGGTGCGGATGTAACCGTTGGCCGGGTCGATGGCGACCAGCGCAGCCGACGGTTTGAAGCCGAAGTCCAGCGGCGCGGTGGTGCTCTTGATGATGTCGACGGCCTGCTGCTGCCACTTCACGTCGATGCTCGTGGTGACCTTGAGCCCGCCGTCGAACACCTTGGCCGAGCCGAACCGCTTGACCAGCACTTTGGTGACGTAGTCGACGAAGTAGTCGGCGAGGCTCTTGCTGTAGTTTGGCGGACGCTGGTAGACGTGCAGCTTGCTCGCGCCGAGCTTCTCGGCGTGCTGCTGCGTGATGTAGCCCTGGTCGGCCATGAGCTGCAGCACCTTGTTGCGCTGCTCCCTGGCCATCTTGGGATCCGTGGTCGGCGAGTAGGCGGACGGGAACTTGGGCAGCGCCGCGAGCAGCGCCGCCTCCTTGAGGTTGAGCGCCGAGGCGTGCTTGTGGAAGTACGTGCGCGCCGCGGCCTCGACCCCATAGGCCCCGGCTCCGTAGTAGATCGTGTTGAGGTACGCCGTGAGGATGCGGTCCTTGCTCCACTGGTCCTCGAGCTGCCAGGCGAGCACGGCCTCGCGCAGCTTGCGCTGGTACGTGCGCTCGTCGCCGATGTAGGCGTTCTTGATGTACTGCTCGGTGATGGTGGACCCGCCCTGCACGACTGTGCCGGCCTTGAGGTTGAGGACCATGGCGCGCAGCACACCCTGGAAGTCCACACCGTGGTGCTCGTAGAAGCGCTCGTCCTCGACGGCCACCGTGGCCTCCTTCATGACGTCGGGGATCTTGGCGCTGGGCACGATGACGCGGTTCTCGCCGCCGTGAAGCTCGGCGAGGAGGACTTTGCCGGTGCGGTCATAGATGGTGGAGTTGACCGCCAGGTCGCTTCTGTGCGTGTCGTCGAGCGACGGCAGGTCGCGGGAGACCGCGTAGATGGCGCCCGCCGCGACCGCGAGGCCGGCGATCATGGCCAGCAGCAGGGCGACGACGAAGAGCTTGACGATGAGCCACACGCGACTGCGCGACTTGGCAGCCTTCTTCCTCCGCTGGCGCCGCCGCCTCGGGACGTCCTCCGGGTCGACGCTGTATCTCGTGTAGTCAGCCATAGCTCCGCATTGTACCGGGACGGGAGACGCGCCGCCGCCCTGCCACGTTCACGCGCCCTCCACGACGGCCACACGTCCTGCAAACGCGCGGACGGGGGCGGTTTCTTCATCCTGCCGTCCACGAGCCTCGAGACGGAGACGGCAGCGTCTCGCCGCCGGCGCGCTCACGCGGGCGCGCCCCCGGAGTCTTCAACGACGGCCGCGGCCTCAGGCTTGGGCTGGACGATGCGCGCGAGCACGACGGAGATCTCGTAGAGCACGTACAGCGGGACGAACATGGCCAGCATGCTGAAGGCGTCCTGGCTGGGCGTGATGACGGCGGCCGCCAGGGCGAGGATCACGACCGCGTAGCGTCGGTTCTTCTTGAGGAACTTGTCGTCGATCACGCCGACTTTGGCCAGCGCGACCAGGACGACAGGCAGCTCGAACACCGCCCCGAACGCGACGATGAAGAGCGCCATGAAGGTGAAGTAGTCCTGCGCGCGCAGCTGCACGTTGAAGAACCCGGCGCTGAAGCTGAGGAGCCAGCCGAGGCCTTTGGGCAGCACGACGAAGTAGGCGAGCGCGCAGCCGCCCAGGAACAGGATCGTGGTGGAGAACACGATGGGGTAGAACCACTTCTTCTCGTTCGCGGTGAACGCCGGGGCCATGAACGCCCAGAGCTCCCAGATGATGATCGGTGAGGCCATGATGATGGCGCCGGCCACCCACACCTTGAGGCTCACCATGAACGGCTCGGCCGGGCTGAACGTGGTGATCTTGGTGGCCGACTCGGGCAGGTTTGTGATCGTGCGCAGCGGGCGCAGCAGCACGTCGAACATGAAGCTGTTGAAGAGCGCCGCGATGAGCACGCCCGCGACCAGGGCGATGAGGCAGACGAAGATGCGCTTGCGCAGCTCGTCGAGGTGCTCGAACAGCGTGAGACGGTCTTCGGGGGTGAGCGTCGCCATCAGCTCAGGACTCGGAGTGCGCCACCGGCTCCGCCACGGCAGTGGCGACCACGTCGTCCTCCGGGGCCACCTTCGTGGCGTCCTCGACGGCCGGAGATCCGGGCGCCGCGACCACAGGAGCCTCAGGCGCTTCGGCCGGCGGCTGCGCCTCGAAAGCCTCGGTCGTCGCGGGCGGCGTCACGTCGGCGAACACGGTGGCCGGCGTGACCGCCGGCGTCTCGGGGCCTTCGTCGACGACTCCGAGCGGCTTGCCCGGCCGACCCGGCGTCGTCGCCCGGGTGGCCGCTGCCGTTGCGGCCCCTGCGGCGCCGGCGGCCTGAATCGGCGCCTCGATCGCCGACTTGACGTCCACGCTGGCCTTGAGGTCGCCGAACGTGTCGGTCACGCCCTGGAGAGGTTCGGTGAACGTGGCCTTGACATCGTTGATCTGGTCGGTGACCTCGCCCAGGCCGAGCTCGTTCCTGGCCGTGTCGGCGGCCTTCTTGAACTCACGCACGCCGCGCCCGAGCGAGCGGCCCATCTGCGGCAGCCGGCTGGGCCCGAAAACGAGAAGGGCGATGACGAGAACGATGATGATCTCGGCGGGGCCGATGCTCATGGGGGGCGACTCCGGTCGGGGGTATGGGTGCCGCTTGATGGTACGGGCAGCGCGGCGTGAAATCAACGCGACCCCCCCGGCGCGCGGGAGGTCGTCGGGCCTGCAGCCGCAGAGAGTCCCGCCTCGCTCCTCGTTTTCCCTGCAAATCGAGCCGGGGGCGCTATACCCCCACCGGTTGCGAACAGAGTTTGCATCGCCGGAAGCCGCTTTGGTAGAGTACGCCACACGTCTGGGGGTTGCCGAGGGGGCAGCCGCGGGCGTGTCACGTATCTGATGACGAATGCATACCTCACCGAGTGGCTTTACGTCTGGCTCTTCATCGTGGCCGGAGCGGCGCTGGTCGTCGTCATTCTGCTGTTCTCCAAGCTCATCAACCCGAGCCACCTCACGCCGGAGAAGCTGCAGCCCTACGAGTGCGGCATCCCGCCGGTAGGCAATCCGTGGCAGCCGTTCGCGGTGCGCTACTTCGTCTTCGCGCTCCTCTTCCTCGTGTTCGACGTCGAGTCTGCCTTCCTGTTCCCGTGGGCGATCGTGTTCCGCTCGCTGGGCAAGAGCGGGTTCATCGAGATGCTGTTGTTCATCGCCGTGCTCGCCTTCGGGCTCCTGTACGCCTGGCGCAAGGGGGCCCTCGAATGGGCATGAGCGAGCGCATCAAGGCGGTCAAGTACCCCAAGCTCGAGCACTTCAGCGAGCCGAACGTCATCACCACCACGGCCGACTTCATCTTCAGCTGGGCGCGGTCTCACTCGGTCTTCCCGTTCACCTACGGTCTGGCCTGCTGCGCCATCGAGATGCTCTCGTCCGGGTTCGCCCGCTACGATATTGCCCGCTACGGCATGGAGGTCTTTCGCCCCACGCCGCGCCAGTGCGACCTGATGATCGTGGCCGGCACCGTGAGCGAGAAGATGGCGCCCGTCCTCAAGCGCCTGTACGACCAGATGTCCGAGCCCAAGTGGGTCATCAGCATGGGCTCTTGCGCCACCAGCGGCGGCCCGTTCTACGACGGCTACAACGTCGTCAACGGCGTCGACAAGCTCGTGCCGGTCGACGTCTACATCCCCGGCTGCCCGCCGCGCCCCGAGGCGCTGTTCCAGGGTCTGCTGGAACTGCAGGGTAAGATCCAGCAGTTCAAGTTCGTCCCGGACAAGCCGGCGGGGTTCGAGCTGTTCACCGTCGACGAGGCCGCTCCAGCCACCGGCGACACGCCGGTCGCCGCCACGGAAGAGGCCTGAGCTAGTGGGTCTCGTCGTCGGCAGCAACCCCATGAGCATGGACGCCGTCGCGGCGCTCCTCCTGGAGCGCTTCTCCGGCGACGTCGAGGACGTGCGCATCCAGGAGCCCGACACCATCGTCGCCAAGGTGGCGCGCGAGAAACTCAAGGACGTCGCCGCGCGCCTCAAGTCCGACCCCGAGATCGGCTACGAGACGCTCAACTGGGTCGCCGGCGTCGACCGCCGCACGGCCTTCGAGTCCGTCTACCACGTGTACTCGTGGAAGACCAACACGTGGATCGAGCTTCATGTCGAGATCCCCAAGGGCACGCCCGAGGTCGACACGGTGTGCGACATCTGGCCGGCCGCGGACTGGCACGAGCGCGAGTCCTGGGACCTGATCGGGATCAGGTACCTGGGTCATCCCGACCTGCGCCGCATCCTGCTCAAGGACGACTTCATCGGCCACCCGCTGCGCAAAGACTACGTCGACCTCGCGGAGAACCACCCCCATGTATGACCACTTCGACACGCCCGAGCCCGACGAGGCCGTCAAGCTCGCGTTGCGCCGCATCGAGGAGTCGACGGCGCGCGGCGAGGGCTCGGAGATGGACGGCCTCGAGTTCAACGAGGTGGTGGTCAACATGGGGCCGCAGCATCCCAGCACCCACGGCGTGCTGCGCCTGGTCTGCACTCTCGACGGCGAGCTTGTCAAAGACGTCATCCCGGTCATCGGCTACCTGCACCGCTGCAAGGAGAAGCTGGCCGAGAAGCGTACCTACTTCCAGTACATCCCGATCGTCGACCGCACCGAGTACGTCGCCGGCATCAACTGCGAGTGGGGCTACGTGCTGGCGGTCGAGAAGCTCGCCGGCATCCAGGTCACGCGGCGCGCGGAGTTCATCCGCGTCATCACCGGCGAGCTCATGCGCATCGCCAGCCACCTGGTGGCGGTCGGCACCTTCACCGCCGACCTCTCCCCGCTGGGCACCGCCATGGCGTTCTACATGTTCCGCGACCGCGAACAGGTCCTCGACCTCCTCGAGGAGCTCACGGGCGCGCGCATGATGTTCAACTACTTCCGCTTCGGCGGCGTCCGCTACGACCTCCCCGACGGCTGGGTGGAGAAGGTCCGCGAGTTCATCGCGTCGTTCCCGGCCAAGATCAAGGAGTACGAGGCCCTCGTCGACGACAACGCCATCTTCCTGCAGCGCACCCAGGGCAAGGGCATCATCACGCAGCAGGACGTCGTCGACTACGGCATCACCGGCCCCAACGCGCGCGCGTCCGGTGTCGACTTGGACCTGCGCCGCTCGCGGCCGTACTCGGTGTACCCGGAGCTCGATTTCGACGTTCCTGTTGAGCACCACGGCGACGTCTTCGACCGCTACCGGGTGCGCATGGACGAGATGCGCGAGAGCCTCAAGATCGTCGAGCAGTGCCTGGACATGCTGCCCAAGGGCCCCGTCCAGATCGGCTCGCTGCGCGCGCCCTACGTCATCACGCCGCCTCCGGGCGCGTGCTACGTGGGCCAGGAGAACCCGCGCGGCGAGTACGGCACGTACATCGAGAGCGACGGGTCGCGGTACCCGTACCGGCTCAAGTTCCGCGACCCCTGCTTCTGCAACCTGCAGCTGTTCCCGAAGCTCCTGAGCGGCAACAAGATCGCCGACGCGATCGCCATCTCGGGCAGCATCGACCTGGTGCTGGGAGGCATCGACCGTTGATGGACATCGTGATCGGCATCCTGAGGGCGATCCTCTTCGTCGTCATCGCGTACGCGGTCGTGTTCGTCGCGGCGCTGGTCAACATCCTGTACGAGCGCCGCTTCATGGCGTTCATCGGCGACCGCCTCGGTCCGAACCGTACCGGGCCACAGGGCGCGCTGCAGAGCATCGCCGACGCCTTCAAGATGATAGGCAAGGAGGACTTCCACCCGCTGCGGGCCGACCCGGTCATGTTCACGCTCGCGCCGATCATGGTCATGATCGGCGCGGTCTCCATCCAGCTGGTGCTGCCCTACACCCAGGGGCTCTCGGCCACCGACCTCAACGTGGGCGTCATCTTCCTGGTCGCCATAACCGGCTTCACGGCGCTGTCCATCCTCTTGGCCGGCTGGTCGTCGCGGAACAAGTTCTCTCTGGTGGGCGGCCTGCGCGCCGCCGCGCAGATGATCAGCTACGAAGTCCCCATGCTGCTCGCGCTGATCATCGTCACGATGATCGTCGGGTCCATGCGCGTGAGCGCCATCGTCGCCTTCCAGGCGCACTACGAGTGGATCTTCTTCTACTCGCCGTTCACGTTCCTGATCTTCTACATCGCATCCATCGCGGAGCTGAACCGTGGCCCGTTCGACTTGCCCGAGTCCGAGTCCGAGCTGGTCGCCGGGTACTCCACCGAGTACTCGGGCATGCGCTTCGGCATGTTCTACCTGAACGAGTACGCCGGCCTCACCGTCATGTCCATGGTCGCCGTCACGCTGTTCTTCGGCGCCTGGATGGGCCCCTGGGCCGACGCCATCACCTGGCTGGGGGTCAGCTGGATCGGCATCCTGTGGTTCCTCGCCAAGACCTACGTGCTGGTCACCATGCTGATCTGGATCCGCTTCACCATCCCGCGTCTGCAGGTCGACCAGCTCATGGGCTTCGCCTGGAAGGTCCTCATCCCGCTCGGCCTGGTGAACATCCTCGCCACCGCGGCGATCATCCTCTGGGTGCCGAGCTGGAAGTGGGGTCTGGCGGTCTTCAGCTGGATCGCCTTCTTCGCCTTCGTCGGGCTGCTCGACCCCATCCTCAAGTGGCGGCTCCGCAAGCAGCGTGAGCGCCAGCCGGTAGTGAGCGCCTGATGCTCGGCATGTTCAAAGCCATGCGGCAGACGATGAGCCATCTGCCCAAGAAGAAGATCACCGTCCAGTACCCGGAGCAGCGCGAGGAACTGCCGGCGCGCAGCCGCGGGCTGTTCCGTGTGGTCATCGACTCCACCAGCGGCGACCCGCGCTGCCGCTCCTGCACGCTGTGCGAGAGCAACTGCCCAGTCCAGGTCATCCGCGTGAACCACACGAGCAAGTACCGTCTGCCGGTGCCCAACGCGGCGCGCATCACCGAGGCGCGTATCGCCGCGCAGCAGGGCATCGACATCAACGCGCTGCAGCCGGTGCTCGACGACTACTACGAGCACGGCACCGGCCTCATCGCGATGCTGCAGAACGCCCAGGAGGTCTACGGCTACCTGCCGCGGCTCGCCATCCAGGAGATCAGTCTGCAGACCGGCGTCTCGCTCAGCCAGATCTACGGCGTCTCCAGCTTCTACAACCAGTTCCGGCTCTCGCCCGTCGGCGAGTACATCATCGACGTCTGCCACGGCACCGCCTGCCACGTTGCGGGGGCGGTCCAGATCACCGAGGCCTTGGAGGAGGAGCTCGGTGTCGCCGACGGCAAGACGACCAGCGACATGAAGTTCACCCTGTCGTCGGTGGCGTGCATGGGCGCCTGTTCGCAGGCCCCCGTCATGCGCATCGGCGACCACACCTACGGCGGTCTCACCCCTGACGCGACACGCAAGATCATCCGCGACCTCATGCAAGAGGTCGGCGGCGAGAAGGGGTGAGCAGAGGCACCATGACTGACGACATCACCACCCCGACGCCTGACGTCGACGCGCGCAATGTGAGCGTCGCCGCGCGTTCCGGCGGCGGCTACAACGTCAAGGTCTGCGCGGGTACCGCCTGCCTGTTCGCCGGCTCCATGGCCGTCTACGACGCCTTCGTCCAGGAGGTCCAGCAGGCCGGGCTCGGCGACAAGGTCGAGGTCAGCATCATCGGCTGTCACGGCCTGTGCTCCATGAGCCCTGTGGTCGTGCTCAGCGACGACACGCTGTACGGCCACCTCAAGCCCAAGGACGTCGCGACCGTCGTCGAGAGCCATCTCAAGGGCGGCGAGCCGGTGGACAAGTTCCTGTACAAGGATGCCGAGACCGGCGAACGCGTCCGCGACTGGCACGACATCGGGTTCTACAAGGCGCAGACGCGCATCGCGCTCCGTGACGTCGGGGTCATCAACCCCGAGAGCATCGACGCCTACATCGCCGTCGGCGGCTACGAGGCCGCACGCGCGGCGCTCACCGAGAAGACGCCCGGGCAGATCATCGAAGAGGTCACCGACTCGGGCATCCGCGGCCGCGGCGGCGCCGGGTTCCCGACCGGCGTCAAGTGGAAGTTCGCCAACGCGTCCAAGAGCGACGAGAAGTACCTCATCTGCAACGCTGACGAGGGCGACCCTGGCGCGTTCATGGACTGCTCGATCCTCGAGGGCGACCCGCACGCGGTCATCGAGGGCATGCTCATCGGCAGCTACGCGATCGGCGCGCACGAGGGCTACGTGTACGTGCGCGCCGAGTACCCCATCGCCGTCAAGCGGCTCACCAAGGCCATCGCCGAGGCCGAGGAGCGCGGGTACCTGGGCGACGACGTCTTCGGCACGGGCTGGGCTTTCAGCCTGCACCTCAAGCTCGGCGCCGGCGCCTTCGTCTGCGGCGAGGAGACGGCGCTCATCGCCTCCATCGAGGGCAAGCGCGGCATGCCGCGCACGCGCCCGCCGTTCCCGGCGGTCAGCGGCCTGTGGGGCAGGCCGACCAACATCAACAACGTCGAGACGTTCTCGAACATCCCGTGGATCATGAAGAACGGCGCCGAGGCCTACAACACGCTCGGCGCCGAGACCAGCCGCGGCACCAAGGCCTTCAGCCTGGCCGGCAAGGTCGTCAACGGCGGCCTCGCCGAGGTGCCCATGGGCACCAGCCTCCGCCACCTGATCTTCGAGGTCGGCGGCGGCATCAAGGACGGCAAGAAGTTCAAGGCCGTGCAGCTGGGCGGCCCCTCCGGCGGCTGCGTGCCGGCGCACCTGCTCGACACGCCGGTCGACTACGAGTCGCTGGCCGCCACCGGCGCCATCGTCGGCTCCGGCGGCATGGTCGTCGTCGACGACGAGACCTGCATGGTCGACCTCGCGCGCTTCTTCCTCGACTTCACGCAGAAGGAGTCGTGCGGCAAGTGCGTCCCTTGCCGCCTCGGCACCAAGCGCATGCTCGAGACGCTCGACCGCATCATCGACGGCGACGGCCGCGAAGGCGACATCGAGCTGCTCGAGGAGATGGGCCACTACATCATCGACGGCACGCTCTGCGCGCTCGGCGGTACCGCGCCCAACCCGGTCCTCACCACCATCAAGTACTTCCGCGAGGAGTACGAGGCGCATATCCGCGAGAAGCGCTGCCCCGCCGGCAAGTGCAAGGCGCTCATCACGTACTTCATCGACGCCGAGGCCTGCACCGGCTGCATGCTCTGCGCCAAGAAGTGCCCCACCAACTGCATCACCGGCGAACGCAAGCAGCCGTACGTGATCGACGCGGCCCAGTGCATCAAGTGCGACACCTGCCGCCAGGTGTGCAAGTTCGACGCCGTGAAGGTGCGCTCGGGCATCGAGCAGACCGTCGCCGGCGCCGGAGCCGGGGCCTGAGCATGGCGACCACCATCGAGAACATGCCCAAGGCCGAGCCGCGCCCGGACCAGGTGCTCGTCACCATCGACGGGCAGGAGGTCGCCTGCGACCGCGGCGACACCATCCTCGACGCCGCCCAGCGCGCCGGCATCCACATCCCGACGCTGTGCTACGAGCCGCGCCTGCCGGCAACGGCGGCGTGCCGCATGTGCCTCGTCGAGGTCGAGGGCGCCCGCAAGATGGTCCCGAGTTGCTCGGCCGCCGTGGCCGACGGCATGGTCGTCAAGACCAGCACCGAGAAGGTCCGCGCCATGCGGCACCTCTACCTCGAGTTGCTGCTCAGCGACCACAACAGCTTCTGTACGCCGCCCTGCCGTGACGCGTGCCCCACGCACATCAAGATCCCGCAGTTCCTTGACTACATCGCGCACAAGGACTACAAGAACGGCGTCCGCAAGCTGCGCGAGGACCTGCCGTTCCCGGCCATCCTCGGCCGCGTCTGCCCGCGCCCCTGCGAGGGTCCGTGCCGCCGCCAGCTGGTGGAACACCCCATCACCATCTGCCAGCTCCACCGCTTCATGGCCGACCAGACCATCGACGACGAGCAGACGGGCGAGCTCCTGCTGCCGGTCGAGCCCAAGGAAGACTCGGGCAAGAAGATCGCCATCGTCGGCGGCGGGCCCGCCGGCATGGCCGCCGCCTTCTACAGCCGCCTCGAGGGGCATTCGGTCAAGATCTTCGAGGCTCTGCCCAAGGTGGGCGGCATGCTCCGCTACGGCATCCCGAGCTACCGCCTGCCGCGCGACCTCCTGGAGAAGGAGGTCAACATCCTGTGGCGGCTCGGCGTCGAGCTGCAGGCCAACAGCCGCCTCGGCGTCGACTACCAGCTCGAGGAGCTCCTCGCCGAGTACGACGCCGTGTTCCTCGCGCTGGGCGCCTTCAACAGCAACGACATGGGCTGCCCCGGCGAGGACGCCGACGGCGTCGTCACGGCGGTCGAGTTCCTCGGCGAGCTCGAGCTCACCGGCAGCGTACACGTCGGTGACAGGGTCGTCGTCATCGGCGGCGGGTTCACCGCCATGGACGCCTGCCGCACCAGCCTCCGCAAGGGCGCGGCCGAGGTCACCTGCCTCTACCGCCGCTCGCGCAAGGAGATGCCCGCGCACGTCACCGAGGTCGACGAGGCCGAGGAGGAGGGCGTCAAGCTCGAGCTGCTCTGCGCGCCCGTGCGCGTCATCGCCGACGCCGCCAACAAGGTCACCGGCATCGAGATGCAGCGCATGGAGCTCGGCGAGCCCGACGCCTCCGGCCGCCGCCGTCCGGTGCCGGTGGAGGGGTCCGAGTTCATCATCGAGTGCGACCAGGTCATCACCGCCATCGGCCAGTTCCCCAAGCTCGACGGCACCAGCGAGGAGCAGGGCGTCAAGCGCACCAAGTGGCGCACCATCCAGGTCGACGACTGGACGTTCCAGACGGAGGACCCGCGGGTGTTCGCCGGCGGCGACGTCGTGCTCGGTGCGCAGACCGTCATCCAGGCGGTCGCCCAGGGCAAGAAGGCCGCCTGGAGCATGGACGCCTACCTGCGCGGCGACGACCTGCGCGAAGTCGCGCAGACGCTCGCCGAGCTCAAGGCCACACCGTTCTTCAACGCACTCAGCGACCGCGACGACCTCGATCCGCGCATCGCGCGCATGGCCGAGATCCCGCCGGTGTTCATCGACATGACCACCGACGTCTCGCACCCGAGCCCGCCGGCGGAGATGCCCAAGCTCGCGCCGGAGGAGCGCCGGACCAACTTCAAGCAGATCGAGCTCGGCTTCAGCGAGGACGAGGCCGTCCGCGGCGCCGAGCTCTGCCTGCAGTGCTACTGCCCGGCCAGCGGCAAGTGCGACCTGCAGCGGTACGGCATCGAGTACGAGGTGTTCAAGAACCGCTTCCACGGCGGCGACGCCCACGACTACCCGGCCGACTTCCGCCACGACTTCATCATGCGCGAGCCCAACCGCTGCATCAATTGCGGCCGCTGCGTGCGCGTCTGCCGCATGGAGGTCGGGTCGAGCTGCTACGACAACATGGGCCGCGGCTTCGACACCATCGTCAGCACCGCCGACAACCTGCCGCTGCAGCTGGTCGGCTGCGTGAGCTGCGGCAAGTGCGCGGAGACGTGCCCCACGGGGTCAATCGAGACCAACCCGCGCATCCTCGGCAGCTACGACCTCGACGAGAGCCGCTGCATCTTCTGCGGCGAGTGCGTCGAGGTCTGCCCCTACAACGCGCTCGAGCAGTCGAGCTTCTTCGAGCTCGCCAGCTACAGCCGCACGTCCCTGGCCCGCGAGTCGCTCTACATCCGCGAGAACCGCCCCGTGGCGACGCTGCGCGAGACCGTCAAGGACCTCGTGCCGCACGCCCTCGACGCTGAGCGTGGTCTCGGTTGGGTGTGGGAGCCCATGAAGGACGACCCCATCGGCCTCGACCACGAAGAGGAGGAGCAGGCCTGATGCCCGGCGGCGACTTCCATCCCTGGTACTTCGCCTTCGTGGCCGTCTGGATCCTCGTGTGCGGCCTCGGCGTGGTGCTGTTCAAAAAGATCATGTACTCCGCCGTGTCCATGGTGTTCTGCTTCCTCGGCGTGGCGTTCGCATACGCGCTCCTGAACTCGCCGCTGGCGGCCATCATCCAGATCCTGGTGTACGTGGGCGCCATCTCCATCGTGGTCATCTTCGCGATCATGCTCACCGAGGTGCAGTCCGGGAAGCTGGATCTGTTCTTCAACCGGCAGACGGCCGTCGCCGCGGTCGCGGCGCTGCTCGGCGCCGCCGTGCTGGCCGCCGTTTCTCTCTCCGCCAACATCGGGCACATCTCGGACATGTCCCAAGCGCCGGGGCTGCGTGAGCTCTCCAAGCTCATGTTCGCCAGGTACGTGTTCCCGTTCGAGCTGGTGTCGCTGGTGCTCGTCGCCGCGATGATCGGCGCCATCGTCCTGGCCACGCGTGAGAGGGAGCGCCCGTGAACGCCCTGTACTGGTGGCTGCTCCTGGCGTTCATGCTGTTCTGCATCGGCGCCTTCGGCGTGCTCGCGCGGCGCAACGTGATCCTCGTGGTCATGAGCCTCGAGATCATGCTCAACGCCGTGAACCTCGCGCTCGTCGCGGCCGCGAACTTCCGCGGCGGCGCCAGGGGCGCGGGCACCATGTTCGCGCTGTTCATCATCGTGCTGGCCGCGGCCGAAGTGACCATCGGCCTTGCCATCATCATCGCCAACTACCGCAACAAGCGGACCGTGCAGACAGACTCCTACGACGAGCTCAAAGGCTAGCGGGAGCACCAGTGGAGGGGACCAACACCACCATGCAGTACGTCGTCGCGCTCATCCCGCTGCTGCCGCTGCTCGGGTTCATCGTCACACTGGTCTTCGGCAAGAAGTGGGGCCCCAAGGCTCACATCCTGCCGGTGGCTCTGGTGACCGTCTCCGCGGCGCTCAGCATCTACGCGTTCGTCTGGGCGTTCACGCACCAGGACGCGACCTTCGTCTGGAACGCCTTCACCTGGATCGCCGCCGGCCGCTTCACCGTGCCGTGGGGCTTCCAGGTCGACACGCTCACCGGCGTCATGCTGCTGGTCGTCGGCGTCATCGGCATGCTCGTGCACTACTACTCCATCGGCTACATGCACGGCGACGAGGGCTACTACCGCTTCTTCGCCTACCTCAACCTGTTCATGTTCGCGATGTTCATGCTCATCCTGGCGGACAGCTACCTGCTGCTCTTCCTCGGCTGGGAGGGTGTGGGCCTCTGCTCGTACCTGCTGATCAGCTTCTGGTTCCGCAAGAAGAGCGCCAGCCAGGCGGGCAAGAAGGCGTTCATCGTCAACCGGGTGGGCGACTTCGGCTTCACGCTGGCGATGTTCGCGATCTTCGTCGCCACCGGCACCCTGCAGTTCACCGGCGTGTTCAAGGCGGCGGAGGACGGCAACATCGCCGCCGGCACCATGACCTGGATCTGCCTTCTGCTCTTCACCGGCGCCGTCGGCAAGAGCGCGCAGTTCCCGCTCCACGTGTGGCTCCCGGACGCCATGGAGGGCCCCACCCCGGTCAGCGCGCTCATCCACGCCGCCACGATGGTCAACGCCGGCGTGTACATGGTCGCGCGGTCGTACCCGCTGTTCATCCAGAGCAGCACGGCTATGACCGTGGTCATGATCATCGGCACCTTCACGGCCATCTTCGCCGCCTACATCGCGATCACCCAGAACGACATCAAGAAGGTGATCGCCTACTCCACCATCTCATCGCTGGGGTTCATGTTCATGGCTCTCGGGGCGGGCGCCTGGGTGGCCGCCATCTTCTACCTGTTCGCGCACGGCTTCTTCAAGGGCCTCCTGTTCCTCTGCTCCGGCTCGGTCATCCACGCCATGGGCGGCGAGCAGGACATGCGCAAGATGGGCGGCCTGCGCAAGAAGATCCCCATCACCTTCTGGACGATGCTGGTGGGCGCCCTCGCCATGGTCGGCATGATCCCGTTCGCGGGCTTCTGGGCCAAGGACGAGATCATCGGCGCCACCTTCATCAAGGGCCAGTACGTGGTGTGGGCGGTGGCCATGGTCACCGTGCTCCTCACCGCCATCTACATGGGCCGCCTCATCTTCATGACCTTCTGGGGCGAGAACCGCGCCGACGCCGAGGTGCAGGCGCACATCCACGAGAGCCCGCCGATCATGACCGTGCCGCTCGTCATCCTTGCCATCCCGGCCGCACTTCTCGGCCTGGTCATCGGCCTCCCGCCTGAGGGCGGCTGGATCCACGACTTCCTCAATCCCGTCTTCTTCGACGTGGAGCATGAGGCGTTCCTGTGGGTCGGCGAGGGCGGCCTGCTCATGCTGCTCTCGCTCGTCACGGTGATCGTCGGCATCGCCGTCGCCTGGTGGATGTACGTGCGCCAGACCGACGTGCCCGGCCGCCTCGCGGAGCGCCTGCCGTGGGCCTACAAGGCGAGCCTCAACAAGGGCTACGTCGACGAGGTCTACGCCGTCGCGCCGGTCGGCGCCACGCTGAGCTTCGCCAACTGGCTCTGGGTCGTCTTCGACTCCAAGGTCATCGACGGCGCGGTCAACGGCGTGGCCCGCATCTGGGGCTGGATCGGCGACAGGCTCCGGCCCATCCAGACGGGCCGCGTGCAGAACTACGCGATGTACGTGTTCGGCGGCATGGTCGTGCTCGTCGTCGTCCTCGCCTGGGTGTGGAGGAGCTGACATGAGCTGGAGCGATCAGACCGGGTTCCCCGTGCTGTCGGTCATCACGTTCCTGCCGCTGGCGGGCGTGGTCCTCATCCTGCTGTTCGGCCGCGGCAAGCCCGCCGTCTACAAGGTCATCTCGCTCGTCGTGACGCTCGTCGCCTTCGTGCTCTCGGCGTGGACGCTGTTCGTCTTCAAGCCCAAGCTGCCGGGCATGCAGTTCGCCGAGAACGTCGCCTGGATCAAGCCGTTCAACATCCACTACGGCATGGGCGTGGACGGTATCGCTCTGCTGCTGGTCTTCCTGACCACGCTGCTCAGCGCAATCGTCATCATCGCCAGCTGGAACTACGCCAAGGACCGCGAGATCGGCTTCTTCATCTCGCTGCTGCTGCTGGAGGTGGGCATGGTCGGCGTGTTCTGCGCCACCGACCTCTTCCTCTTCTACGTGTTCTGGGAGGTCATGCTCATCCCGATGTACTTCATCATCGGCATCTGGGGCGGGCCGCGGCGGATCTACGCCGCCATCAAGTTCTTCCTGTTCACGCTCATCGGCAGCCTGCTCATGCTGCTGGCGATCATCGTCGTGGTCTACGCGTTCCGGGACCAGACCGGCGTGCTCAGCTTCGACATCCAGGCGCTCAGCCACGCGGTCTACACCTACCACCTGCAGTTCTGGGCGTTCCTGGCGTTCTTCGTGGCGTTCGCCATCAAGGTCCCGATGTTCCCGGTCCATACCTGGCTGCCCGACGCGCACGTCGAGGCGCCTACGGCGGGCTCGGTCATCCTGGCCGGCGTCCTGTTGAAGATGGGCGGCTACGGCATGTTGCGCTTCTGCCTGCCCTTCTTCCCGGACGCCGCCGTCACGTTCATCCCGTGGGTGGTGGGTCTCTCGGTCGTGGCCATCGTGTACGGCGCGCTTGTGGCGCTGATGCAGAAGGACCTCAAGAAGCTGGTCGCCTACTCGAGCGTCAGCCACATGGGCTTCGTGACCGCCGGGATCTTCGCCGGCATCGCGCTCGTCGGCAACGCCGCAGGCATGGAGGGCGCCATCCTCGTCATGCTGAGCCACGGCTTCCTCACCGGCGCCCTGTTCCTCATGGTCGGCTTCATCTACGAGCGCACGCACACGCGTCTGATCGCCGACATGAGCTCGCTCGCCAAGCCGCTCCCGATCGCCGCGGGCTTCCTGCTGTTCTTCGCCTTCGGCTCCCTGGGTCTGCCGGGGCTGAGCGGCTTCGTCGGCGAGTTCCTCAGCCTCTTCGGCGTGTTCGAGTACTCGCGCTGGATGGCGGCGGTCGCCGCCCTCGGCGTGATCCTCGCCGCCGCCTACCTGCTCTGGATGTTCCAGCGCACGATGTTCAACGACCGCGGGGACGACGAGGTCAAGCCGTCGTTCGCCCTGGCCGACCTCAACGCGCGCGAGATCATCTCGCTGCTGCCGCTGGTCGTCTTCGTCATCTGGCTGGGCGTCTACCCGCAGACGTTCCTCGAGTTCCTGCACGTGCCCGTGCAGGTCATCCTCCATCGCGTGACACCTTCGCTGCAGGACTCAAGCGCAGGGATCGGCAGTCTGGCGCAGCTCGTCCACACCGTCAGGGGGCTGTTCTAGATGGCGCTCAACAACACCGTCACCGTCATCCTGCCCGGCGTGGTCGTGGCCGCGGCCGCGGTGGTCGTCTTGCTCGCCGACCTGTTCCTGAAGCGCAAGGGAGCCCTGGCCTGGATCGCCGTCGCCGGCCTGCTGTGCGGCGCGGCCGTCGCGATCGGCCAGTGGGGCCAGTGGACGGCGCACTTCGCCGTATGGCGCGTGTTCACCGGCGGGCTCAAGTTCGACAGGCGCGAGGCCGTGGTCGGCTTCGCCGGCATGATCGGGCACGACCACTACTCCATCTACGCGGTCGTGCTGCTCTGCGCCATCGGCGTTCTGGCCGTCATGCTCTCCGACGCGTACCTGGCCAAGCGGCAGGCCGCACGCGGCGAGTTCTACGGCCTGCTGCTGCTCATCGTCACCGGCATGATCGGCATGGCGGTCAGCACCGACATCATCGCCTTCTTCGTGAGCTTCGAGCTCATGTCGCTGCCCACGTACGTGCTGGCCGGCTACATCTGGCGCGACGAGAAATCGAGCGAGGCGTCGCTCAAGTACTTCGTCACCGGCGCCTTCTCCTCGGCCATCCTCGCGTTCGGCTTGGCCATGCTCTACGCGGCCACGGGCCAGACCAGCTACGCGGGCATCGCCGCCGGCCTGCACGGGCTCACCAGCGGCGGCGTGGCGGCGGGCGGATTCTTGGTCGTGACCTTCGTCCTCCTCGTCACCGGCTTCGGCTTCAAGGTCTCGGCGGTGCCGTTCCACAGCTGGGCGCCGGACGTGTACGAGGGGGCCCCCACTCCCGTCACGGCCTTCATGGCCACCGCGGTCAAGGCGGCGGCCTTCATCGGCTTCGCCAAGCTGTTCATCACGGCTGCCGGGTCGGCTTGGTCCGACTGGGGCCACGTGATGATCATCCTGGCCATCCTCACGATGGTGGTCGGGAACGTCCTCGCCTTGCCGCAGCGCAACCTCAAGCGCATGCTCGCCTACTCCAGCATCGCTCACGCCGGCTACCTCACGCTGGGCCTCATCGCCGCCGGCAAGAGCGGCGACACGCTCGGTGTCAGCGCTATTCTGTTCTACCTGGCCGCCTACGCGCTCATGAACCTCGGCGCGTTCGGTGTGCTCATCTGGATCCGCTCCCGCCGCGCCTACGACTACTCGCTCGACGGCCTCGCCGGTCTGGGCCGCAAGATGCCCTGGCAGGCCATCCTCATGGCGCTGTTCATGATCTCGCTCACCGGCATCCCGCCGACCGTGGGGTTCTGGGGCAAGTTCTACCTGTTCACCGCGGTCATCCAGTCCGGGCTCACGTGGCTGGCCATCATCGCCGTGATCATGAGCGCCGTCTCCGCCTACTACTACCTGCGGGTCGTCTGGTACATGTACTTCCGCGAGGCACCCGAGGGCGCGGAGGCCGAGGCCGAGCCGCACTCGATGCAGGCCGGCGTCATCGCCGCCGTGACCATCGCCGCGCTCGGCGTCGCGCTCGTGGGTCTGTTCCCCGGTCCGCTGCTCGACGCGGCGCAGGGCGCGCTCCGCGTCCTCATCGGCGGCTGACGGCATCCGGGTGCGCCGGCGACAGCCGGTCCGGCTTTGGTCGATGCGGCGTCGCGACCTGCGTCTTTTCAACCGCCAGGGGTTTGTTCCACTTGCCCGGCAAGAGGGCAGGTTCCCGAGCCAAGCATCCCGCCCGCGTGTAGGGTAGGGCAGCTGGGTTTGCCCATCGTGCACTGAGTGTGACACGGTCTGCGTGTGACGCCGGCAATCGGCACAGTGCGCGTGTCGGTGGGTCTCTATGAGTCGGGGAACTCGACCAAAGGGGGCGGGAGAATGAGTGGGTATCGGGTGCTGGTCACCGGCGCGGCGGGGTTCATCGGGTCGCACGTGGCGCAGGCACTGCTGAGTGCAGGCCACGAGGTGCGCACCATCGACAACTTCTCCACGGGCAACCGCGGCAACCTGGCGGCGGTGCGCGGGGACCTGGAGCTCATCGAGGGCGACATCCGCAGCTACGAGCGCACGCACACCGCCACCAAGGGCATGGACGTGGTGATCCACCTCGCGGCGCTGCCCAGCGTGCCGCGTTCCATCCAGGACCCGCTGACCACCAACGACGTCAACGTCACCGGGACACTGAACGTGGTGCTCGCGGCGCGCGACGCCGGGGTGCGCCGCGTGGTCATCGCCTCGTCCTCGTCGGTCTACGGGCGCAACGACGTGCTGCCCAAGACCGAGACCCTCGTTCCGATGCCGATCTCGCCCTACGGCGTCTCCAAACTGGCCGCCGAGCAGTACTGCATGGGCTTCAGCGCCGTGTACGGCATCGAGGCCGTGGCGCTGCGCTACTTCAACGTGTTCGGGCCGCGCCAGGACCCCAACTCCCAGTACAGCGGCGTGATCCCCAAGTTCCTGACGCGTGCCGCCAAGGGCGAGCCGCTCGTCATCAACGGCGACGGCACTCAGAGCCGCGACTTCACCTACATCGACAACGTGGTCGCGGCCACCACGGCGGCGGGTCAGGTGCCGCTGGACGGCTCGCTAGTCTGCAACATCGGCTGCGGCGCGCGGCACACGCTGAACGACCTGGCCGAGGCCGCGAAGCGGGTCGCCGGACGCGAGGTACTCATCGAGTACGGCCCGCCGCGCCCCGGTGACGTCATGCATTCCTTTGCCGATGTGACGGTGGCGTACGAGAAGCTCGGCTACGAGCCCAAAGTCTCGCTGGACGAGGGACTCGAGCGCACCCTCGAATGGCTGCAGGCGGCCACGTGGCGCAACTGAGGCACGAGCCGTTCGTACGGGTGGGCAAGAGGAAAGCAACGACAGGAGTGTCGCTCCAGTGAAGATCCTCTTCGTCGGAGACGTGTTCGGAAAGCCCGGCCGGGAGGCCTTGCTGCGCTGGCTCCCGGACTTCGTGGATGAGCGCGATGTGGGCTTCGTCATCGTCAATGGAGAGAACGCGGCCAACGGCGCCGGCATCACGTCCAAGATCGCTGAGCGCCTGCTGGCCGGCGGTGCGGACGTCATCACGACCGGCAACCACGTCTGGCGGCAGAAGGAAGTGTTCAGCTTCCTCTCCTCCGACGAGCGTATCGTGCGGCCGGCGAACTACCCGGCCGGTGCACCCGGGCGCGGCCTCACGGTGCGGCCGGCCGCGGACGGCTCTGAGGTCGCCGTGATCAATCTCGCCGGCGAGCTCTTCCTGCAGACGGGCATGTCGCCGTTCCGCATCGTCGACCGTCTTGTTGACGAGGCGCAGCAGCTCGCCGACACCATCGTCGTCGACCTGCATGCCGAGGCCACCAGCGAGAAGGTGGCCATGGGTCACTACCTCGACGGCCGCGTGACCGCCGTGCTCGGTACGCACACGCACGTGCAGACGAGCGACGCGCGCGTGCTGCCCGGCGGCACCGCCTACATGACCGACGTGGGCATGACCGGCCCGCGTGACTCCGTGATCGGAGTCCGCATCGACGTGATCCTGCGCCGGTTCACCACCGAGCTCCCGCAGCAGTTCGAGGTCGCGGAGGGCCCGGTCCGTTTGGACGCCGCCCTCATCGACTGCGAGGGCGGCAGGGCTTCGGCGATCGAGGCTCTCGATCTCATCCTTGAGTAGGCGATCGACCCCGAGGGAGCGACGCCCGTGGCATCTGACGACCCCGCGACGGAGCATCCCCCGCGAGCCGGGACCGGACGCCGAGAAGGCCGGCGCATCCCTCAGGGATTCACAAGGTGTTGCCGATGTTGTGAACATGGGCGACACCACGATTGAAGAGCAGGCCGCCCGCGCGGCTCACGAAGACGGTGCGGCCGGCGCGAGGTCCCACCGGCCGTCTGAACTACGCGTCGTCGCGACGCTTGCCAGCGACATCGTCGCGCTCATCATCTCCGCGATCCTCGCCGTGGCGATCGTCTCCGCCTTCGACGACGTGCCTCTGCTGCACCGCCTCAACGGTCCCTTCGAGGGCGACATCAGAATCGGCGCCTTGTTGCTCGTCTTCCTGACGCCATACTGGCTTGCGGCCCTGTGGGTCTACGGCATGTACCGCGAGCCGGCGCGCAGCGTCGGCGGCTTCAACCTCAGCGAAGGGCTCACGGGCCTGACGGCGCTCACGGCTGCGAGCTGGCTGCTGCTGATCATCTTGGTGCTGGGCATGGGGACGGAGACGCCGGTAGCGCCGCTGATCGCCTTCTGGTTCCTGATGATCATCCTGGTGCCCCTCGCGCGATGGGTCGGCAGGGTGACCGTGTGGTCCCGGTCGTCGTTCAAGGAGCGCGTGCTGATCATCGGCGCCGGCGAGGTGGGACATACGCTGGCGGCCAAGATCGCGGCGCACCCCGAGTATCGCATCAGCGTCGTCGGCTTCCTCGATGACGGCGAGCCGCGGCGGAACGGGACGTCGGCGCCGGCCGCCCCCGTTATCGGCAGCCTAGCCGACCTGGACGCCCTCGTAGAGGACGAGGGCGTGGATCGGGTCATCGTGGCCTTCTCCCGGGCGCGACACAACGATCTTTTGCGCATCGTGCGCGCCTGCGCCGACAGCGGCGTGAAGGTGAACATCGTGCCGCGACTGTTCGAGGTGGTCAGCTCGCAGGCGCTCGTGGACGACGTCGAGGGGATCCCGCTGCTTGACGTCGGCCACGTCGAGCTCACCCGCTTCAACATGGCCGTCAAACGCATCTTCGACCTTATCGTCGGGGGCCTGCTCTGCATCCCGATCCTGCCGGCGATGGGGATCATCGCCGTCATCATCAAGCTCGACTCGCGCGGCCCTGTCTTCTACCGTCAGGAGCGCATGGGGCGCGGGGGCAAGCCGTTCTGGATCTACAAGTTCCGCTCGATGCACGTTGGAGCCGACGAGGAGCGTCTCGAGCTGGCCGAGGATCAGAACGACTATGACGGCCCCATGTTCAAGCTGAAGGACGACCCGCGCATCACCCGCGTCGGGGGGGCGCTGCGCCGGTGGAGCCTCGACGAGGTGCCGCAGATCCTCAACGTCATGAAGGGCGACATGAGCCTGGTCGGTCCGCGGCCCCTGTGGGTCGAGGAGGCCAAGCAGTGCCGTGGCTGGACGCAGAAGCGACTGGACATCACCCCCGGCATGACGGGACTGTGGCAGGTGCTGGGACGCACCAACATCCCGTTCGACGAGATGGTCAAGCTGGACTACATGTACGTCACCGGCTGGAGCCTGAGCTGGGACATCAAGCTTCTGCTGCAGACGATCCCGGCCGTGCTCAACCAGCGCGGGGCGTATTGAGGGAACCGTCCACGACGGCGGCCCCGTACGTGGAGTATCGTGCACATGCGGGCGATTTCGGGACGGAGCGACGCACTGGCTGACATGGTTGTCATCGGCGGCGGCGGGCACGCCAAGGTCCTGATCGGCGTGCTCAAGAAGGCGGGCTGGTCCGTGGCTGGTTACACTGATTGCGGCGACGCTGGCCTGATTCTCGGTGTCCCGTGGGTGGGCACGGACGAGGTGCTGCCCAGCCTGCTCGCGGAGCGGCCGGGCTGCGCGGCGCTGGTCGGGATCGGCAAGGTCGACGCTGGCTCGCTGCGCGCCGACGTGCAGGGCGACTTGGCGCGGCTGGGCTTCGCGCTGCCCGCCGTAGCGTCGCCGGACGCCACGGTCAACGAAGAAGTCACCCTCGGCGCCGGGACCGTGGTCTTCGACGGTGCCATCGTCAACAGCGGCGCCGTTGTCGGCGACGGCTGCATCCTCAACTCTGGCTGCATCCTGGAGCACGACTGCGTGCTGGGTGCCGACGTGCACGTCGCTCCGGGCGCCACCGTCAGCGGCGGCTCCCGGCTGGGCGACCACAGCATGATCGGCGCCGGCGCCACTGTGATCCACGGCGTGGACATCTGCGCTGGCTGTCTGGTCGGGGCGGGCTCTGTGGTCACGCAGGACCTTACGGAGCCCGGCGTGTACGTGGGCGTGCCCGCACGGAGAGTGCCATGAGCGGCCCGGGCGGCCGTCTCGCGGTGATCCCCGCAAGGGGAGGCTCGAAACGCATCCCCGGCAAGAACCTCGTGGACCTCGGGGGGCAGCCTCTGCTCGCCTACACAGTGCGAGCCGCCGTGGACAGCGGCCTGTTCGCGCGCATCGTGGTGAGTACGGACAGCGAGGAGATCGCCGACGCCGCGCGGTCCCTTGGCGCCGAGGTGCCCTTCTTGCGTGAGCCCAGCCTCTCAGATGACTTCGTGCCGGTGTCGGCCGCGACCGTCGACGCGCTGGAGCGCGTCGACCCCGGTGCGGACCTGTTCTCCGCGGTGTGCCAGCTCATGCCCAATTGCCCGCTGCGCACGGCCGCTGACGTCGTCGGCAGCTGTGAGCAGTTCGAGGCCACCGGCAGCGAGGCTCAGATCTCAGTCGTCAGGTATGGGTGGCAGAATCCCTGGTGGGCTATGCGGCGGAGCGAGGAGTACGTGCTCCAGCCGCTCTTCCCGGAGGCACATTCCGCACGCAGCCAGGACCTGGCGGAGCTGTATTGCCCCACGGGCGCAGCCTGGTGGGCGCGTGCGGCTGTGCTCCGCCGCGAGGGCACGTTCCTCATGCCGGGGAGGACGGGCTGGGAGATCTCCTGGCAGCACGGGGTCGATATCGACACCGCGGACGACTTAGACCTGGCCCAGGTGCTGCTCGAGCTCGAGCGGCGGAGACGTGACTGACCGGTGCGGCCGCTCGCGCTCTTCACCACCGTCTATCCCGCCGTCCAGCCGTATCTCGCCGACTGGTACGCGTCGGTGCGCGCTCAGACCGACGGCGGCTTCGATCTCTGCATCGCCCTCGACGGCCTGGGTGAAGAGGCAGCATCGCGGGCGATGGGCAGTGGCGTGGACGCTGTTTGGGTCCGCGGGGGGGCGGACGAGACGGTCGGCTCGATCCGGCAGTTGGCCCTCGACGAGCTGACACGAGTCTACGACGCCGTCGTGCTGGTCGACAGCGACGACGTGCTCCACCCCACGCGGGTCGCGACCGCGCGAACGATGCTCGAGACCTGCGATGTGGCCGGCTGCGCGCTGCGCGTCGTCGACGAGCGCGGGCGAAGCGCCGGGCGGACGTTCTCGCTGCCCGGCGGTCTCGCGCCGGACGGCGCGTTCCCGCGCGCGAACGCCTATGGGCTGTCCAACTCGGCCGCTCGCTCCGACGTGCTGAGGCGCTGCCTGCCGATCCCGCGCGACGCGGCGCTCGTGGACTGGTATCTTTGGACGCGTGCGTGGCTCTTCGGAGCCCGGTTCGTCTTCGGCGACCGGGCCGAGATGGACTACCGGCAGCACGGCTCCAACACGGCGCGGGTGCTCGGCCCCTTCACTGCAGCGCAGATCGCCGAGGACACCGAGCGCGTGCGGCACCACTACCGTCTGGTCCTGGAGTCGGACCTGACTGGAGCGGCTCCCGACCGTCTTCGCGAGCTCGAGGTCGTGGCCGGCGCTGTCGATGTCTTCGTCGCCCAGGTCGTGGCGCTGCCGGACGCTCTCTCACGTTACGTCGACGCTCTCAACCGGTTGAGGGGCACGATGGTATGGTGGCAGTGGGTGGCGCATCCCTCCTTGCGGCACCTGTGGACCATCGACGAGGGGGAGACGTGAGCGAGGTCAAGCTCGGGGGGGTGCCAGTTGGCGACGGGCACCGCCCCTACGTGATCGCCGAGATCGGGTCCAATCACAACGGCGACATGGACCTGTGCCGGCGGCTGATCGACGCGGCCGCAGACGCCGGCGCAGACGCCGTCAAGTTCCAGTCCTGGAGCGAGTCCTCGCTCATCGCGCGCGAGGAGTACGACCGCAACCTGGACTACGACGACAAGAAGAAGCACTTCGGGACGTTGAGGGAGATGGTACGCGCCTACCAGCTCACGCCCGAGCAGCACGTCCAAGCGCAGGCCTGGTGCCGCGAGCGGGGAGTTGCATTCTGCTCGAGCGCCTTCTCGCCCGAAGAGGTCGAGCTGCTGGTCGAGCTCGACGTGCCGTTCATCAAGGTCGCGTCGATGGACGTCACCTACCTGCCGCTGCTGCGCGCCGTGGCCGCGAGCCAGCGGCCGGTCCTGCTGGCCACCGGCATGGCCACTCTCGGCGAGGTCGAGCGCGCGGTCGAAGTGGTCCGGGAGACGGGCAACGAACAGCTCGTGCTGCTGCACTGCGTGTCCGTCTACCCGCCCGAGTACGACAGCATACGCCTGCGCAACATCCCGATGCTGTGCGAGGCGTTCGAGGTTCCTGTGGGCTTCAGCGACCACACGCTGGGGACGTCGGTGCCGCTGGCGGCCGTGGCGCTCGGCGCCTGCATGATCGAGAAGCACTTCACCCTCGACAAGGACATGGAGGGCTGGGACCACGCCATCTCCGCCGACCCGGCGGAGCTCCGGACCATCGTGGACGAAGGCCGCAACGTGTGGGCCTCACTGGGCGGCGCCCGCCGCGTCGTCACGCGGGCTGAGGTCGAGAAGCGCGAGCGGTTCCGCCGTAGCCTCGTGGTGCGGCGCGACCTCCCCGCCGGCCACGTCCTCCGCGAGGACGACCTCACGGCCAAGCGTCCGGGTACGGGCATCTCGCCGGCCGACCTCGACTACGTCGTCGGCCGCAGTCTTGCGGCCGCCCTGCGTGAGGACGCGGTGCTGCGCTGGGGAGACCTCACCGCATGAGCGACGCGGCCATCGTCCACGTCGTCCACTGCATCGACACCGAGGGGCCGCTGCACGAGTCGGTCGACGCCACCTTCGAGCGACTCCGCGAGATCTTCGGCATCGACCTCGAGCCGAGCCGGGCGACGCTGGCGCAGTTGCAGGCCGGCGAGCTCGACCTGGGAGATATCGAGGCCGACGTCCGGCGGGTCGTCGACCCGCACCTCCTCGCCTACAACGACACTTGGGACAAGGTCGACGCCATGCTGGCGGAGTGTCTCTCCCCGGCGTACCGTGACGCCGTCCCGGACTCCTTCGGCGGCGGCTGGGTCTACAACTGGTTCTGCGTGGACCACGTGGACTACGACGTCAATCCGCGGCGCCGCGACATGGGCTACCACAACGTGTTCGACCACTACCGTGCGGTGCTGCGCGAGAGCGGCTCGTCGCAGGACGGCCTGCACTTCCACTACCACCCGCACCCCTTCAGCCGTGAGGCCCACCGCTGCGCCACGCACTGGTGGGCCGCCTCCGACAGCCTCTTCCAGACGCTGTCGCGCCGCGTGATCGACCGCGGCTGGTTCCCCGCGGCGCACCGCCCGGGCTTCCACGTCATCCGCCCGGAGAGCCACTGGTTTCTCGAGCAATTCGTGCCGTTCGACTACTCCAACCAGGCGATGCTGCCCGAGGAGGACGCCGGGGCCGCGGCGGACCTCGAGGGTGGCCGACTCGGCGACTGGCGCCGGGCGCCGGCCGTGTGGCAGCCATACCACCCGGCGCACGACGACTACCAGGCGCCGGGCGGCTGCCGCCGCTGGGTCGCCCGCTGCCTCAACATCGGCACGCGTTACCGCTTGCTCGCCGAGCGGGACGTGCGCCAGGCGTTCACCGAGGCGCGCGACGGCGAGCCGGTGGTGCTGGCCGTGACGAACCACGACTTCCGCGACATGCGGCCGGACATCGACGGCGTGCGCGATCTGCTGCGCCGGGTCTCCATGGACTTCCCCGGCGTGCTGTACCGCTACAGCGAAGCCTCGCAGGCGCTGCGCGACGCGCTCGACCTGCCCGCGCGGCCGCCGTGCGAGCTGGACCTGACGCTGCGCGCCATCGACGACGGCAAGCACGTGGTCGAGGTCCGCTCAGCCACGCCGACGTTCGGCCCCCAGCCATGGCTGGCGCTCAAGACCACCGCCGGCGCCTACCACTTCGACGACTTCGACATCGGCGTGCCGTTCCACGAGTGGCAGTACGTGCTCGACGAGGAGACGTTCCCGCTGCGCGCGCTCGACGCCATCGGTGTGGCCGCCTCCAACGCATCCGGCGTGACAACGGTGGCGAGGCTGGACGCGGCCACGGGGCGCGTCGACAGGTCGGTCTGGGGCCCGGATCAGGGAGATACCCGGTGAAGATCCTGCTTGGATGGCCCAATCGTGCGGCCTTCGGCTTCAAGTCGATAGGCGTCGCTCTGCTGGCCGGCGCGCTGAAGAGTGACGGTCATGATGTGCGCCTGTTCGACGCGACGCCCATCGACCTCGGGGACGCCGAGAAGGTCCCCGTAGAGAGGACCCGTATCAGGATCTTCAAGCCCGTCGACACCTCCGGGCTCGATCTCGAGAAGCGTCGACTCGACCTGCGCAGCGAGGTGGCTCGTGTCTTGGAGGACTTCCGCCCTGATGTGGTGGGCATCTCGGCGCTCTCCGACGAGGAGCGGGTCGGCGTCGCGATATCGAACGTCGCTAAGGAGTGGAACCCCCATGTTCCCGTCGTCTGGGGCAACAAGGCGGCGACCATGGCTCCGGACAGGATCCTCGCCCACCCCAGCGTCGACTACGCCTGCATCGGCGAGGGGTTTGAGTTCTTCCCCGAGTTCGCGGCCGCCGCAGCTGCCGGTGCGGACATCAAGCGGCTGAAGAACCTGGCGTGGCGGGATGAGCAGGGAGTGACCCGCCGCAACCCCCTGCGGCCGTTCTACGAGGATCTCGACTCGCTTCCCTATGTGGACTGGTCGCTGTTTGACCGGCGCCACTTCGTCAAACCCTACGACGGCCAACTCTACGTCGGCGGCGACCAGATGATCGCCTGGGGCTGTCCGTACTCGTGCACCTACTGCATCAACGACTCGTACCGGGCACTGTACCGGGATGCCGGCGGGCGGTATCTCCGCCGGTACAGCGTGGACCGCATCATCGCGGAACTGCGCCAGCTCGTCAGTCAGTGGGGCGTGACCTTCTTCAAGTTTCACGACGAGGACTTCCGTCTCAAACCGATGGACTACTTCCGGGCCCTGTCACACGCCTATCGCGACGAAGTGGGGGTGCCCTTCACGGCCATGGCGAACGCCCGGAACGTAACTCCCGAGAAGGTTCGCCTCCTGAGCGAGATGGGGTGCGTGAGCGTCTCGATTGGCATCGAGTCGGGTGACGAGCACATCAGACGCGGCATCCTCCGGCGCAAGGAGACTCAGGAGGAGATTGTCCGGGCGGTGCACCTGCTCGCCGGCGCCGGGGTCCGGACGGCTGGCTTCAACATGATCGGCGTACCTCACGAGACTCGCGAGACCGTGATGGAGACGGTGCGGCTCAATCGCGACTCAGGTGTCGACTGCGCCGACACCGGGTTCTTCTACCCCTTGATCGGCACGGAACTGTACGACGTGGCCGTGAGCGAGGGTCTGTTCGATCCGTCCGAGGATCAGGGGTGCGACGACGTGCACCCCAATCTCAGCCTCCCGGGGATCACGACTGACGAGTTGATCGCGTTGCGGGAGCGGTTTGCCCTCTTGGCGAAGCTGCCGGAGGAGTACGCGCCCTACATCTTGCGCTCCGAGGCGAATGATGCGATCGGACACCGTCTGTTTGGCGAACTGCTGCGGATCTACGAGACAGCGGTGCTCGAGCACCGCGACACGTTCGACCCCGATCGTCCAGTCGCCCACGACCTCGAGTTGCTCTCGCGCATAGTGGGCGGATCACCCCAGTGCGCGGGGTTCGCGGCATGACGGTCGGTCACCACGACACGCTGCAGCGGCTGACGGTCGCGCCGGACGCGACCATCGCCCAGGTCATTGCCAAGATGGACCAGGCGGAGACCGGCGGCCTCGCACTCTGCGACGAGGACGGGAGACTGAGCGGGTTCATCACCGACGGCGACATCCGCCGGGCCGTCCTGCGCGGGGTGCCCATGACGGCTCCCTGCGACGCCATCGCGAACCACTCGCCGGTCGTCGCCGAAGCCCCGGTGTCCGACGGCGAGGCGCTGCACCTGATGGGTCGCAACGACGTCAACCACCTCCCGGTGGTCGACGGCGCCGGCGTGCTCGTCGACCTGCTGTTGCGTACGGACCTCGCCACTCGGGACGCCATCGACGGCGCAGCTGCCCGGCGACTGGACTCCGTGATCGTCGACCCCGAACTGCCCATCGCCGCCGCCATCGACCAGCTCGACCGTGCGGGCACCGGGGCGCTTCTGCTCTGCACCGAGAGGCGCAGGATTGCCGGGCTGCTCAGCGACGGCGACGTGCGGCGCGCGCTCTTGCGGGACCTCCCGCTCACCGACCCCGTGCGTACCATCGCCATCGCCCAGCCGGTCACGGCTCCTGCCGGCACGCTCATGCCCGAGGCGCTGGACATCATGGTCGCCCACGACGTCGACCAGTTGCCGCTCGTGGATCCGGACGGCTGCGTAGTGGAGTTCGTCCTGCGCAAGGACATCGCCGTGGACGCGCGGCCGGAGCTCTCGGCCGTGATCATGGCCGGCGGCTTCGGCAAGCGCCTCATGCCGCTCACCGAGAGCGTCCCCAAGCCCATGCTGCCGGTGGGCGACCGCCCTGTGCTCGAGCGGACCGTGCGCCAGTTGCGGCGCGCCGGCATCCGCGACGTCAGCATGACGACGCACTACCTGGGTGACCACATCGAGGAGCACTTCGGCGACGGTAGCGCCTTCGGCGTGAACATCGATTACGCCAACGAGGACCAGCCGCTGGGGACGGCCGGCGGGCTCAGGCTCCTGGACCGTCCCGCCGGCCCGTTCGTCGTCATCAACGGGGACATCCTCACGGGCGTGCCGTTCGACAAGATGCTCGAGTACCACGCCGCACACCGGGCGGAGCTGCACGGTGGGCGTGCGCCGCTACGTAATCGACGTGCCGTTCGGCGTCGTGGAGAACGACGGCTTCCGTGTCTCCGAGCTGCGCGAGAAGCCGTCCCTGACGTTCTTCATCAATGCGGGGATCTACCTGCTCGAGCCGTCCGCCTGGGAGCGCATCCCCGAGGGCGTCCACTTCGACATGACTGACCTCATCAGGGTGCTGGTCGACGAAGACCGGGTGGTGGCCAGCTTCCCCATCATCGAGTACTGGCTGGATATCGGGCGTCCCGAGGACTACCAGCGGGCGCAGGACGAGCTCGCCTCCGGGCCGGGCTGAGAAGGCGGGGACGGGCGGCCGATGAAGGGACGACGCATGGACTTCGACGACTGCGGACCAGCGATGCACGCCCTCGCGGAGGAGTTGTTCCCGATTTGCCGCAGCATCACCGGCGACGGTGTGCGGCAGACGCTCACCATCTTGGGTCGGCAGGTGCCGCTCACCGTCAGCGAGGTGCCGTCGGGGACGCAGGCGTTCGACTGGACGGTGCCGCCTGAGTGGAACGTGCGAGACGCTTGCATCCTGGACGAGCGTGGCGAGCGCGTCGTAGACTTCCGGAGGAACAACCTCCACCTGGTCGGCTACTCTGTACCCGTGGACGTCACGCTGCCGCTCGCGGAGCTCCAGCAGCATCTCCACTCGCTCGAAGGAACAGCCCACCGCGATCCCCTACGTGACGTCCTATTACTCCGAGCGCTGGGGCTTCTGCCTGGCGCACGAGGACAGAACGGCGCTGGAGGAGGGCACGTACCGGGCGGTGGTCGACAGCACGCTCGCGCCCGGGTCTCTCACGTACGCGGAGTTGCTGATCCCCGGCGAGACCGAGACCGAGGTGCTCCTCTCGACGTACGTCTGCCACCCGTCGATGGCCAACAACGAGCTCTCCGGCCCGGTGGTCACCACGTTCCTGGCCGAGTGGCTCCTGAGCGCGCCGCGCCGGTACACCTATCGCCTGGTGTTCATCCCGGAGACGATCGGCGCGCTCACCTACCTGAGCCGCAATCTGGACGTGCTTAAGGACCGCGTCGTCGCCGGATTCAACGTCACCTGCGTCGGTGACGACCGTGCCTACTCGTACCTGCCGTCTCGAGCGGGCGACACGCTCGCCGACCGGGTCGCGCTGAAGGTCCTCCGCGACGAGCACCCGGCCTTCGTCGCATACTCCTACCTCGACAGGGGGAGCGACGAGCGCCAGTACTGCAGCCCCGGCGTGGACCTGCCCGTCGCGTCCGTCATGCGCACTAAGTACCGGGAGTACCCGGAGTACCACACGTCCCTGGACGACCTCGAGCTCGTCACCCCGGCCGGCCTGCAGGGCGGCTTCGACGCCCTGCGCTCGTGCCTGGAGCTGATCGAGCGCGATCGCACGTATCGCACGACATGCCTCGGAGAACCGCAGCTGGGGCGCCGCGGGCTCTACCCCTCTCTCGGGACGAAGGAGACCCATGCGGCGGTCTCGGCCATGCTGGACCTCCTGGCCTACGCCGACGGCACGCGCGACCTCATCGCCGTCAGTGATGCGATTCGCGTACCCGTGGCCGAGCTGTACGCACTGGCCGACAGGCTGTGCGCCGAAGGACTGCTCGAGGAAGTACTCGGATCAGAGCCGGGCTGACACCGTCCGCCTAATCACTGCGGCCACGGTGTCGATTTGGGCCGGGGTGAGGCGGACCGAACAGGGCAGGTTCACCAGGCGCTCGTAGAACCAGAGCGAGCTGCCGACTTCGAACGACTGCATCTCGGTGTACGGGCGCTGCAGGTGATTGGGATACCACAGCGGCCGCGCCTGGATGTCCGCCTCGACGCAAGCGGCCAGAACCTCCGCCTTCTGCGCGGAGTCATCACACAGGAACCCGTAGAACCAGCGGTTGGCGTCGCTCCACTCGGGTTGCCCGACGAGCCGTGACGCCAGGCTCGGGCCGAGCGCCTGTCCGTACCTGCGGAAGTTCTCGCGCTTCGCCGCGAGCCGCTCGTCGATCGTCTCGAGCTGAGCCAGGCCCAGGGCGGCAAGGACGTTGTTCATCCGGTAGTTGTAGCCCACCGCATGGTGGACGTACTCGATGCCGGGCTCCTTGGCCTGCGTCGTCAGGTAGCGGGCGCGCTCGGCCAGCGCGGCGTCGTCGGTGAGGATCGCACCGCCGCCGCCGCTCGTGACGATCTTGTTGCCGTTGAAGCTGAAGCACGCGAGCGGCGCCAGGGAGCCGCACATGCTGCCCTTGTAGGTGGAACCCAGAGCCTCGCTGGCGTCCTCGACGATGGCGAGTTCGTGCGCGGCCGCCAGCTCACCGAGGGCATCCATGTCGGCGGCGGTGCCGAACACGTGCACCGGCACGATGGCGGACACCCGCCTGCCGGTGTCGCGGTTCACCGTGATGTCGCCTCGCCGCGAGCACTCCTGCTCGAGGAAGCGGCGTACCGCGTCCACGTCCAGACCGCAGTACTCGTCGCACCCGACGAACACGGGCCAGGCTCCCACGTAGCGCACGGCGTTGACCGGCGCGATGAAGGTGACGTCGGGGACGATCACCTCCTCGTCGGGACCTATCCCCGACAGCAGCAGCGAGACGTGCAGGGCCGAGGTGCCGCAGTCGCAGGCTACGGCGTGCTCCACGCCGACGTACTCCGCCAGGGCACGCTCGAAGCTGGTCACGAACTCGCCGCTCGACGAGACCCACGCGGTGCGCAGGCACTCGCTTACGTACTCGAGCTCGCGTCCGAGGATGGCCGGTTCGCTCAGCGGGATCACTGCTGCGACGCCTTCACGAGTTGCGGTAGCGCTGGGCGTACGGGTCGGCGATCAGGCCGTCGCCGACGGCTTGAGCGATCTCGCGGATGCCGTCGGCGAGCCTGAGCCGAGGGGCGAATCCGAGGGCCGCTATGCGGTCGAAGTTCACGCGATAGTCTCGCGGATCCTCGTCGCGATCGACGGTGGTGATCGTGACCGGGACCTGCCGGGCCACCTCGTCGGCGATCATGCTCTTCTGGTAGTTCTCTGCGTTCGACCCCACGTTGAAGGTCTTGCCGGCGACCAGATCGCGATCGCAATCAAGGACGTGAGCGACGGCCCTGGCGATGTCGCTGACGTGGCAGTACGGCCGCCAGAACTGCGGCCCGTAGATCTCGAGCTCGCCCTTCAGGACGGCGTCGCGGGCGAACTCGTTGATGGTGAGGTCGAACCGCGGTCGCAGCGCCAGGCCGTACACGGTCGCGAAGCGGAGCACCGTCGAATCGATGCGACTGTCGCGCTCGAGCAGGTAGCGCTCGAACCGTACCTTGAGCTCCGCGTACAAGCTGACGGGGCGCAACGGCGCGTCCTCGTCGAGCATGTCCCGGCCCTCCATCTTGCCGTAGTTGCTGCAGGTGGAGGCGAAGATGAAGCGCTTCACTCCGGCCCCCTCGCAGAGCTCGAAGAGGCGCCGGGACCCGTCCCAGATGGTGCGCTCGGCGAGCTCGGGCTGCGCCTTGCAGGCCGGATCACCTACGATGGAGGCCAGGTGCACGACGGCATCGTAGTGGCCGCGGCCGAGCAGCTCCGCGATCTGTGCATCGTCGGTGATGTCTGTCTTGGAGAAGCTGAAGTCGGACCGCGACATGAGGTCCAGGACAGCCTCTCCGCCGAACAGCAGGGCATCAGCCGCCACGACGAGGCGGCCGCGCGCAAGGAGTTCACGGCAGAGCGTGGATCCAATGTAGCCGGCTCCGCCGGTGACGAGAACGCTGGGGGTCGACATCACAAGTGGTCCTCCACGGATAGCGGTCGGCTCTCAGGCCATGGTGCCGGCGAGCACGGCCTGGAGTGACGTCAGGTCTTCGGCTTCGAACGGGCTGCCCCGTAGGATTCCGTCGCAGAACGCGTCCAGCCCGGCATAGCGGCCGGGCCTCAGATCATTGAGGTCCCGCACTCGCGGCAAGCCGACGTAGCGGGCATCGACGATGTCCGGCAGGATGAGCATGCGCCGGAAGAACAGGTAGTGCGCCCAGCGGCGCGCCCGCTCGATCTCCTCCGGGCTCATCGTCGCCAGCGACGGGTCGCGGACGATGGAGTAGTAGGTCTCCTGGTCGGGCGGCTCGATGCCGAACCCCTTGCCGGCGTAGAACGGGTAGCCCGCCACCGCCGTGGGGATGCCCATGGCCATGGTCTCCAGCCCGATGGTGCTCGAGTACGTGACCGCGAGATCGGATGCGGCGGCGAGCGAATACGAGCTGAGATCGTCCTCCGGGGGGATCACGACCACGGAGTCGGGCAGGTCGGGGAAGGCCTCGCGGATCTGGTCGTCCATGCGCTCCTGCGTGAGCACCGAGGGGATCTTGACCTCCGCCGGGTGGACCCGCACCACATAGCGCAAACCGCGCGAGGGCGCTACGTGCCGCAGGGTCTCGATCATCCACTCCACGGGGCCCCGGAACAGCGTCTTCTCGGCGTAGACCTGAGCATCCCAGACGACGTTGGTGAACAGGGAGACCATCCGCTCTCCCTCTTGCAGACCTGTCGCGGCTAGGACGGCCTGACGTCCCTCGATGGGAGAGGGGTGGTGGGTCTGGGCGTCCATGGCGCCGCGCTGCCGGCCGTCCAGGTAGATGTCGAGCGCACGTGATTCCTGCGCCGTCAGCGGGCTGTCCCAGCTCGCGCTGGCGTCGTGGCGCATCTCGCGGACGTAGTCGCCCCGGTGGCTGGCCATGACGGCCCCGCGCCGGTAGCCGATCTCCCACGAGGCGCTACGGACGCCGCGCGCCTTAGTGACCGCCAAGGCGGTGCCGCCGATGAGGTACACGGGGGCGTGGATGAGGAGCACGTCCGGACGCCATCCATCGATGAATCGCTCGAGCATGCCGGCGAACTCGACCCCCGCCCGCAAGAACCTCCGGCCGACGGCGCGCACCGTGTCGTCGTCGGGCAGCCTGCCGCGCAGGTAGAAGCGGAAGAGCGCCGGCTCGATGATCTGGCCGACGGGGACGTCGTTCCGCTGGTAGGCGTAGATGTCGCTCAGCGGAGCATCCAGGTACTGATCCGCCACCTCCTCCGCCTCCCGTTGCAGGTCGGGGGAAGAGTAGGAGCTGAGCATCAACTGGGTCAGGCCGAGCACCCGGCAGTAGTCGCGGATGGCGCCGAAGCAGCCTTCGCACGGCGCCGGACGCACCCGGCCCATGAAGTCCTCGGCGTCGTCGTAGTCGAGGATGCACGTGGCCTCGCAGGCG
>CAVOMB010000046.1:0-39369 GCA_963696935.1 uncultured Thermoleophilia bacterium | reverse complement strand
GTAACCCTGACGAGTACGTATTGCTCCAAGAGAACCACTACCGCTACGCCCGCATGCATTTCGATCTCGACTCCCATGACAGCTACCGCACCGACCAGGACGACCCGGACCCGATGGTGCCCAACCCAGCCAAGAAGCTCGCCTACGCCCGGGTCGAAAAGGCCCGCCGGGCACTGCATTCAGCCGAAAACACCCGCGACCGTGAACTGTTGCAGGTATCGCTACCACCGCCCGGGCACACCATCATGGTCACCAACACCATGATCAACACCATCAACACCGGCGTGCACACCGCCGACACCGAACTCGACGCGGCACTGACCGCGCACCAGGAGCTCCCTGCCCGGCTGCCGCTCGCGCAGGTCCACCCCGGCCAACAGGTGCTCGACACCGAAACCAAACTGATCCACCACGCCATCCGCATCGCCGCGTTCAACACCGCGCAGTACCTTGCCCGTGCGATCCTCACCGCCACCGGCTACACCCGCGCCGACGACGAAGCCCACACCCTGACCCGCACCGCACTGGCCGGCTCCGGCGACATCATCCCCAACCACGACACCAACACCCTGCACATCCGCCTCGACCCGCTGCCCGCACCACGGCACACCGCCGCCATCGACGAACTCTGCCAAGCCCTCAACGACACCCACACCGTCTACCCCGGCACCAGCCTGACCCTGCGCTACAGCATCAAATCCCACCGATGACCCTGCAACTATTCCGTCGCCATGTCCGGTTATGCGGAATTCCACATAACCGGCATTAGGTAGACGGCGGGGTTATGCGCCCTGTCGGTGTGTTTCTGCTGGCTAAGGGGTTGCTGCGGGCGGTTCTGTCCGCATAACGCCGTGGGCACGTCGGACTCGGCCCGGAGCCGGCGACACACGTCTTCTCCGGGCATGCCCGGCAGGCCGAGGTCGAGGACGACGAGGTCTGGCCGGCGGCGCGCTGCGGCGGCAAGGGCTTCTTCTCCGCTCGCCGCCCAGTCCACCACGTGGCCCTGTGCCTCGAGGTAGCTCTGGACGACCTCGGCGATGCGGGCCTCGTCTTCGACGACGAGGATGCGGGCGGGATCGGGCATGCGGCCATGATACCGCCCCGACGGCTCGCCTGCGGTGCTCCCACAACGAGCCATCTGATAGGATGCCGGGCACGCCCGAGGAGGTCTCCCCTGCCCAACCTGAAGGTGTATCGCGTTGCCTGGGTGGTCGCGGCCGTTCTCATCGTGGTCGCGCTGTTCACCCTCAAGAGTCCCGGCACCCCCAAGCTCAGCCAGGAGCCTCCGTCCTTCGACGGCCAGGCCGCCTTCGTCGACCTCAAGACCATCGTCGAGGACTTCCCGCAGCGGGTGGCCGGCAGCGACCCAGACAACCGCATGGGCATCTGGGTCGAGCAGCAGTTCCGGGCCGCGAACCTCGAGACGCACGTGGAGGGCTTCGCGGCCACGGTCAACGACAGGAGCGTCGCGCTCCAGAACGTGTACGGTGTGGCGAAGGGGCGCACCCAGGGCACCATCATGCTGGTCGCCAACCGGGACGTCGCCCCGCTGGCCACGCAGGGAGCCGGCGACAACGCCTCAGGAGTCGCCACGCTCATCGGCCTCGCCGACGCGTTCACGGTGGCGGCGCACGACCACACCATCATCTTCCTGTGCACCACCGGAGACTCGTTCGGCGCGCTCGGCGCGCGCAACTTCGTCGAGATGCACCAGACCGACGACCTCTACGCGGTCATCACAGTGCGCGATGTGGCCAAGCCGAAGAGCGACGCCGTGGCCGTCGACGGCTGGAGCGCCGTGCCCAAAGTGGCTCCTCCGTGGCTCTGGCTGCTCACGGCCCCGGCGGCCAAGCGGGACTCCAACATGGGCGCCAAGCTGCCGTCGGTGCCGTCGCAGGTGCTTCGCCTGGCCGTGCCCGCCGACGCCGGCAGCCAGGGTCCCTTCGTCGCCGCCGGCGTGCCCGCCGTCACCGTGTCCGCCGCCGGCCCCTCCACGCCCGTCCAGAGCGACACACTCGACACGGTGTCCCAGGAGACGCTCACCCGGGTCGGGACCACCGTGCAGAACATGGTGATGGCGGTCGACGGCACCTCCGAGCCCGGCGCGCCGAGCGGCGGCACCATCTTCCTCACGCACAAGGCGACTCTGCCGGGCAGCGCGCTCGCGGCCATCCTCGCCGCCCTCGCCCTGCCGCTCGTGGCCGTCACCATCGACCTGTACGCCCACTGCCGCAGGGCGCGCATCCGGCTGAAGCCCGCGCTCCAGCGCGCCGGCCTGCACCTCGCGCCCTGGCTGCTGCTCATCGCGATCATCTACTTCGCCAACCTCGTCGGCCTGCTGCCGCACAGCCCCGACGCCGTGATCCCTCCCGACTCGCACCTCGCCGCGTCACCGCGGTACTTGCGGGTCGTCGTCCTCTTCGTCCTGCTGGTGCTCGCCTACGCCTACGCGGTGGCGGTCCAGCGGCGCCTCGAGCGGCGCTTCGCCACCGACGCGCGCGCCACCATCCTCGTCTCTCACGTAGTGCTCGTCCTCATCTCCCTGCTGCTCCTCCTGCTCAATCCCTACGCGGTACTCCTGGTGCTCCCCGCCGCCATCCTCTGGCCGCTCGCGCGGCCCGGTGGCTGGATGCGGTCGCTCCTCCCGGTATACCTGGGGCTGCTCACGGTGGCCGTCCCGCTCCTCTACTACGCGGCGCAACTCGACGTGGGCGTCAAGGTCTGGTGGTACTTCTTCCTGCTCTTCGAGAACCGGACGATCCCGGCGGGGATGACACTGCTCACCGTGCTGTTCTTCTCCACCGCCGGCGTACTCGCGCACACGCTGCACGAGCCCGGGCTGGCGCCGGGCGCGCTGTCGTGGCCGGCGGTCGACCGCAGGGGGCCGGGCCGGCCGAGCGACGAGGAGTGGGAGGCGGCGGAACTGGCCGCCGGGCGCGAACCGCGACGCGAAGCGCGCCCCGTGCAGGCGGAGAAGGCCGGCCGCGAGGACCGGAGACGGCGGCGCGAGCAGCAGCGACACAGGCGGCCCCCTCCGTCCTGACGCGGGCGCCGCCCACCGGGCGGGAGGTCCGGGAACGACGACGGGGCCGGGAGGAGCGTGTCCTCCCGGCCCCGTCGCTGCTTTCAGACGATCAGTACTCTTCCTGTGAGAGCGACTCGTCGATGGCGGAGTCGGTCTCCTCGTCGAGGCCGTGCTCCTCGCCGGTCGGCACGGCCCGCTCGCCGCTGTCCCGCGAGAGCAGGGCGGCCTCGCCGCTCATCATCGCGTCGAACGCCTTGGCCTTGAGGCGGGCGCGCGTCTCCTCGATGCGACGGCGCATCTCCGCCTGGTCGATGGCGCCACCCTCACGCGCCACGGCCGCATCTACGGCAGGGGCCTGCTCGGCCGGCGCCGCCACGGGCTCCTCGACGACGACGGGCTCGGCCTCGACGACGGGAGCCGGCGCAGGCTCCTCCTCGATCACGGGCTCGGCCTCGACGACGGGCGCTTCGGTGACCGACTCCTCAGCGGCGGCTACCTCGACGACCTCCTCGGCGGCCTGATGCACTTGCTCGCCGTAGTCGATGTCCCGGGCCTGGCTCGCGACCGGCCGCTCGGCAGCGGGCTCCGACTCCGCGACGGCCGGCCCGGAAGGCACAAGCGGAGGCGGCGGCAGCGGACCGGCGAACGGCGCCGGTTCCTCGGCGACGGGGGGCGCCTCGGCGACGGCTTCGTCGACCACGATCTCCTCCACGATGGCTTCTTCGGCGGCATGCTCGGCGACGTCTGCCTCTTCGGCCGCCTCCGCCGCGAGCTCCTCCTCGGTCGCCTGGGTCACGGCCTCCTCGGCGACGGCCTCGGAATCGGCGGCCTCGATGACCGCCTCCTCGGCAGCGATCTCGACCTGCTCGTCGTCGGCGGCCAGCGCCTCGATGACGCTGTCGGTCGCGACCTCATCGGCGACGACGGCCTCGTACACGGCCTCTTCGGCGATGACCTCGGCCACCTCGGCCTCGGCCACTGCCTCCTCGGCGACGGCCTCCGCCGCGACGGCGTCGACGACGGCGTCCTCGGCCGCGACCTCGGCCGCGGCGGCGGCGCCGGCCATCAGCGCCGCTTCGTCGGCCTGCTCGGACGCGGCGGCGGCAAACGGCTGCGCCAGCTCGTTCTCCAGGGCCGCACGCGTCTCTTCGATCCGCACGCGCAGGTCCTCGCCCGCCGGTTCTTCTTCGAGCGCCGGCTCCTCGACGACGATCTTGTCCTCGGCCTCCGTGACGACCTCTTCCGCCACCGGCTCCGGCGCCCACGTGGGCCCCAGCGGCGGCGGTACCCGATCGGCCATGGGAGGCTCGGCGACAACGGTGGCGGGGCCGCCCCACTCCGCCGGCTCCGGGTACGTGTCCCGCCCGGCGCCCAGGAGCTTGCTGCTCCCCCCGCCGGTCAGCTGCCGTCGCAACTCACGCCCGCTCTTGGGGGCAACAAGCAGCGCGACGCCCGCCCCGATAGCGAGCCCGATCAGGAACCTGAACACCTTCATCGCTGCCTCCTTGACCCTGCGAGCCTTACGCCGGCCGTGAAGCGTGCGAAGCCGGCGATGTGTAACGTCGGTAGAAATGTGCCCGAGCTTTACAGTGTACAGCCCTGTATACGCGGGGCTGGGGCGCAGTCCTGCCGGCCCGTCAGGCCAGCCGCTGGGCCGAGACGGTCCCGTCATCGCGCGCGGAGAGGAGCACCACCCACTTGGGCCCCCACCGCTCACTGACGCGCATGGCCACCTCGTTGAGAGCCGCGCTCACCGCGCCCTGGCCGGCGAACGCCATGAGCGGCAGCATCGGCCGGTGCTCGATCTGCACGCGCACGCCCTCCTCGCCCTGCTTGAGCAGGATGGGCTCGGCGCTCAGTTCCTTGAGGCGGGCGACACTCTCCGCGGACAGCTCGAGCGGCGCCGTCGCCCCGGTGACGGCGCTCGGCGCGGTGTCCAGGTCGTCCTTGACCCGGCGTGCGTAGAACCACACGGCCAGGAGCGCAAGGAGCGCGACCACGAGGAAGATCAGTACGACGACGTACACGCCGCTCACGCCCCTTCGACCTCCTCGCCTTTGCCCGGGCCGGGCCCGGGACCGTCCGGCCGGGCCTCTCGCTCCGCGTCCGCCGCCCGCCGCCTGGTCTCGTCCAAGCGGGCGGCCATCTGGCTCTCGAGTCCCCGTATCGGCACATAGTAGCGGCGCCCTGAAAGCTCGTCGGGCAGGTACTGCTGCTCCACCCAGCCGCCGCTCGCGTGCGGGTACTTGTACCCCGCGCCGTGGCCGAGTTCCTTCGCGCCCCTGTAGCTGGCGTCGCGCAGGTGCGGGGGCGGCGGCCGATTGCCTTGGCGGCGCACGTCCTCGAGCGCCGCGTCGACGGCCTTGTACGCGGCGTTGCTCTTGGGAGCGAGCGAGAGGTACGTGGCCGCCTGGCTCAGGTTGATGCGCGCTTCGGGCAGGCCGACGTAGTCCACGGCGCGCGCCACGTCCACGGCGACCTGCAGCGCCCGCGGGTCGGCGTTGCCCACGTCCTCGCTGGCGAAGATGACCATGCGCCGGGCGATGAACCTGGGGTCCTCGCCGCCGGCGATCATCGAGGCGAGATAGTAGACGGCGGCGTCCGCGTCGCTGCCGCGCATGCTCTTGATGAACGCCGAGACCGTGTCGTAGTGGGAGTCGTCGCGGTCGTACATGACCGGGGACTTCTGCGCCGCGTCCTGAAGGTCGTCCAGCGTGACGGTGACGGGCGCTCCCGGCGACGCGGCGGATCGGGAGCGCCAGGCGGTCTCGAGCGCGTTGAGCGCCACGCGCGCGTCTCCGCGCGAGATGCCGGCGAGGTAGGCGAGCGCGCCCTCGCCCAGCGTGATGCCCTTGCCGCCGAGGCCGCGCTCCTCGTCGTCCAGCGCAGTCGCCACGACCCGCTCGACCAGTTCGGGCGCCAGCGGCTCGAAGCGGTAGAGCTGGCAGCGGCTGATGAGCGCCGAGTTGACCTCGAAGTACGGGTTCTCGGTGGTGGCGCCGATGAGCGCCACGACCCCGTCCTCAATCGCCGGCAGCAGCGCGTCCTGCTGCGCCTTGTTGAAGCGGTGGATCTCGTCGATGAAGAGGACGGTCCTCGCCGCGTTGAGCGTGCGCGCCTCGCGCGCACCCTGGATCGCGGCGCGCACGTCGGCCGTGCCGGAGCTGACCGCCGAGAGCTGCACCAGCCGGGCGCCCGTCTCCGCGGCGATGAGCCGCGCAAGGGTCGTCTTGCCGCAGCCGGGCGGCCCGAAGAAGAGCATGCTGAAGAGCTGGCCGCCCTCGACGGCCGCCCGCAGCACCGTGCCGGGCCCGACGATATGCTCCTGCCCGGCGAACTCCGCCAGCGTGCGTGGCCGCATGCGCGCCGCCAGCGGCGCCTCGGCCTGTACCTGGTCGTCACCGAGAGAGAAGAGGTCCATAACGAGAGTCTATCTGCTACTATCCGGGACCATGCGCAAGGTGCTCGTCTTGAACACCACCTATGAGCCGCTGAATGTGTGCTCTGTGCGTCGTGCGCTCATTCTCCTGCTCAAGGGCAAGGCCGAGATGCTCGAGCAGTCAGGCGCGGCGGTGCACAGCGAGCGCGACACCTTCCCCGTCCCCCTGGTCATCCGTCTCACCGCTTACGTGCGCGTCCCGCGCCGCAGCCCGTCGGCACGCATCTCGCGGCGTGCGGTGTTCGCGCGTGACCGTCACCGCTGCCAGTACTGCGGCAGCCCTCGCCACCTGACGGTCGACCACGTGGTGCCGCGCTCCAAGGGCGGCCCCGACACGTGGGACAACCTGGTCACATCGTGCGCTCCGTGCAACCGTAAGAAGGGCGACCGGCCGCTCGACCTGGCCGGCCTGCGGCTGCTGCGCCAGCCGCGCGCACCTGGCCCGGCCGCCTTCGTCCTGCTCCACGTGGACCACGTCCACGAGAGCTGGCGACCCTACCTCAGCTACGCCTCCTGACTCACGCCTCCGTCTCCACCCGGCGACCGCGCCGCCTCACGAGCAGGAGCACGATGACGACCACGACCGCGACGGCGACGATCGCGCCGATGATGATGCCGGTACCCGAGCCGCCGCCGGAGCTGCTCTCCGTGGTGGTCGCTTCGTGCACGGCAAGGTACGTGTCGGGCTGGGTGTTGTACCACCAGGCGCCCTTGTTCTCGTTGGCGCGCACCCAGCCGGCCCACTTGCCCTTGTTGGCCGCCTCGAGGTCGAGCGGGTAGACCAGCGGGATGTACGGCGACTGGTCGTACACGATCTGCTGCATCTGCTTGACGATGGCTATGCGCTGCTGGACGTCGATCGTCGACTGCTGCTTCAGGAACAGCTTGTCGTACTCAGGGTTTGACCAGGCGCAGTCGCTCCAGCTCTGGATGGAGTTGGTGGTGAGTACCGAGAGGATGAAGTTGGGGTCGACGTCGCCGCCCCAGCCCCAGATGAACATGTCGAAGTCCGGTGCGTACTGGCCACCTTCGACGTTGTACTGCTTGTCGGCGAGCGCACCATCGTCGATGACCTGGAAGTCGATGTCGAGACCGATGTCCTTGAACCACCCGGCCATGAGCTTGCCGCAGTTCTGCTGTTCGGGCGACTCCGAGCGCGTGTACAGACGGAGTTCGATCGGCTTGCCCTTGTACTCGCGGATCCCGTCGCCGTCGCCGTCCGGATAGCCCGCCTGATCCAGCGCCTGGCGGGCCTTGTCCAGGTCGAACGCATACGGCGAAGACGGCGTGAGGTGGTAGTCGGCCTCAGCCGAGTAGTAGTCACGGTTGATGATCGTGTCGGCCGCCAGTGCATTGTTGCTGTAGCCGATGGAGACGATCTTGTCCTTGTCGATGGCCCACTGCAGCGCGCTGCGGAACGCCGGGTCCTGCAGCACCGGGTTGCCGGTCGACTTGGGGAACTTCTTCTGGTCGGCGCAGTTGAAGCCGAGCTCGTCGAACCCGACGGTGACGGCCCGGATGGCCTCGAGGCCGGGGTCGTTGTTGAGCGCGTTGAACTGCGCGGAGGGGATGTTCCACCCCGACTGGATGGCGCCGGTCTTGAGGTCCTGCGCCATGGTGTCCTGGTTCTGGTACGTCTGGAAGATGACCTCGTCGACCTTGGGGGCGCCGCGCCAGTAGTCCTTGTTCGCGACCAGGCGCACATACTCGCCCTTCTTCCACTCCACCGTCTGGAATGGGCCGGAGCCGATGATGGGCGGCGAGTTCTTGTACCTGCTCTCGACCTCCTTGGGCGAGACCTTGCTCCAGATGTGCTCGGGCAGGATGGGGATCCAGAGCCCGAGCATGTTCGCCTTGGGCTTGGAGCACGTGAACACCACGTGGGTGTCGTCCGGGACCTCGACCTTGTCGATGAACTTGAGGTAGTCGATGAACATCCCGAGGTCGTTCTTGAGGACGTAGTCGTACGTGAACGCCACGTCGCGCGCGGTGAGCGGCTCGCCGTCCTGCCACTTCGACTTGTCGGTGATCGTGAACGTCCAGACCTTGCCGTCGTCGGAGGTCTGCCAGTCCGTAGCGAGCCCGACCCCGGGCGCATTGGCCATGTCCTTGGCCCGGAAACCCACCAGCAACTCGTAGTTGATCGCCCAGATCTCGTAGCTGGACGACTCGTAGCCGATGAACGGGTTGAGGTTGTCCGGATCGTTGGTCCATCCAAGACGCAGGACCGTCTTCGCCCCGGGCGAGGAGCTCGGGCTCGCGGCCAGCACGCTCCCGAGGCCCCAGAGCAACCCGGCGGCCAGCAGCGCGGCCACCGCCGCGAGCGCCACGCGCCGGCGATTCCGTATGACGACCATGCGGACTCCTTCCTCCACCGGGGCTCCCCCACGGTACGCCCCGTCCATCGCCTACTACAGCACGGATGGGCCGCCGGGAACAGGCCCCGGTGCTATACTCCGCGCCGTGATCATCGACGAGAGCAGAGAGCCTCGGTTGCAACTTGACGACGGAGAACCTTTCTCCATCGACAGCGCCGAGGTCACGCGCGACATCGAGCGCTCGACGCTGACCAGCATCGTCCTCGACGGCGCCCCGTTCCGGCTGCCGGTCGGGGCCCGTGTCACCTTGTGGACGGGTCCGAACGTCGTCTTTGTGGGTAAGGCTGTCGACGAGCGCAGCGTGCTCGACCTCCTCTCCACGGAGACGGACGACGAACTCGCCGGCGACGAGACCATCTGACACCGGGCGCAAGGGGGCACGCCCATGAAGGGGCTCATCCTCAGCGGTGGCGCGGGCACTCGCCTGCGCCCCATCACACATACGGCCGCCAAGCAGCTCGTGCCTGTCGCCAACAAGCCGGTGCTGTTCTACGGCCTCGAGGCCATGCGGGCCGCGGGCGTCACTGAAGTCGGCATCGTCACCGGCGACACGCACGCCGAGATCGAGGCCGCGGTCGGCGACGGCAGCCGGTTCGGCCTCAGCGTCACGTACCTTGCACAGGACGCGCCGCTGGGCCTTGCGCACGCGGTACTCATCAGCGAGGCGTTCCTCGGCGACGAGCCGTTCGTGATGTACCTGGGCGACAACCTCCTCAAAGAGGGCATCGCCCCGTTCGTGCAGACGTTCCAGACGAGCAACGCCGACGCGCTCATTCTCCTGCAGAAGGTCACCGACCCGCAGAGCTACGGCATCGCGGAGCTGGACGGCGAGGGCCGCGTGGCGCGGCTCGTGGAGAAGCCGAAGGAGCCGCGCAGCGACCTCGCCCTGGTCGGCGTGTACCTGTTCACGCCGGCCGTCTTCGAGAGCGTCAAGGCCATCGCGCCGAGCGCCCGTGGAGAGCTCGAGATCACCGACGCCATCCAGCACATGGTCGACTGCGGGCTGCGCGTGGAGCCGCACGTGGTCACGGGCTGGTGGAAGGACACGGGGAAGCTCGAGGACATGCTCGAGGCCAACCGTCTGGTGCTCAGCACCATCAAGGGGGAGGTGCACGGCGACCTGCGCGAGACCACGCTGGAGGGGCCGGTGCAGATCGGCGAGGGCAGCGTGCTCGAGCGCTGCACCGTGCGCGGGCCCGTCGTCATAGGCGCCGGCTGCCGGCTCAGCGACACCTTCGTGGGCCCGTACACGTCCATCAGCGACGGCGTGGCGGTGGACCACGCCGAGATCGAGCACTCCATCGTGCTCGAGAACAGCCGCATCTCGCACCTGCCCACACGCATGGCCGACAGCCTGATCGGCCGCGACTGCGTCATCGCCCACAGCGACGCCCGTCCGGTCGCCTACCGGTTCCTGGTCGGCGACAGCTGCCAGATCGGCATCCTGTGACCGCAAGGCTCCCCAGGAGGGACTCATGATCGACGGCGTCATGGTCAAACCACTCAAGGTCGTCCCCGACGAGCGTGGCCGGCTCATGGAGTGCCTGCGCAACGACGACGAGCTGTTCATCCGCTTCGGCCAGATGTACATGACGACCACATATCCCGGCGTCGTCAAGGGTTGGCACCTGCACGACGCGCAGTGGGACAACATCGTCTGCGTCAAGGGCATGCTCAAGCTCGTCCTCTGCGACGGCCGCGGGGTCGCCGGCGACGCGGCCGCGCCGGGCTTCGAACCTTCGCCCACAGCCGGCCACGTGGACGAGTTCTTCCTCGGCGAGCACCGGCCCCTGCTGGTCCGCGTTCCGCCGGGCGTGTGGCACGGCTGGAAGTGCGTGAGCATGGAGGAGGCCTTCGTGGTCAACGCCCCCACGGAGGTCTACAAGTACGACGACCCCGACCAGCGGGAACTGCCGCACGACTCGGACGCGATCCCGTACGACTGGGGCGTCAAGCTGCGCTGAGGCGCGGCTGTCGCAGCACATGCCGCGCTGGTTCGTCACAGGGGCCGGAGGCCAGCTCGCGAACGCGTTCGCGCGCGTACTCGAGGGCGACGTCTTCCTCAGCCGCGAGGAGACCCTCGACATCCGCGACGCCGAGGCGGTGCGCACCGCCGTCCACGAGTTCGCGCCCGACTGCCTGCTCCACTGCGCGGCGTACACCAACGTGGACGGGGCCGAGGCCGACGAGGACACCGCCGAGGCCATCAACGTGCTGGGCACGCGCAACGTGGTGTGCGCGGTGCGCGGCACGCACACGACCGTGGTGTACTTCAGCACCGACTACGTCTTCGACGGCGCCAAAGGCGCGCCGTACGTGGAGACCGACCGGCCCAACCCGCTCAACGCCTACGGGCGCACCAAGCTCGGCGGCGAGCAGGAGGTGCTCGGCTGGGTCCGCGGCATCGTCATCCGCACGTCGTGGCTGTTCAGCGAGACGGGCCACAACTTCGTCAAGACGATCCTGGGCGCGGCGCGTGAGCGCGCCGGGACGGGCGAGCCCCTGCGGGTCGTGGACGACCAGGTCGGCTCGCCCACCTACGCCGGCCACCTCGCCGCGGCCGTCGACGAGGCCATCCGCGCAGGCCTGCCGCCGGGTCTCTACCACATGGCCGGAAGCGGGTACGGTTCGTGGTGCGAGCTGGCCCGCGAGGTCGTGCAGCTCGCCGGCCTCGACGTGGAGGTCGTGCCGATCACGACCGCCGAGGCGGGGCGCGCGGCGACCAGACCGCTGTTCTCAGCGCTGGACTCGGAGCGGCCGATCCCGCGTCTGCCGCACTGGGCCGAGGGAGTGGCCGACGCTGTGGACCGGCTCATCCCGCTCGGCTGACAGGTGACCCAAGGAGGACCCAGCGTGAGACTCGTCGTGACCGGCGGAGCCGGCTTCATCGGCTCGAACTTCATCCGCTACATGCTCGCGGAGCACGAGGACGTCGAGATCGTCAATCTCGACAAGCTCACCTACGCCGGCAACCTCGAGAACCTGCGCGACGTCGAGGACGACCCACGCTACACCTTCGTGCACGGCGACATCTGCGACGCCGCCGTCGTCGGCGAGACGCTGCGCGGCGCCGGCGCCGTGGTCAACTTCGCCGCCGAGACGCACGTCGACCGTTCCATCAGCGGACCTCAGGACTTCATCAGCACGGACGTGCTCGGCACGCACACGCTGCTCGAGGCGGTCCGCCGCCTCGAGATCCCCCGCTATCTGCAGATCAGCACGGATGAGGTGTACGGGAGCATCGAGGAGGGCGCGTTCACCGAGGAGTCGGACCTCGATCCGTCCAGCCCTTACTCCGCCAGCAAGGCCGGCGGCGACCTGCTCGTCCTCGCCTACCACCGCACCTTCGGCACACCGGTGCTCATCACGCGCAGCTCCAACAACTACGGCGCGTACCAGTACCCGGAGAAGATCGTGCCGCTGTTCATCACCAACGCGGTCGACGAGCTGCAGCTGCCGGTGTACGGAGACGGCCTCAACGTGCGCGACTGGCTGTACGTGGAGGACAACTGCGCCGGCATCGACCTGGTGCTGCAGGAGGGCGTGCCGGGGCAGGTCTACAACATCGGCGGCGGCAACGAGGTGCAGAACCTCGCCATCACGCACCAGATCCTCGAACTGCTCGGCAAGAGCACGGAGCTCATCCGCTTCGTCACCGACAGGCCCGGCCACGACCGCCGGTACGCCATCGACTGCGCCAAGCTCAAAGCGCTCGGCTGGCAGCCGCGGGTGCCGTTCGAGACCGGGCTCGCGCGCACGGTGGAGTGGTACGCGAGCCACCCCGAGTGGTGGCGGCCCATCAAGTCCGGCGAGTGGCGCGAGTACTACGCGCGTCAGTACGGCGGCCAGGTCTGAGAGACCGGTGAGCCGCCGCGGCGCCTGGGGCCACGCCCGCCCACTGTGGCGGAATCGCGGGCGCTGAACGCGGCCGTCGGCTGGACCGACCTCCCGGAGGACGACGAGGCCGTGGCGCGCGGCCTGGCCGCGTCACTCTTCGGCGTCTACTTCTACCTACGGGACCTCATCGTGGCGCCGAGCCTCCAGGGGATTGGCCTCGGCGAGCTGCTCCTTGACGAGGTCCTCGCCTACCTCGAGCGCGTGGCGCCGGCCGGCCGATGTCAGCTCACGGCACGTTCCAGACCGGAGTCCCCACGGGGACGCGCGGGAAGAGCCAGGTGATGTGGGCGTTGGAGAGCCGCGTGCACCCGTGCGAGTAGTTGCGCGGGAACCGGGTCAGCAGCCACGGCTCGTTGGTGCCGTGGATGGCGTACAACCCCAGGTAGCGCATGCGGTGGGGCCCGTAGGGTCCGCTCATGTGCGGGTCCTTGGCGTAGATGTGGAAGTGCCCCTTGGGCGTCGGCAGCGACGGGCGGCCGAGCACGCAGTCGAACACGCGGACGACGACGCCGCGCTCGTAGTAGTAGAGCTTGTACTTGCTCAGGTCGACGAGGATGAGGTGGGCGTACTTGGCCGGCACGCCGTAGGGGTTCCTCTTGTCGAAGACCGTCCGCTTCCATGGGAGGCTGCGGCCGGCCAGGTGCTCCACGTCTGCCGCCATCTCGGCGCGCACCGCCAGCTTGCCCGGCGCGCCGGCCGGCAGCCGGAGCGTGCCGCGCGAGTCGCTCCCGAGCGTGACGTCCTTCATGGGCTCCCAGGCGTCGCCGTTCCACCTCACGAGGGGGACCGTCGCGCCGGCGTGGGCCGGCCGCACGGAGACGGCATAGCGCACTCTCTGCGTCTCGATGAGCGGAGTGGGCGCCGTCGCCGTGAGCGTCACTTTGGGACGCACCCCGACGGAGACCTCCGCGACGCCGCCGGTCTGCTCGGCGCGGTACAGCGTCCTCTGTGGCGGCTTGACGGTGAACCGCGCGATGCCGTCCGCCCCGGTCTCGACCTCGGCGACGGTGACGAAGCGGTCGTCCGAGGCGCGCTGGCGGAGCAGGGTGACGGCCGTCGCCGGCGTGGCGCCCCGCACGGTGAGAGTCGTGGTGGAGCCGTAGGTGATTGCGGCCGGAGCGGCCGCGATGGTCAGCCGCTGCTGCCCCGCAGCGGCGACGGCAGCGGCAGGCAACAGAGCCACGACTGCCAAGGCCGTGACGATCAGGAACAGGACGACGGCTGCGAGCTTGCGACGGACATACACGGCGGCCCCCACGGTCGGTGTCTGGTGATCCGGAGTCTACGGCACCGCCATCGCTCCGGGCCAGCCCCGCCGGCGTCAGGTGCCGGCGTCTCCCTCCGGCCGCGCCGGCGGAGACGAGCGCCTGCGGCGCCGCACGACGGGCATCCGGGCCGCCTCAGCGGCCGCCTGACGCCGCCGGTACCACGCCACCAGTGTCGACGCGCCCCAGAACGCCAGCGCCCCCGCCAGCCCGGCCGCGACGATCGTCGGCCACACCCACCAGGGCGCCGCGGCCGGCGCCGGCCTGGCGTCCACTTTGGGGCGCACGTAGAGGTACGTATCGAGGTTGTCCGCGCCGATCAGGGCGGAGCCCTCTCCGGCCGGCGCCTGCACCCAGCCCTGCCACTCGTCGGTCCGCTCGGCCTCGAGCGCCTGCGGGTAGGCGATGACCGCATAGGGCGAGGCGTCATGCGCGAGCTGCTGCATCTGGTCGACGAGCGACTTCCTCTCCGTCTCGTCCATCGCGGCCGCCTGCTGGGAGAAGAGCGCGTCGTACTCGTCGCTGGTCCAGCCGGTGTCGTTCCATCCACCGATCTGACCGCTGGTGAGGACCGACAGGATGAACGACGGGTCCGTGTCCTGGACCCAATCCGAGACGAACAGGTCGACATCGGGCTTGGGCAGCCCGTCCAGGGTGACCCCCAGCCGCGCGCGCAGCGAGACCGCCGGGAGCGTCGAGAAATCGACGGTGATGCCGAGGGTGCGCAGGCTCCTGGCGACGATGCGCGCGATCGCTGCGGCCTGCGGCGGCGAGTCAGACGCATACAGGCGCACGCGCACAGGCTCGCTGTCGGGGCCGACGAGGCGGCCGGCCATCTTGACGTAGCCGGCCTCCTTCAGCAGTTGGACGGCCTTCTTGAGGTCGTAGCCGTAGCGCGCGTCGGCCGCGGGCGGCAGGTGGTAGTCGGGGTCGCGACGCAGGGCGGGAGCGACGAGCGTGCTGCCGGGCCAGGCGAATCCGCCGTAGAGCCTGGTGACGATCGTGCGCCGGTCGATCGCCCACTGAAGCGCCTGCCGGAACGACTGGTCCTGCAGGGCGGGGCTGGAGTCGACGGCGGAGGGAGCGCAGACGAAGCCGAGGTCGACGAAGCTGCGTCCGGGCGCCGCGACCGCCTGGAGCCGGTCGTCGCGGCGCAGCAGACGAAAGTCGTCCGGTCGCAGGCCGGCGGCGGCGTCCAGCAGGCCGGCCTCGAGGTCGCTGGCCATCCTGGCGGGGTCACGATAGGCGATGAAGTCGACCTCGTCCACGCTCGGCCTGCCCACCCAGTAGTGCTCGTTCGCACGCAGACGGACCTCTTTGCCGGGGGTGAACGGGATGAGTTGGAAGGGGCCGTCGCCGACATCGTGGACGGCCGCCACCGCCTCGTCGTCAGCCGGATCCACCTCCGTCCACACGTGCTCCGGCAGCACCGGAAGCCAGAGCGCGTCCATGTCGGCCTTGGGTTCGCTGAGCGTGAAGACGACGGTCTGGTCGTCCGTCGCCTCCACCGTCTGTATCCCTGTCGTCAGCGATGCGTACGGAGACACCTGGTGGTCCATCACCCAGTCGTAGGTGAACACGACATCCTGCGCCGTGACCGGCTCTCCGTCCTGCCACTGTGCGCCGCCGCGGATCTTGAACGTCCAGGTGAGGCCGTCGTCGCTGCGCGACCAGCTCTCCGCCAGTTCGGGCCGAGAACCCATGTCGTCCGCCCGGTATCCCGTGAGCAGATCGTGGGTGAGGTGGACGATGAGGCGCTCCTGGAGCGACTGGCCGCGGATCGGGTCCACGGCCGCCGGACCGCCGAGCCAGCCGATACGCAAGGTCACCGGCCGCGGCGAGGCGGACGGAGATGGGGATGCGGAGGCGGAGGGTGACTCCTGCGGGTCCAGAGCGGAGTCGCCGGACGCGGACGGGTCGGGTGTCAGCGTGACCTCGGGCTCCGCCGACGGTGAGGGCGCCGCGGCGGCGCGCAGCGACGAGCCCGAGAGCACCGCCAGGACCAGCGCACCCGCGACGATGGCGGCGGCGCGGAGAAGAAGACGCCGCCCTCCCGTGCCGGAGACGGCGTGCGAACGTGAGTGACGAGCGCGCGTGAGAGACCTTCCCTGGAGTGCCGATGCGTCCGTGCGCAGCCTGCACCCCGGTCGTGAGCGCCCGGATGACGAGGGGTGAGCGGAAGGTTAGGAGCGCCGGACGCGCGTCAGTACAGGTTGTGCACTCTGGTGCCGGGCGGCACCCGCGCGAAGAGCCAGAGCACCTCACGATTGTGCATGCGCGTACAGCCATGCGAGAAGTCGCGCGGCACCGGCCGGCTGAGCAGCCATGGCTCGTTGGTGCCGTGGATGGCGATGGCTCCCTGGTGGCAGTAGCACATGGCGCAGGCGCCGACCGCGCCGCCCGCCGGCTTGCGCTTGGCGTAGATGTGGAAGTAGCCCAGCGGCGTGCGGTACCCGGGCCTGCCCAGTGCCACGATGAACGAGCGCACGAGCACGCCGTGCTCGTAGTAGTACAGCTTGTACTCGTGACGGACGTTCACGAGGTAGTGCGCGTACTGCAGAGGCACATGGTACGCGTTGGGCCGGTTGACGACGACGCGTTTGGACGCCGACGCGGCCGCCTCGTGCCCCGCGTCGGCGTCGCTGCGCGCCCGCAGGCGGTAGTAGCCGAATTCAGAGGGCGTCCAGGGAATCGCGTACCGGGACCCGGAGTCCAGCGTCCCGGAGACCACCGGCTCCCACGCGGCGCCCACACGGCGGTCGATCGTCACCGCGGCGCCAGGATGGGCCGGCGTGACCTTGCCCTCATGGCGCGCATTCTAGACCGGAACAGTCCGAAACGACAGGAGGAGCCGTTGTCGGCGAGGGTCGCGGACCCCCGGGGCGTCAGGGCAGGGGCGACCCGGACGCGGAAGGCGACGCCAGGGACGCCTGCGGTGTCGGCTCGCCGACCACCGGAGCAGCCGTCGACGAGGGCGAGGGCGACGGCGGGGTCACGACGAGCTCCGACGCCTTGAGCACCCTGCGGCCCCACGCGAACATCTGCTTGTAGTAGCTGGACGCGCTGAGCGACTGCAGGGTCACCCCGTCACTGGAGCCGGTGGAGTGGATGAACCAGCCGCGCCCAAGGTACAGGCCGGCGTGGTAGATGGAGCCGACGCTGGAGCTCGGGCCTTTGGGCCCGAAGAAGATGAGGTCGCCGCACTTGAGCTTGTTGCGCGTGATGCGCGGCTTGGCGACGGCGGCCATGTCGTGCGCGCCGCGCTGGTCGGGCGTGATGCTCGTGTACCCGAAGTGCATGCGCATGACGTAGAAGACGAACCCCGAGCAGTCGAACCCGCCGCACCTCTGCGTGCCGTACGGCGAGTTGGGAGTCGGGTACTCGCCGGCCCAGATGTACGGGTAGCCGACGAACCTGAGCGCGAACTTCGCGATCTGCTTCTGCCGCGCGCTCAGCGCCGGGAAGGTGATGTCCTTGTACGCCGACAGCCCGTAGAGCTGCCAGCCTGAGCCGACCGCGTAGGCGCGGTTGAACATGTAGGCCAGATTGGCGCGGTCGAGCGGGTCGGTCGGGAGCATCTCGTGGTGGTCCCTCCCGGTGGGGTGGTTGTACCGTAGCTCGAGCTGCCGGGAGGCGACGAGGTAGGGCAGGTAGGACGGCGCGCCGGTCGTCCAGCCGGCGTTGGGCTTCCAGCGCGTCGGGAGCAGCGACTTGAGCAGCGTCCAGTCGTAGGACGCGTACCGCTGCTTGAGCCACTTGACCACCGCGGTCTCGGCGGTCGCCGCCGCGACCGGCTCGGTCGGGCGGAAGTCGCCGTCCTTGTCCAGCGCCAGGTAGCCCTGGTGCACCGCCATCTGGATGACCGAGTAGTAGCGATAGCCCAGCGGGACGTCCTTGATCTCCACCGGCTTGATGGTGTCGCCGTAGTGACCGGAGGCGAGGACGATGGAGCGCGCCAGCAACTCCCTGGTGATGGCCTTCTCGGGCTTGAAGCTCGTGCCGTAGTCGTCGAGCAGGCGGTGCCCCGCCACGGTGCGATTGGTCACCGACGCGATGTAGCCGCGGGCCCAGTGGGAGGCCGGGACGTCGTCGTAGGACTTGGCCAGGGCCGCGCCGGTCATGGCGAGCAGCAGCGCGGCCGCGAGGCTGAGGACGGTGAGGATGCGAGGGAGGATGTGTCGTGCACTCATGTATGTAGTGCTATCGGCCTGGCGGCCGGTGGCTTGAGCCCGGCGGCCGCCGCTTTGCGGGTCTCGGCACGGTTTCGCCGCCGGCCCCGCCTTTCCCCTGTGCTGGTCGCACACGGTAGCACACGACGAACGGCGGCGCCCCCCGGCGGGCCTCAAGGAAAGGAGATCCGGGCCGATGCCAGAAGCAGTCAGGACCGGCCGACGCCGGTTTGCCCCGCTCGCGGAGGGCGCGGTATCCTCGGACGAGGAGGCGCACGTGCCTCGGGAGCCCATGATCACCCCTCAGCGCACATCCCCACCACGCGCAGCGGTGTCGCGCATCCGCCGGGGCAGGCTCGCGCTCGCCGGCGTGCTCGCCGCGCTCGCTCTGCTCGTTGCGGCCTCGCCGGCCGCCGCGCTCTCCAGCCAGTACAAGTTCACCATCATCGGGCACGGCTGGGGTCACGGCGTGGGCATGTCGCAGTGGGGGGCTTACGGCTACGCCAAGCACGGCTGGGAGTACAAGGCCATCCTCAAGCACTACTACACCGGCATCGGGTTCTCGAACGTCGCCGACTCCATCATCCGCGTGAATCTGCGCGGCGGCCTCAGCGCGGTCAAGCTCACGTGCGCGCACGAGTACACGGTGCAGGGCACGGGCGAGGCGACCACCATCCCGGGCGGCACCACCGCCACGACCACGTACACCAGCCTCGGCTATCGCGTCGTCGCGGGCTCCGTACGCAAGACGTACACCGGCGCTCCGACCTTCACCCCCACCAGCGGGTCGCTCAACCTGCTCACCGCCACCGACCTCGGCGACACCGGCCTCTACCGGGGCACGGTGCGCGTGCTGTACACGGGCGGCGGACTCATGATGATCAACAAGGTGCCGCTCGAGAGCTACCTGCGCGGCGTTGTGCCGCACGAGGTGTCCTACGACTGGCCCATGGAGGTCCTCAAGACGCAGGCCTGCGCGGCGCGGGCGTTCGCGCTCGGCAACCGCCAGCCGGACAAGGCCTGGGACGTCTACTGCGACGTCCGCGACCAGGCCTACGTCGGAGTGGGCATCGAGAACAAGCGCACCACCACGGCGGTGAAGGAGACCGCCGGGGTATGCCCCGTCTACAACGGCAAGCCCATCGTAGCCACGTACTTCTCGTGCTCCGGCGGGCAGACTGAGGACGTCAAGTACGTCTGGGGCGGCAGCTACCCGTACCTCAAGGCCGTGAACGACCCTTACGACTCGTATGCGTCGCTGCACGATTGGGGCCCCTTGCGCCGCACCCCGTCCCAGATCGGCACGCCGCTGGGCGCCGTCGGGACCCTGCGCGCCGTGTACACCGTGAATCACGGCGCCTCGCCGCGGATCGTCAAGGCGGCGCTCATCGGCAGCGGCGGTACCAAGTTCATCGACGGCGGCTCCCTGCGCATGAAGCTCGGGCTGAACAGCACCTGGGCGGTCTTCACCAGCATGGGCATCAGCCCGTCGGCGCGCGACGCCGTCACCGTCGCCTCGGGCAGCAGCGTCACGCTCAGCGGCCGCATCTACCCGGCGCTCGCCGAGGGCGCCAAGCTGTACCTGCACTACTACTACGGCGGGGCTTGGCACAGCCGGGGCGTGGCCACCAAACGCAAGTCGGAGAAACTCCCCGGCGGCTACACCGCGAAGTACTCGCACTACAGCGAGACGGTCACCCCTATCGCGACAACCAAGTACTACTTCTCGAGCCTGAAGGCCCAGTCGCCCACGACGACCGTCAAGGTCCGCTAGCTCCGTACGCGCGACGGCCCGAGCCTGGTAGGGAAGGCCCGGGCCGCCTGCGACAAGCTACCTGCCCGGTGTTAGCAGACGGTTAGGACGATGTCAGCGCGTGGCGTTCCAGCGCGGCGGAACCGCAGCGCGGGCCATCGCGCGACCCCCTTCTCCCAGAAGGACCAGGTCTGTACTGCCGCACCGGGGACAGGGCACAATGCCGAGGTGTTCACGATACACGTCGATCGGCACTAGGAATTCCTCCGCGCACACTGTGCATGCGAACTCTACCTGCACGCTCATCCTTCTCTCCTTCTCCTCATTGCTCTGGGGAGCTTGTACCGCCCCGGCGCGAGTGGAAGGCGAGGCGCTCGCGAGAGAACGATGAGCGTCCGAGGTCCGCGACCCTGAAGGCGCTCACCGGGAGCAGTCGCTGCGCTCATCAACTCCTAACATTCGCGGAGCAGACTCAGACCATGATTACCAGGCGCATGAAGATCCGGCGTCAGCTCCGCAGCGTCCGTGCCTCCTCGCTGTCGGCAGCCGAGCGTCGGCAGGAGCTTCGTGAAGCTGAGGCGCGCCACGAGCACGCACGAGACCGTGACGAGGCAGCCGTGCCGTCGGCTCCCCCCCGCGCCGCCGGCCAGGGTGACGCCGCCTCCGGCCTCCGCGAAGCAAGAGCCGCGCGGGCCGGCGTCGACGAGACTGACTGACGCCGGCCCGATTGCGGCCCTTCGATTCGGGGTCGTCTGGCCCGCCCACATGATCCAGCCGCCACGCTCGCGACTCTCTTGGGCGTGACTCTCCGCTTGAAGGGGTAAGGCCTGGCCCATGGAGTACGAGATCCGATCAACCTTCATCAGACAGCTCGATGAGCTGGAACTGCAGTCGTCGGCAGGCTTCGACGAGGTCGGCGAGCAGCTTGACCACGCCTTGGACGCCGTGGACCGGTGCGACGCTGCCCTCGCCGCTCGCGTCGTCGCCGCCGATCGCCGGATCAATCGCCGGTACCTGGACATCCACCAGGACGCGATCGCGCTGCTGGCGAGCCAGGCGCCCGTCGCGGGGGACCTTCGCCTGGTCGCCGCCTTGCTGCACATCGTCTGGTGCCTTGAGAGGATGGGCGATCAGTGCGTCAACATCGCCAAGCTGGTACCGCTCTCGGGGCATGAATCACCTCGTGATGAGCGGATGCTGGCGGCGATCGAACGCATGGGGTCGCTCGTGGGCCGGCAGATCGTCCAGTCCAAAGAAACGTTCGTTTCGCGGAACATCGAACTCGCCGAAGACCTTGCCCTGCAGGACACGACGGTCGACCAGCTCAATCGTCAGGTGTTCCGGCGCGCGGTCGACATCGGGGACGACGTCGAGCTCCGCGAGTGGGCGATGTTCATGGTGCTCATCGCGCGCGCACTCGAGCGCATCGGCGACAACACGATCGACGTGGCCGAGCAGACCGTGTTCCTCGTCACAGGGGAGTTGCGGGAGCTCATCGACGTCCGGCACTCCCACCGCGAAGGCTCAGGGCCGGGACTGAACTGACGGCCGGCGTCTGCGCGAGACCGCGCCCTTGGCGCGGCGGTCTCGCCTCAGCCGAACCGTCCGGTCACGTATGCCTCGGTGCGGGAGTCGCTCGGGTTGGTGAACACCGTCGACGTTGTGTCGAACTCGACGAGGACGCCGATGCGGTGGTCCTTCTCGTCCTGTCCCTCGGCCACGGTAAAGAACCCGGTACGGTCGCTGACGCGAGCAGCCTGCTGCATGTTGTGCGTCACGATGACGATCGTGTACTCGGACACCAGTTCGTCCATGAGCTCTTCGATCCTGAGCGTAGAGACTGGATCGAGCGCCGAGCATGGCTCGTCCATGAGGATCACGTCTGGCTCGACGGCGATGCAGCGAGCGATACACAGGCGCTGCTGCTGACCGCCCGAGAGCGCCATCGCGGAGGCCTTGAGGTCGTGCTTGACCTCATCCCAAAGTGCGGCCCGGCGCAGCGACCGCTCCACCAACTCGTCCATGTTGCCCTTGTACCCCCCGACCCTGGGGCCGAAGGCGATGTTGTCGTAGATCGACTTGGGGAACGGGTTCGGCTTCTGGAAGACCATGCCGATGCGGCGCCGCACCTCCACAGGTTCGACCTTGGGGCCGTACAGGTCGATGCCGTGGTACAGGACACTGCCCTCGACCTTGGCGCCTGGGATCAGATCGTTCGTGCGGTTGAGGCAGCGCAGGACGGTCGTCTTGCCACAGCCCGAGGGCCCGATGAGGGCCGTGATCTCGTTCTTGCGGATGAGCATGTCGACGCCCTGCACGGCATAGCTGCCGCCGTAGGTCACCGCCAGGTCCTTCAGCTGGAAGACGGTCTCCGCCTTGGTCTCGTCCTTGGCCTGGCGACGCCGCTGCCGGGTGATCTCGGCCAGCTTCGCGCTCTCCTGGAGGACGGAATCGACCTCGGTCCCGGCGGGAGACTTGGCTCCCGACAACGCCTCGGCACCCCGAACCGACTGATCCATCACAACTGCACCTCTGCTCTCTCTCCCGGACCTCTCCTTCATGTCCGGAGAGCTCTCGCGTCAATCATGGTTACTCAGATCACCAGCTCTGCTGGAAGCGGTTGCGCAGCCAGATGGCAACGGCGTTCATCAGCAGAGTGATGCACAGGAGGACGATGATCGCGGCCGCCGCGGCGACGTGGAACTCCGCCTGAGGCCTCGAGATCCAGTTGAAGATCTGGATCGGGAGCGCCGTGAACGAGCTGTTCAGCCCCGTCGGGTTGAACGTGATGAACTGCAGAGCGCCGAGCAGAAGCAGCGGCGCGGCCTCGCCGATCGCGCGCGACACGGCCAAAATCGACCCGGTGGCGATGCCTGGGATCGCGGCGGGCAGGACCTGCTTGCTCACGCCTTGCCAAGGCGTGGCCCCCAGAGCCAGCGCACCGTCCAGGATCGAGCTCGGGACGGCCCGAAGCGCCTCACGCGACGCGATGATGACCACCGGCAGGACCAGGAACGAGAGGGTCAGGCCGGCGGTGATGACGACCGGGCCGAGGTTGAGGAGACCTCGGGACAGGAACGCCAGCCCCAGGATGCCATACACGATAGAGGGCACGGCGGCCAGATTCTGGATGATGACGTCGATGAACCGGTTGTACCACGCCTCCGTGTCCGCGAACTGCTCCATGTAGATGGCCGCGCCGACACCGATGGGGATGGCGACGACCAGCACGATGCCGACCATCCACAACGTGCCGAAGATCGCCGACTGGATGCCGGCGCGGTCGGGGAAGCTCGACGGGAAGCTCGTGAGCAGGTCGAGGTTGAGCCTGGACCAGCCCTTGATCAGGCTTTGCAGGATGAGCGCGACGAGGACCACGAGGCCGACGATCACGCTTCCCGTAACGGCGCCGCGGAACGCTCCATCCCTCGCGCGGTGCCGCCACCCACGCTGGCTGGTGAGCGACACGGGTGGGGTGGACGTACTGGTCTGCGGGGTGGACGTACTCAATCGTAGACCTCGCGGTATTTCCTCACCAGTCGGATGCTGATGACGTTCATGATGAGCGTAATGACGAACAGGCTGATGCCGACTGCGAAGATCGTCTTGTAGCCGATGCTGCCGGTCGCCTGGTCCCCGAGCCCAGCCGCTCCAATGAACGCTGTCATGGTCTGCATGGCTTCGGCCGGATTGAACGTGAGGGCGGGCGTACCGCCGGCGGCGATCAGCACGATCATGGTCTCGCCGATCGCCCGGCTGATGCCGAGGACGAAGGCGGCGATGATCCCCGAGAGGCCGGCCGGCACGACGACCCGAGTGGAGATCTCGTACTTCGTGGCGCCCAGGGCGGCCGCGCCGGCGCGTAGCGACTGCGGCACGGCATACATGGCGTCCTCGGAGATGGACGCGACGGTCGGGAGGATCATGATGCCCATCACCAGACCCGCCGAGAGAGCGTTGAACACCCCCGGCGGGGTCCCCCCGAACACCCAGTTGTCCTGAAGCAGCGGCGTGATGAACGTCAGGGCGAAGAACCCGTACACCACGGTGGGGATCCCGGCGAGGATCTCGAGGATGGGCTTGACGAAGCTCCTCGTCCTCCTGGCGGCGTACTCACTCAGATAGATAGCCGCCAGCAGGCCGAGCGGCAGGCAGATCACCGCGGCGATGACCGTGACGACGATCGTCCCGGAGAGCAGCGGCAGGACCCCGAACTTGGAGTTCTTGAAGAGCGGCGCCCATTCCGTGCCCGTGAAGAACTCGACGGGGTTGACCGCCCTGAAGAAGTCCACACTCGGCACCACCAGCGCGAGCACGATCCCGACCGTTACGACGATCGAGAACGCCGCACACGCGAACAGAGCGCCGACGATGACCTTCTCGCGATAGCGGCGGTGGCCCGCCTCCAGCCCAGCGAGGGGCCGGGAGGCGGGCCGTTGAGTGAATGCGACCGCCATGAGTACCCTACTGGCCGATGGCCGCGGTGAGCGCTGCCTTGGAAGCGTCGGCCTGCGCAGCTGTCATCGGGACGAACAGGGCCTGCTCCGCGATGCTGCTAGCGTTGTCGAGGTAATACTGCATGAACGCCGCGAACTCCGGGCGCTGCAGGGCAGTGGTGGACGGGTAGACGAACAGCGGCCGGCTGAGAGGAGTGTACTCGCCCGACTGTACCGTTTCAGTGGACGGTGTAACGGGGCCGCTGCCGTTATCGATCGCAACGGCCTTGAGCTTGTCGCTGTTCTGCTCGTAATAGGAGAGGCCGAAGTAAGCCATGCCGCCCTTGGAGCCTTCCACGCCCTGGACCGCCACGTTGTCGTCCTCGGTGGCCTGGTAGTCGGTCCGGCTGATGCCTTCCTCGCCGTTGATGGCGTCGGTGAAGTAGTCGAACGTCCCCGAGTCAGTACCCGGGCCGAACAGCTCAAGCGGGACGTCCGGGAAGCTCGGATCGACCTGGTTCCAGTTGTCGATCTTGCTGCCCTCGTTCCAGATGGCCTTCAGCTGCTCCACGGTGAGACTCTCCGCCCAAGTGTTCTCAGGGTTCACGACAACGGCGATGCCGTCGTTCGCGACCTGCAACTTGGTCCACTCGACGGCGTTGTCAGTACAGACCTTCTCCTCGTCCGGCTCGATCTCCCGGGAGGCGTCGTTGGCGTCGGTCTCTCCGGCGCAGAACTTCTCAAAACCGCCGCCCGTTCCGGAGATGCCGACTGTCACGCGCACATCGGGGTTCTCACCCTGGAAGAACTCAGCGGCGGCCTCGGTGAGGGGGCCGACAGTGCTCGAGCCGTCGATGCGGACGTCGCCTGAAAGGGCGGCTGTGGTCGCTCCGCTGCTGCTGTCGGACGTCGTGTCGCTCCCCCCGCATGCAACAGCAAGCAGGGCGACAGACACCACCACGGCCAGCAGGATCACATACTTGGCAAGCCGTCGCATCTCTCTTCTCGCGCTCGTCATCATTCCTCCTGTTAGATCATGCATGTACGTTGAATCCGCGGGACGACATGGGGGCACTCACGTGTCCGGCATGGCATTCGGGCGAGCGACATCTGTGCCCATCCACAGGCCGCAGCCGCTACCATGCCCGCCGCATGTTAGCGTCCGGTTAGCGCGGGATGCGGTTGGCGTAAGACCGGGACGGGAGCAGCATGAAGTGCCTGTGACGGCTCGACTTCGCGCGGGCGCGAACCAGTACGCCGTGCAAGAGGCGGCGACCCGGGGACCGATAGTTGGGACCCCGGCGCTCGATGCGCCTCCGGCGAACCAGGGGTCAGGACAGGTCCGCGGAGGAAGGAAGGTCAGAAGCTCAGCGCGACTCGTCTCCACGCCCGAGGTCACGCAGGCGCAGAAGCTCGTCCGCGGTGCACGACGCCGCTACGGGCTCTATGTGCCGTTGGATCTCGCCCTCGACCATGTAGAGCACGTCCTCGGCGATGTTGGTGGCGTGGTCTGCCAGCCGTTCGAGGTACCGGGCGACGCTGAACAGGAGCACGACCGCGTCAAGTCGCTCATCAAGATGGTCGCGGTCGCGGAGCAGTGTCTTGAGCTCGTCGAGCAGTCGCCGGTAGAGAGCGTCGATCTCACGGTCGGCGACGAGCACCTCGCGCGCGGTGACGGCATCCTGGCGGACGAGTGCATCGAGCGCCCTCTCAAGGATCGTGCCCGTTCGATCGGCCATCACGGCGACGGTAGGCGGCGGTGTGACGAGCGGCTCCTCCACCAGTTGCAGGGCCCGCTTGGCGATGTTCTCGGCAAGGTCCCCGATGCGCTCCAGGTCGCTGTTGATCTTGATGACGGCGGCGACGAACCGGAGGTCCCCGGCCACAGGTTGGTACAGCGCGAGGATCTTCAGGCACTCCTCCTCGATCTCGACTTCGTTCTGGTCGATCAGGACGTCGGTCTCGATCACGCAGCGCGCTTTGGCGGCGTCCCGCTGCTCGACGGCCTGGAAGGCGGACCGAAGGCTGTCTTCCACCAATGCTCCGAGCCCGAGGATCTTCCGCTTGAGCCTGTCCAGTTCTCGCTGGAGATGGGTCATGGTCACTCTCCGTTTCAGCCGAATCGGCCCGTGATGTACTCCTCTGTCTGTTTCCGCTCCGGGTTCGAGAAGATCTGCGTGGTCGTCCCGAACTCGACGATATGCCCCTGGAAGAAGAAGGCCGTGTAGTCGCTCACGCGCGCTGCTTGCTGCATGTTATGCGTGACGAGCACGATGGTGTAGTTGCTCTTCAGTTCCAGGACGAGCTCTTCAATCTTACCTGTGGCAATCGGATCGATGGCGGAGCAGGGCTCATCCATGAGCAGGACCTCGGGCTCGGCGGCGATGGCGCGAGCTATGCAGAGGCGTTGCTGCTGACCGCCGCTGAGCGCGTTGCCGGGCTCGTTCAGCTTGTGTTTGACCTCGTCCCAGATAGCCGAGCGCTTGAGTGCGTCCTCGACCCGGTCGGAGAGCTCGCCCCGGCCGACGCGGTAGTGCTGGCGCAGGCCGTAGGCGACGTTGTCGAACACGGTCATCGGGAAGGGACTGGGCTTCTGGAAGATCATGCCGACCTTGCGACGCAGCTCAAGCAGGTCAGTCTGTGGCGAGAGGACGTTCTCGCCATCCATGATGATCTCGCCGGTCGCCTTCTGGTCCCGGTAGAGGTTGAAGATGCGGTTGTAGGTGCGGATGTGCGTCGACTTGCCGCAGCCGGAAGGGCCGATGACGGCCGTCACGCGGTTCTTCTTGATCTCCATGTCGTTCTCGAAGAGCGCCTGCTCTTTGCCGTAGAAGAAGTCCAGGCGCCGCACCGAGATCTGGCTCTCGAGCGACTCGAAGTCCTCGTCGACGCCGCGCCGCTCCTCAGAGACCCCGAGCCTCGGCGGCACGACGGCGGGCGCCTGTTGCCGCGTGCTTCCCTGATCTGTCACGACGGTCTCTACCATTCCTTACCTCGCTGGAAGAGGAGCCGCACGAGGACGTTCATCCCGAGCACGGCCACGATGATCACGAGTGCTCCACCCCAAGCCAACTGCTGGAGCTCCGGGTATGGCTGTCCGGCGAAGTCGAACATGGTCTTCGTCAGGTTGGCGACCGGGCCGCCGAAGAAGCCGCCCGGGCCGAACAACCCCGTGACCCAATACGGGCTGCTGAGCGCCGTGAAGAGAAGCGGTGCGGTCTCGCCGGCCACACGGACGATGGCCAGAGTCGCCCCGGTGAGCAGGCCGCCGCGCGCCGCCTTGCAGACGACGCCCAGCGTGACCTTCCATCGCGGAGCGCCCATGGCGAGTCCCGACTCGCGCAGCTCGTTAGGCACCAGGTTCAGGATGTCCTCCGTGGTGCGTGCCATCACCGGGAGCATGATGAACGCGAGGGCGATCGACCCAGCGAACCCGGAGTAGTGGCCGACCGGCTTCACGATGATGGCGAACGCGAAGACGCCAACGATGATGGAGGGGACACCCATGACCACGTTGGCGATCATCCGCACGGAGGTCGCGACGCGCCCGTTGCGGCCGAACTCCGCAAGGTAGATGCCGCCGAAGAACCCGGCTGGGATGCCCATGAGGGCCGCCACCCCCGTGATGAGCAGCGTGCCCACGATGGCGTTCGCAAGGCCACCGGACGGCGACGTGAAGTCCAGCGGTGTCGACTGAGTGAAGAACTCCCAGCTGATCGCGGCGATGCCGCGCACGATGACCTGGTAGACCACGAACGCCATCGCGCCGATGCCGAAGAGCGCCCCGATCCACGAACAGACCTTGATCGACCGGTCGGCCGCCTTGCGCTGGGCTACCGACCGGTGGCGCAGTCTCGCGAGACCAGACGTGGCGCCGGCGACGGCCGGCCCGGGGCGGCCATTCATGCCCTGCCTCCCGTCTTGCGCTGCACGCGGCGCAGCCACATCTGGGCGATGAACTGGAACACCAGGGTGACGAGGAACAGGATGAGACCTAACTCGATGAGGGCTGCCACCTGGATCCTGTCAGTCGCCTCGCTGAACGTGTTGGCGATCAAGGAGGCGATGGTGATGCCCGGGTCGAGCAGGGACGTCGGCGCCGACGAGTAGACGCTCCCGATGATGAATGTCACGGCCATCGTCTCTCCCAATGCCCTGCCGAGGCCGATGAAGACGGCGCCGACGATCCCGCTGTTGGCGTACCGCAGGCTGATCTTGCGCAACACTTCCCAGGTGGTGGAGCCCATGCCGTAGCCGGCCTCCTTGGTCATCTGCGGCACCATGCGCAGCACATCGCGCGACACCGCGGTGATGAACGGCAGGACCATGAACGCCAGGACGATGCCGGCGGTGAGGATGCTGAGGCCGCCGCCGGCGAAGGTCGGTCCGGGCTTGATGCCGGGGAGGCTCCCCAGCGGCGAATTCACCAGCCAGGGAACGAACCTGTCCTGCATGAACGGCACGACGACGAAGAGCCCGACCATGCCGAAGATGATGCTGGGGATCGCGGCCAGCATCTCGATGGTCATGCCGACGACCTTGCCGACGTTCGGGTGGACCAGCTCGACGAGCAGCAGCGCGACGACGAGCGCGAGCGGCACGGCGATGACCATCGCGACGACGGTCGACAGCGCTGTGCCGATCAGCGCGGCAAGAGCGCCGTAGTGACCCTCTGTCGGGGTCCAGTCCACGGTCGTCAGGACGTCGGTTCCGAGGCCGGTGATGGCCGGCCACGAGTCGTAGATGAGTACAGCCGCCAGGCCGAACATCACGAGGGCGACGAGCAGTCCACAGGCGGTGGAGACCCACTTGAAGATGGGGTCGCCGATCCGAAGACGGCCTCGCGATGCCGCCCTGGCGGCGCCGCGCGAGCCTCTCGGATTGGTCAAGTACTCGGTCTGCGTGCTCACGTTCCTGCCCCCGAAGTCGTCGGTTCAGTGGGATCCGGTCACCTGGCGGATCACTGCCAGAGGGGCGTGCCGCTGATCGTGACGTTGACCCACGTGTCGCTCTGGACCAGCCTGTACACCTTCTTGGGGATCGGTACGTAGTCGAGGCTTCGTGCCGTCTTGCCACCACTCGCGTAGCACCAGTCGAAGAAGGTGAGCATCGCCTGAGCCTTCTCGGCGTCCTGCTGGTCGGCGTGGACGAGGATGAACGAGGCGCCGGCAATGGGCCACGTGGCCTTCCCCGGCTGATCGACAAGGACGACGTACATGCTCGGCAGGCTGCCCTTCCAGTCCGCCTGAGCCGCGGCGGACTCGAACGCCTCGAGACTGGGCTTGACGTACGCGCCGTGCTTGTTCTGCATCTGCGCCGTCGCCATCTGCGCCTGCCTGGCATAGGCGTACTCGACGTAGCCGATCGAGCCGCTCAACTGCTGCACGCTCGTGGCGACACCCTCGTTGCCCTTGCCCCCGACGCCCGTGGGCCATGAGACTTCCTTGTCTGCTCCGGCCTTCCACACGTCGGGGGCGGCTGCGGCGAGGTAGCTGGTGAAGATCCACGTGGTGCCGGAGCTGTCCGAGCGGTGGACCACGTTGACCTTGGTGTCCGGCAGCTTGACGCCGGGGTTCTGGGCGGCGATCGCCTTGTCGCTCCACGTGGTGATGTCGCCGCTGTAGATCCGGGCGAGCAGGTCGGCGCTGAGTCTGAGCTGGCCGTCGGCGACTCCCTCAAGGTTGACGACGGGGACGACCCCGCCCACGCACAGCGGGAACTGCACGAGGCCGTCGGCCTCAAGCGCCGCCTGCTCGAGCGGGGCGTCGGACGCGCCGAACTCCACCGTCCCGGCAACGACGGCCGAGATGCCGCCACCCGAGCCGATGGACTGGTAGTTGAGTTTGGCGCCACCCACCGCCGCGTACTCCTCGCCCCACTTGGAGTACAAGGGATACGGGAAGCTGGCGCCGGCGCCGACGATGGTGTCCGCGGTCATGGCGGCGCCCTCGCCGGCTGCGCTCTGACCGCACGCCGCCATACCGAGCGCAAGCGCGACCAGCGCCAGCACGACGGCGACTGACGGCAGCAGCCGCGTTCCTGCGGACCTCTTCATGGGTTGACCTCACATTCGTTCTTGGCAGTCATGCCGGATCCCGTGCGAACGGCACACGGACTGGCGGCGGACGGGAGGAAGCTACCGACTCCGAGTTAGTGGCCCGTTAGCCGGGGGTCAGACGCAAGCGAGCCGCGGTGCGGACTGGCCGCGGCCTGCCGTCGGGCGTAGAAGAGGCGGCGGGCGGGGCCTCCGGAGAGACCCCGCCCGCCCGCCGGGCTTCGCCGTTCGTGTGAGCCCGATGCGCCCGGCCTTGGAGCTGGGACCGTCCTCGGCACAGGACGGCTCCGACGCGGACGCGTGCGCCTGCCAGGGAACGGCCGGGCAGACCGATCCACCGGCGGCCCGGCGTCCTCAGCCTGTCGTCACCAGGCGGCCTTGCCGGCGGCCCTGATCGACTTGTGCCACATGCTCTCGACGGCGCTGACGGTCCCGGACGGGATCGCGACGTACTGGAGCGCGGCCGCCTTGCTCTTGGCGGACGAGTTCTTGTAGGCCCAGTCGAAGAACTTCAGCATCGTGTGCGTGTTTGTGTAGTTGGAGTTGCTCTTCTTGGCGAGGATGTACGACGGACCTGTGATCGGCCAGCTGGTGCCGCCGGAGTTCACCATGTTGCCGATGAAGCCGGTAGACGCCGGGAACTTGGCGGTCGCGGCGGCGGCCTTGAATGTGTTCAGGGACGGGAGGATCCACTTGCCGGACTTGTTCTTCAGCTGCGACCAGGCAAGGTGCGACTGCTTGGCGTAGGCGTACTCCACGTAGCCGATGCGGCCCTTGGACTGCTTGACGAGAGCAGCGACACCCTCGTTGCCCTTGCCGCCGATGCCGGTCGGCCACGCCGGGCTCTTGCTGACGCCGACCTTGCTCTTCCAGCTGCTGGAGACGGCGCTCAGGTAGCTGGAGAAGATGAAGCTGGTGCCGGAGCTGTCCGAGCGGTGCACGACGACGATCTTGCTCGACGGCAGGCTGACGCCCGGGTTGAGCGACTTGATCTTGCTGTTGTTCCAGGTCTTGATGTTGCCGAGGTAGATGTCGGCGAGCACGGCCGCGCTGAGCTTGAGCTTCCCGGCGGCGACGCCGCTGAGGTTCACGACCGGGACCACGCCGCCGATGCACATCGGCCACTGGGCGAGGCCCGCCGATCTGAGCTCGGAGCTGGTGAGCGGTGCGTCGGTGGCGCCGAAGAGCACGGTGCCGGCCTTGATGGCGGCGATGCCACCGCCGGAGCCGATGCCCTGGTAGTTGACCTTCACGCCGGTGCTGGACTTGTACATGCCCGCCCAGCTCGTGTAGAGCGGGTAGGGGAAGGTGGCACCGGCGCCATTGATCGTGACCGCCGCAAGCGCCGGTCCGGCGAGGGCCGCCAGCGCCACCGTAGCCGCGGCCGCCACGGCCACCAGCGTCTTGATCCGTCTCTTGGGGAATCTCATGGGCACCTCTCCTTTTTGCTTTGTACGTCCGGTACCCCCCTTGGAGTGCCGTCCGCGGAGAAGGCTACTGAGCGCCTGTGAGCCGGCAGTGAGGCAGGTGTGAGACGACTCCGCGCATTGCTCTTGGAGAGTGCGAATGCGGAGTCCGCAAACGGTGTGCGGCGTGTCGAGACGGCGTGAGGCCCGGGTGGGCGGACTGCGAAGGCGGGTCGACCCCGCGCGCGTCACCGCCGAGGCAGGTGGATGCGAAACGTACTGCCGCGGCCGACGACACTGTCAACGGAGACGCGGCCGCCGTGGATCTGGGCGATGTGCTTGACGATGGCGAGGCCGAGGCCCGTGCCGCCCATGTCCCGGCTGCGCGCCTTGTCCACGCGGTAGAACCGCTCGAAGAGGCGTGGCAGGTGTTCGCGTGCCACACCCTGCCCCTGGTCCGCGACGCTGACGACGATCTCGTCCTTGTTCTCCTGGAGCGCAACGACGACCTCGCTACCCTCCGCGCTGTACTTGATCGCGTTGTCCACAAGGTTGACTACTGCCTGCTCGAGCAGGGGAGGGCTCACCCGTGCGATCAGTCCGCCGGGGCAGTCCTCGCGCAGGATGATGTGCTTCACCTCGGCCTTGTGGCCACAGACCTCCAGGGCGACGGCGACCACATCGCAAAGGTCGGTCTCCTCCAGCTGGAGCAGGGGGCTGTCGGTGGACTGCTCCAGCGTCGAGAGCGCGAGCAGGTCCTCGATGATGGAGTTCAGGCGGTCTGCCTGCCCGGCGATGATGCGCACGAAGCGGCGAGCCGTCGCCGGGTCGTCCAGGGCCCCGTCCTCGAGCGTCTCGGCAAACCCCTTGATGGAGGTCACCGGCGTTTTGAGCTCGTGTGACACGTTGGCGACGAAATCGCGGCGTACGGCCTCCAGGCGCTTGAGCCGCGTCACGTCGTTGAGCACCACGACGGCGCCCACGTCGGCGCCGCCGTCGTCGCCGTGCAGCAGCGTGCCGTTGGCCTGCAGGTTGCGGTCCTCGGCGCCTACGCGCATGACGATGTCCGCCTCGACGGGCATGTGTCCGTCGAGCGTCTGCGCGACGACGTGCTGCAGGTCGGGGTTGCGGACGATCTCCTGGATCACCTTACCCTCAGCCGCCGCCGAGTCGGTGTCGAGCAGGCGCGCGGCGGCAGCGTTGACGGCGATCACGCGCTCGTCGATGTCCACGGCGACCACGCCTTCGACCATGCTCGAGAGCACCGCCTCCCTCTCGTTACGCTCGTGTGTGAGCGTGCGCAGCTTGTCGTCGAGCTCCTGCGCCATGCGGTTGATGCTCTCGGCGACGCTGGCGAACTCCTCGACATTGGGCACGAACAGCTTGTGCTGGAAGTCGCCGGCGGCCAGACGCTCGGCGCCGGCCTTGATCCCCCGCATCTGGCCGCTGATGCGGCGCGAGACGTAGAAGCCGATGAGGGCGGCCAGCACCGCGACGATGAGTGCGCTGAGACCGATGCTCCAGTACAGCGTGGAGAGCGCGGAGTCGACGCGCGTGAGCGGAAGAGCCGTGCGTACCACATAGGCGACGCGACCGTCCTGCGTCACAGGGATCGCGAGGTACATCATGTCCCGCTTGAGCGTCGTGCTCGGCCGGACGGCGCGTCCGGCGCGGCCCTGCGCGGCCATCTGGAACTCCGGCCGGAAGGCGTGATTCTCCATCGTCGCGGGGTCGCGCTCCGAGTCCGCGAAAACCTGGCCGCGGGCGACGCCCGGCTGGTCCGCCGAGATGAGCGTGATGCGCGTGCCCGAGGCGCTGCCGAGGGTGCGCACGAGCGACTCGAGCTGCTGTGGCGAGTCGGCCGCCAGGGCCGAGGCGACCTGCTCGCGCACGAGCGTGGCTCGCGCCTGGAGATCCTGCTCCGTCTGGTCGTAGTAGAAGCCACGGACGGAGCGGACTGCGTAGAAGCCTACCGCCGCCGTGCAGAGGACGACGATGATGAGGTACGTGGCGTAGAGACGCCAGAAGAGGCGGGGCCTACGCACGGCTCACTGGTCCTGCAGGCGGTACCCCACACCGCGCACCGTCTCGATATAGGCGCCGCAGCATCCGAGCTTGCGGCGGAGCGAGACGATGTGCACATCGACCGAGCGGTCGGTTACGAAGCGGTCGTTGATGAATGAGTCGTCGCCTTGGGCGGCGTCGACGATCTGCTGCCTGGTGAACACCCAGCCCGGCCTCTTGGCCAGGTAGAGGAGGATGCGGAACTCGGTTGCGGTGAGCTCGGCCGTGTTGTCGCACACCAGCACCTGATGCCGGCCCGGGTGGATCGTGAGTTCCTTGATGTGGACGGTCGCCTCGTCGTCCGCGGTGTCGTCGGCGCGTCGGAGCACGGCCCGGATGCGCGCCGTGAGGACCCGCGGGCTGAACGGCTTGGTGACGTAGTCCGAGGCGCCGAGCTCGAGGCCGGCGACCACGTCGGCCTCGCTGCCCTTCGCGGTGAGCATCACGATGGGGATGCCGCGCGTCTTGGCGTCCGCCTTGAGGCGCCGGCAGACCTCCAGCCCGTCCACACCGGGCAGCATGAGGTCCAGCACGATGAGATCGGGCATCTTGGCGCGTGTCGCGGCCAAGGCGTCTTCGCCGCTGGCCACCACCGTCACCCGGTAGCCTTCCTTGCCGAGGTTGTACTTGACGAGCTCGAGGATGTCCCGTTCGTCGTCGACGACGAGTACGTTCTCTCTGGCCACCGTCACATCCGTTTCGTCGGGGTCGCGCGCAGCAGACGTGCTCCGCCACTTTGGCGGTCGCCCGCACCCTACTGGCGCGATGTTAGGTCTTCGTTAGCATAGAAGCACACCGGCGGCCGTCGAGCGACCGCCCCTACGAGGTGAGTACCCTGAACGGCCGCGAAGACATCCTCGTCGTCGGCGGAGGACCGGTGGGGGCGTGCTGCGCGCTCGAGCTTGCCCGCGCGGGAGCGTCAGTCACGCTGCTCGCGAAGGAGCCCGAGATCTGCCCGCCGGAGAACGGAGCCCACGCCAACTGCGGGCTGCTCGTACCGCGCGACGCCACTCCGCTGGCCGCACCCAGCGTGCTCGGACAAGGGCTCCGCTGGATGCTCGACAGCTCCAGCCCATTCTACATCGCGCCGCGTCCGAGCCCGGCCCTGGCGCGGTGGCTGTGGCTGTTCCGCGCCGCTTGGTCGAACCTGCCAAGGGATACAGCGTGGACGTCGGCCGACACTGCATGCTCGGCCTTTGCCTCGGCCCGGCCATCGGCCGCCTCGTCAGGCAAGTGGCGAGCGGCGCCAGGCCCGAGGTGGACCTGGCGCCGCTCGCGATGCAACGCTTCCTGTAGGGCCGGCGCGGCTGCGAGCCGCCGGCCACTCAGGCGTCCGTCACTTCACGTCGACGAACACCGGGTTGCTGTAGAACCAGAGGTCGGACCACGCGTTGTCCGGCATGCTGCCATGGACGTTGGTGGCGCCACCGTCCTTCGGGTTCGGGTAGTCGACGTAGTCGAGCTCGTCGACGAGCGGGTTGCCCTGGGCGTCGGTCTGGTTGGTCGAGCCCGCCATCCAGTTGGTGCCGCGCAAGCGGAAGTACATGTCCTTGCTGGCCTTCACCTTGTACGTCATGACCTTCCAGCCGTTCTTGACGGTCCAGCTGGACTTGCCGAACGTCTTGGCGACCTTGGCGCTGGGGTTGGTGTCCTGCGCGGTGTAGGCGGGGTCGGACGCCGGAATGACGCCGGTCACGTCGCCGGAGATGACGTCGACGTGATCGAGCTTCACGGGGTCGGCGTTCTCGTTCGCCTTCGGCGACTTCACGGCGATCGAGACCGTGAGGGTCTTGCCGGCGGTCGTATTGAGCGTGCCGCCCATCGCGGCGCTACGCGTGCCGTCGCTGACCGTGTACTTGAGCCCGTTGATGAGATCACCGTTCACGACCCACACGTTGCCCGAGCGCATGCCGTTGACGACGCCCTCGTCCGTGAACTTGTTCACGTAGGTGTAGGTCTTGGCGTACTGGCCGGGCCAGAAGTCCGCGTTCTGGAGACCGATGGTAGTGCCGGCAGCGTCCTTATAGGAGGTGTTGACGACGTGGTAGTCGCTGTTGTTGAAGACCCACCAGTTGCGGCCCTCACCGAGCAGTGCGTCCCACAGGCCGCCCACGGTCGCCGTCATCCAGTCGGCGCCGCCGTACGTGCGCGCGTGGGAAGTGAGCGTGGCGTCGGCCAGTGCCGGGTCGGTCGTGACGGTGCCGTCGGCGGCGATGTAGTTGCCGTATTCGCCGCGCGCCTGGGCCGCCTGATGGCCCGGCAGCCCCTCGAACCCGATGGCGACGTCGGGAGCCACATCGTTCATTGCGCGAAAGTCGCCGATATGCCAGAGGTTCTTGCGCGAGGGGTGGTTCACGATCGAATAGCTCTGGTGGCCGTAGCTCTGCTCGAGCCAGTCGACGGCCGTGAGCATGTTCTCGTTGGTGACGTTGTACTTGCCGAACGTCATCGCCGGGACGTCCACGACGGTGATCGTCTTGGTCGGATCGCTCGGGTCGGGCTCCGTGTGCGTGACGGCCTTGGTCCCCTCACCAGCGCGACTCAGATCGGTGTCGGCGGCGTCGAAGTGATACTCGAAGTCGCTGATCCCGCTGGGCTCGTTGCCGGCGCCGACGATGCCGATGCTCACGTGCTCGTGCGTCGGGGCGTTCCACTCGACCCCCTGGAGCACGCGGCGCTCCGGGTAGTTGTCGCGAGCGGCCAGCACCTGAGGGAACGAGTAGTTGCTGACGGTGATCCACCGCCAGACCGGGCTGACGAAGGAGAGACCGGCTGGATCCTTGGTCGACGTGCCGCCGTGCTCGGAGTTGGCCAGGTAGTCGAGTCCGTACACCGAGAACGCATTGCGCGTCACGTCCGTGAACGTGCTGCTCCCATCCGTGAGGAAGGTGTGGTTGTGGATATCTCCGGTCACCCAGCGGCCAGCCATGGCTGGGGCGGCGACCGCCGCCAGCACGGCGGCGGATGCGGCCGCGACGAGCAGTGTCCTGCGCGCGGCTTTCAAGGTGTGCATCTTCATCAGGTCATGGCTCCTTTGTCGTTGCTTGTCGTCATCAGCCCGCCCTGGCGGCGCGGTCGAGGTCTGTCGCGTCCATCGTGACCAGCAGGACCTGGCGGCGGCGGGCGGCGGCGGTCGTGAGGCCGCCGGCTAGGCCGAACGTCAGCGCCGCCGGGACAAGCACGGCCATCTGGACGGCGTCACCGCGCCGCAGCGCGGGCGCGGCCGGAAGCAGGACGGACTGCTGGTGGCGCCCTTCCTCCGCCTCCAGTGAGATCGCGGGCACCCCGGCCGCGGGTGAGGCCTCGGGTGACCGCGCGTCTCCGGCGCTGTCGCCGGCCGCCGTGGCCGAGTCTCCGCGCCACAGCTCGAGGTAGGGATACGGATCGACCGACGAACCCCCACCGGGGTGGATCTCGAAGTGCAGGTGCGGCGGCGTGGTGATGGCGTTGCCGGTGTTACCGACGTAGCCGAGGACCTGCCCGGCCATCACCGGCGACCCCTCCTGGATGCCCGCCGCATACCGCATCAGGTGTGCGTAGTAGAAGTAGTCGCCCTCGGCGTTCACCAGGTGGAACGAGTTGCCGCCGAGACTGCGGTAGCGCAGCTCGGCGATGGTGCCGTCCTGCACCGCGACCAAAGGCGTCCCGCGTCGGGCGAAGATGTCGTTGCCGGTGTGGCCGCCGTCGACCGCGCGGGGAGCGCCGAAGTCGTCCTGGTACCACACCGGGCCGTCCACCGGGAACACGGCTCCGGGGAACGACATCAGGTCTCCCCGTTGCCTGGACGGCTCGCGCATCTTGCCGGGGCGGAAGGAGTCGGCGGAGGACCCGCCGCCGTTGCCGCCTCCGCCGGACGAACCGCCCGAGCCGCCGATCTCACCGGCGGCGGAGCTGCCGCCGCCGGAGTCGCCACTGGACGAGTCGCCGGCTGAGTCTCCCGATGATCCGGCGGCGCGCAGGGTCGGAAGGAGCCCCGCCGCCGTGTTCTGGTCGGCGCACGCGGCGGCGGACCCGATGACGACGTCGCCGCCCTCCGCGAGGCCCTTCCAGGCAGACGTGAGATGCAGGTGCAGGCCGGTGACCTCGGCCTCGATGGCCGCCTCGTCCCGGACCTCGCGCGTCTCGAGCGCGGTCAGGACGCCGACGCCCGGGATGGTGAGCGGCAGAGACTCGACGTCCACATCCAGACCGTGGACCCTGAGCCCCGTGATCCGGGAGACGTCGACGCCGCCGGAGACGTCCGTCCTGGTCGCGGCCGCGTCGGCGACCAGCTCCATCGAGTCGGCCGTGATGAGGCCGTCCAGAAGGTCGATGTGCGTGATGGAGACCGTCGCGGTCGAGAACAGGGCGCCGTCGCTCACACTCGACGACACGGTCGCCGCCCCGTCCTCCCACGTCACCGCCGAGGTGGCGCCGCGTGCGTCGGAAGTCTCCTCGTTGTCACTGCCGGAGGCGAGGACCGCCACCGAGCCGCGGGATTTCTCGCCGACCATGGCCAGCGAGGCGCGCGCGTAGGGCATCGGGAGCGAGACGGCGCGCGCGGCGAGGTAGGCCAGGGCGGCGACCGCCGCGAAGAACATGACCAGCGCCGCGAGCTTCATCCTGCCGCGCCGGCGAGCCAGCATCCTGGTGCGCCGGCGCCGGCGCTCGTACTCCGCGTCCCGCCACTCCCAGTCCTGGATCCCTCTCCGCTGCCCTTCGATCACCCGGGAGCCTCCCAGACGTGCCCGTGCGCCCCGTCCGCAGATTGGACGAAGCTCTCGCGGACAGCATCAGGGCCCCACGTGTGAGAGGCGTGAGGAGCGAATGAGGCGGCGGAGAGAGTGAGGTGAACGGCGGACGAGTGTCCGGTCAGCCCACGATGGCGTCGTACGCGGCGCGCCAGTCAGAGAAGTCCGCGAAGACGTGATCCGGCGCATACGCCGCCAGCTCGTCCACGGTGTGCCGGCCGGTAGCCACGGCGATGGCCGTGACGCCCAGCGAGGCGCCGCACTCCACGTCGGCCGGCGTGTCGCCGATGACGACGACGTCCTTGCCGGCGTAGCGCCGACCGTCCAGCGCCTCGGCCCGCGCCACGGCGACGGCCGGCAGGTCGGCGCGCAGCGCCGAGTCGGAGCCGAAGGCGCCGACCTTGAAGAGCGGGTACAGGCCCGTCGGCTCGAGCTTGAGACGGGCCCCCTCCACCACGTTGCCGGTCAGCAGGCCGACGAGCGCGCGGCGGTCCGCGGCGAGCGCCACCACCAGCTCGTGGATGCCCGGCAGCGTCTCGACCTCGACGCGGCTGATCTCACCGCGCAGGAGCTCGACGTACTTGGCGATGCAGTCTTCGACCAGCCCGTCGAGCGACTCGGCCTGCTCCCCGCTCCCCACAGCTCGGCAAGGTCCCGGATGATGCCCGGGTCGGTCCTGCCGTGGAACGAGTAGTCGCCCAGCTCGCCCTGCACGCCGTAGACGTCCTTGATCGCGCGCAGGATGGCTCGCC
>CAVOMB010000045.1:0-28572 GCA_963696935.1 uncultured Thermoleophilia bacterium | reverse complement strand
GAAGTCAAGAGCGGGCCGGCCGGCCGACTGCGCAGCATGCGCCTGCTCCTGGCTCAGCATCCGGAGCTTCGCCCCGGGCGTCGTCCTCTCGACCGCACCGTACGCTCAGACTGGAATCACAGGGTCTCCGGTTCGTCCCTCTCTACTTCGCCGGATCAGTCACACGCCTGCACGATGCGGGCGAGTCACGGCGCGGCGCGCTCAAAGGGTGACCGGTGGCCCCCTCCTGGGGCGCTATGGTAGGTTCCGGGCTCGACTTCCCCCCGCAAGGAGTGGTGCACATGGCCGTCGGACTCATGGACATCAAAGGACAGTACGCCGAGCTGCAGGACCGTATCGAGGAGGCCGTCCTCCAGGTGCTGCGCAGTGGCCGGGTGATCCTGGGGCCGAACGTCAAGGGCTTCGAGGAAGAGGCCGCCGCGTTCATGGGCACGGCCGGAGCCGTCGGCGTCGCCAACGGTACCGACGGCCTCACCATCGCGCTGCGCGCGCTCGGCATCGGCGCCGGCGACGAGGTCATCACCGTCCCGTTCACGTTCTACGCCACGCCCGAGGCCATCGCCCAGGCCGGCGCGAAGCCCGTGTTCGTCGACATCCTGCCCGACACCCTGAACATGGATCCGGCGAAGATCGAGGCGGCCATCACGCCGCGCACCAAAGCCATCATGCCGGTCGACCTCTTCGGCCTGCCGTGCGACATCGACGGCATCCGCAAGGTCGCCGAGGCGCACGACCTGCCGGTCATCGAGGACGCCTGCCAGGCGTGGGGCGCGATCAACGACGGCCGTCGCGCCGGCAGCCTGGGCGACCTGGGCGTGTTCAGCTTCTTCCCCACCAAGAACCTCGGCGGCTTCGGCGACGGCGGCCTGATCACCGGCCACGACGCCGACGTGGTGCAGCACGCCCGCGAGCTCCGCTTCCACGGCAGCAAGGACAAGAAGACCTTCACCCACATCGGGTTCAACTCGCGGCTGGACGAGCTGCAGGCCGCGATCCTGCGCATCGAGCTCGGCGTGATCGACGAGTGGAACGGCCGCCGCGCGCTGGTCGCGGAGTGGTACGACGCGTACCTGCCGGACGAGGTCGTGCGCCCCTCCGTCCCCGACGGCCTCACGCACGTCTACCACCTTTACATGATCCGCCACCCGCGCCGCGACGACATCGCCGCCGCGTGCAAGGAGCGCCGGGTGGACTGCGCCGCGTACTACACCACGCCGATGCAGCTCCAGCCGGTGTTCGCCGACATGGGCCACAAGCTGGGCGACTTCCCGGCGACCGACGAGGCCGCGGCGACCAACCTCGCCATCCCCATGCACCCCAACCTCACCGAGCAGCAGGTCAAGGAAGTGGCGGCGGCTGTGGAGGCCGGGCTGTCCTGACGGGGGCCCGGCCCATCGCGCAGTGACGACCCGCCCGCCCGGCGCCATGCGGATCTGGGTCGACCTCACCGACGCGTCCGCCGTCGTCTTCTTCGCGCCGATCGTGCGCCGGCTGGAGGACGCCGGGCACACGGTGACGCTCACGGCGCGCCGCTTCGCCGGCGCCGAGCTGGTGCTCAAGCGGTATGGCCTCGGCGGCCTGCTCACCACCCAGCACCGCGGCGGCGGCCTGGGCGCCCGCGCCGTCGGCCTGGTCAACAGGACGGCGCAGCTCATCGGATCCGCCTCCAGCGGCCGCTTCGACGTGGCCTGCGGCAGCCACGCCAGCGACTTCGTGCTCACCGCCTGGACGCTGGCGGTCCCGCAGATGACGGTGCTCGACCCCGACCGCCTCGGGCGCAGCAACCTCGTCAACGTACGCCTGGTGGACGAGGTCGCCGTCCCCGAGGCGGTCCCGGTCGCCGGCCTCGCGGCCATGGGCGCCTCGCGCGACAAGCTCTTCCGCTATCCCGGCTTCAAGGAGGAGTACTACCTGCACGACGCCGAGCCGGACCCGGAAGCGCTCGCCCGGCTCGGCGTCGAGCGCCGCCGCATCGCCGGCGTCGTGCGCCCGGCGGCGCCGAAGATGCGCGCGCCGGAGGGTGAGCCCGCGCCTGCCGGCGAGAACCTGCTGACGACCGTGCTCGCCGGCCTCGCCGGGAGCCGCAACGTCACCCTGGTGGTCGTCGCCCGCGACCAGGAGCAGCGCCGGCGCCTTCTCGCGCTGGAGCTCCCCGGCGTGCTCGTGCCTGCGGGGCCGGTCGACGGCGTCGGCCTCATGGCCGCCGCCGACTTCGTGCTCGGGGCCGGCGGCGCGATGCTGCGCGAGGCCGCCGCCCTCGGCACGCCGGCGTACACACTCTCGCACTCGGCCGACCCGGTAGAGGCGTCCCTGCTGGCCGACGGCCGCCTCAAGACGGTCGCCGGTCCCGGCGAGATCACCCTGCACAAGAAGGACATCCGCACGGTGGCCGCGCCGCCCCGTGACCCCGGGCTCTTCGCCCAACGGCTGATCGATCTCGCCCTCGACCGCAGCCGCCGCCAGCGGCTCGGCCGCCTGGTCCAGGACGCGTCCCACGACGAGCCGCCGGCCTTTCTCTGAGCCACGGCCGGGGAATCCCGGCGGAGCGGGTCCGCTCGCTGGCGCAGGCACACTGGCTTAGATAAGCTCCGCTTATGGACATCCGCCAGCTTCGCCTGTTCTGCCGGATCGTCGACCGCAAGAGCTTCTCGCTGGCGGCCGACGAGATGCACATCACCCAGCCGGCCGCCAGCCAGCAGGTCCGCAGCCTCGAGCGCGAGCTCAAGACGATCCTGCTCGACCGCTCGCGCCGCACCGTCGTCCCCACGGACGCCGGCCAGGTGCTCTACCGCTACGGCCGCGAGATCCTCGACCTGGACGAACGCGCCCGCACCGAGATCCTCGACCTCGGCGAGCTCGTCGCCGGCCGCATCGTGGTCGGCGCCTCCACGGGCCCGGGCGAGCACGTGCTGCCGGGCATGCTCACCGACTTCAAGCGCGAGTTCCCCGGCGTGAACATCGCACTGCACGTGGACGACACGCACGCCGTCATCGAGCGCGTGCTCTCACGCGAGTTCGAGGTCGGCGCCGTCGGCGCCGTGACCCCGCGCACGGAGCTCGTCGCAGAGCCTCTCGCCCGCGACGAGATCGTGCTCGTCTGCGCCTCGGCCCACCCGTGGGCGGAGCGCGACCAGGTCACCCTCGACGACCTGGTCGCCGAGCCGCAGCTCATGCAGCAGCAGGGGGCCGGCGTGCGCATCGTGGTGGAGGACCATCTCCGCCGCGCCGGCGTCCGGCCCGAGCGCCTCAACATCGTCATGGAGATGGGCCTCATGGAGTCCGCCAAGCAGGCGGCCATCGCCGGCGCCGGCGTCACCTTCCTGAGCAAGTGGGCCATCGAGCCGGAGATCGAGCACCACATGCTGACGGTCGTGCCCATCGAGGGCTTCCGTGTGCTGCGCGACTTCTACACCGTGCGCTCCAAGACCCGGGTGCTGAGCCGGGCCGGCGAGGCGCTGCTCGCGTACTTCCGCGAGCAGTACGCGGCGGCCGGCTGACCCGCCGCGGCCGGCGATCCCGGCCCGGCCTTCCCGCCGTTGTTCCATCGCCATTTCGCATGCGTCGTCGGGCGCGCATAAGTTCCGCTTCTCCACCGAACCTGAGCGAGTCGAGCCGGCGGCGGACGCCCACACATATCGCTGGTCCTTATTTGACAGATAAGTGAACCCGCCACATACTCCCGCCCAATCCGAGCCGGACCGTGCATCCGGCCTTCACGACCAGGTGCGAGGCGTATGACCGAGAGCGACAGCAGCGCGGTGGCAGTCGAAGACGTCCCTGCCGTCGACGGCGAGATCTTCGACCCCGGGATCGACGACACCCTCCCACCGTTCCGCCCCGGAGGAGAACCCACCAGGCAGACGGCCGGGGCCGGGCTCAAACGCTGGGGCATCGGCCTGGCCGGGTGGGCCGTGTTCGTCGCGATCACGTACTCCACGGTCGGCGGTCACCTCAACGGCTACCTCAGCGTCGCCGGCCTCATGATCGGCTTCCTGGTCGGCCTCACCGGCATGGGCGGCGGAGCCTTGATGACGCCGGTGCTCGTCTTCGTCTTCGGCTTCGAGCCGACGATGGCCATCGGCACCGACATCACCTACGCGGCCGTGACCAAGATCGCCGGCTCGTACAAGCACTGGCGCCAGGGCTCGGTGGACATCCCCCTGGCGCTCTGGCTCGCTCTCGGCAGCATCCCCGCGTCGCTCATCGGCGTCTTCACCATCGCCTACGTGAAGAACCACTACGGCGTCGAGCTCATCGACGGGGTGCTCTACAAGGCCATCGGCTCCGCCCTGATGATGGTCGGCGTGCTGCTCATCGTGAAGGTCCTCATGCACGTCGACGCCGCCCACCGCCGCGAGAACATCAAGATGACGCGCAAGCTCAAGGCGATGACCGTCGTCCTCGGCCTCTGCACCGGCCTCGTCATCGGCTTCACCTCGGTCGGCAGCGGCACGCTCCTCGCGGTGTTCCTCATCCTGTTCTATCCGTTGACCACCGACCGGATCGTCGGCACGGACATCTTCCACGCCATGATCCTGCTGCTCGTCACCGCCCTGGCCCAGATCGGCGTCGGAAACGTCGACCTGTGGATGGTGGCCTCGCTGCTCATGGGCTCGATCCCCGGCGTGCTGCTCGGGTCGCAGCTGACCGTGAAGGCGCCGACCCGCGTGCTGCGCAGTATCCTCGCCGTGGTCTTGTTCCTCAGCGGCCTCGCGATGCTCTTCAAAGGGTAGCCGGGCGGCGCATGGGCGGCGCCCCGAGGCCGTCTGGTACCATCTAGCGAGCGCCGCGACGCCCCGCGGCTGACCACGGGAGGATGATCCGCATGTTCGAGTTCCTGACGCTCCCCGAGCGCACCACCAAGCCGCGCGAGAGCGGGCTGACGCACGTGCTCGACAAGGGGCTCAGCCTGGACCAGGTGCGCCAGTTCCTCGAGGTCTCCGGCAGCTACGTCGACATCGTCAAGCTCGGCTGGGGCACGGCGGTCGTCACGCCGAACGTCAAGGAGAAGATCGCCCTCTACCAGAGCCACGGCATCCCCGTGAGCTTCGGCGGCACCTTCTTCGAGGTGTGCCTCCGGCAGGGCAAGTTCGACGAGTTCCTGGCGCTGGTCGACGAGTGCGGCATGACCTGCATCGAGGTCTCGGACGGCACCATCGACATGGACGAGGACGACAAGCTCGCCATCATCCGCAAGCTCAGCAAGCGGTACAAGGTGCTCAGTGAGGTGGGCAGCAAGGACGACGCCGTGGTCATCACGCCGTCCCGGTGGGTGCAGCTCATCGGGCGCGAGATCGAGGCCGGCGCCTGGAAGGTCATCACCGAGGGCCGCGAGAGCGGCACCGTGGGTATCTACCGCCCGAGCGGCGACGTCAAGGACGGGCTGCTGGAGGAGATCCGCAACAACTTCGACACGGCCCAGATCCTGTTCGAGGCGCCCATCAAGAGTCAGCAGGCGTGGTTCATCAAGCAGTTCGGCACCAACGTGAACCTCGGCAACATCGCGCCGGAAGAAGTGATCTCCGTCGAGACACTCCGTCTGGGCGTGCGCGGCGACACGCTGCTCACGTTCCACTGAGCGCGCCGCCCCAGCCGCCCGCGCAGGACCCCATGCCATGACCCTGCTGCTCGTCCGCCACTGCCAGACCGACTGGAACCGCGAGCCGGTACGCTGCCAGGGCTGGGCGGAGGTGGAGCTCAACGAGACCGGGCGCACCCACGCGCGCGACCTCGGTCGCGCGTTCGCGGGGCGCGGCATCGAGCTCGTCGTCTCCAGCCACCTGGTGCGCGCCCGCGAGACCGCCGAGCTGATCCATCAAGAACTCGGCGGCGAGCTGCCGGTCGTCGTCGACCCGCGGCTGGCGGAGTCCCACCGCGGCGAGTGGGAGACGCGCCGCTTCTCCGCCATCATGCGCGAGGAGCCCGAGGTGTGGCGGCACTATCGCGACCACCCGGAGACGTTCCGCTTCCCCGGCGGGGAGAGCCTCGAAGCCCAGCAGCGCCGCGTGCTGGCCTGTCTGCGCGACTGCGCGCTGGACGGCCGCACCGCCCTCCTCGTCACCCACGGCGGCAGCATCCGTCTCACGCGGAGCTTCCTCGAGGGCCACGGGGCCGGCGCGTTCCACGCCACCACGACCGCCAACGGGGACGTGGAAGAAGTCGCGACCGAAGGTCTCGCCGCGCGCATCGACGCGCACCTCGGCCCGCTGGAGGGGCGCTGACCCAGGAGCGGGTGGGCGACCTCCCTGTGGTATCCTTCGGCCCCGTGCCTACTGCTCACGCTTTTCGCTGCTCAGCCACGCTATGACGCCACCCGACGAACCCACTCCGACCACGCCCGGGACCCCGGCGCCTGACGACGCCGGCTCGCTGCGGCCGGACGAGCCCGGCCACCCGCACGGCGCCTACGAGGAGCCGGCGATCGAGACGGCTACGCCCCCATCGGGATCGCTCAAGCTCAAGCAGCGCGCCGTCCCGGACCCGCCCGAGATCGACCAGGCCCAGGGCCGCAAGGCGTTCTGGTTCGTCCTCGCGCTGGTCGTGATCACACTCGTCGTCGTGGCAGGTGTGGTCGCGCTCAACGTCGTCGCCGACCCGTATGGCACGGTGGGCACGCACCTGTTCCCGACCGTGACCACCTCAGACCGCACCGTGAAGGCCGACCGCATCGAGGCGCTCAAGCAGCCGCCGCAGCTCGTGGTGCTCGGCAGCTCGCGCTCGATGCGCTACGAGCCCTCCTACCTCGAGAAGAAGACCGGCCTGCGCACCTTCAACGCCGGCGTCAACGGCATCGGAGGCACTGCCGACGCCTGGGCCATCACGCAGTTCATCCACGAGGTGTGGCCCGACTCCCATCCCGCCTACCTGTGGATGGTCGACGTGGAGAGCTTCGTGCCGTTCGAGGTGCAGGCGCGCACCGCCAACGAGCCGCGCCTGGCCAAGTTCGTGGGCGCGGCGACGGCGGGTAAGGGTGTCGTCCAGCTGGCCAAGGCGATCTGGCAGAACCGCACCACGGAGTTCTCGCTCGACACCGCCAAGGACTCGGCGAGGCTGCTCATCTACCGCGAGAAGGCCAAGAACAGCCAGAGCAAGTACCAGAAGCAGATCCTCGCCGACGGCGTGCTCAAGCAGCGCCTGTGGAGCAAGAAGGAGTGGAGCCGCCGCTATCCCAACTCGGTGCAGCGGTACAGCGACCTCTACAAGAACGTCTACCACAAGATCGACCCGCAGTCGCAGGCCTACTTCGAGAAGACGCTCCAGTTCATGAACGACCAGGGCGCGACGCCGCTGATCGTCCTCACGCCGATCAACCCCAAGCTGGCCCAGATCCTCAACCCCCTGGGGAGGCTGCAGCGCCACCAGCAGGTCGTCTCCTACATTGAGTCGCTGCAGGGCAAGTACGACTTCAAGTTCCTCGACCTCACGGACCCCTCCGTGTTCGGGTTCGACCCCAAGCAGTTCTACGACGGCATGCACATGACGACCATCAACACCGAGAAGGCCATCGACTACGTCCTCAAGAAGACCGGCGGCGTGCCGCCGGTGAAGCCGCCGGCGAGCGGTCAGTAGGCCCGACGGCGTGCTGCTCAACAGCTACACCTTCCTCCTCGTCTTCCTGCCGGTCGTGGTCGTCCTCTACTGGCTGGCGCCGCGCGGCTACCCGCGCATGCTGTTCCTCATCGCCGCATCCCTCGTCTTCTACGGTCTCTGGGACTGGCGCTACATCCCGCTGCTGCTCGGCACCACGCTCGTCGACTGGGTGGCGGGGCACTACCTGGCCAGGTCGACGGCCGAGGGTGCGAGCCGCCGCCGCAAGCTGATCCTGGCGGCGGCCGTCGCCATCAACCTGTCTCTGCTCGGCTACTTCAAATACCGCGGGTTCTTCGCCGACTCGCTCGACGGCATCTTCCGGCTGCTCGGCGCGGACGAGCCGCTCTCGGCGATCAAGGTGCTGCTGCCGATCGGCATCAGCTTCTACACGTTCGCGGGCATCTCGTACGCGGTGGACATGTTCCGCGGCCAGTACCCCAAGGCCAAGAGCGTGATCCACTACCTGGCCTGGGTCACGCTGTTCCCGTACATCCTCGCGGGGCCGATCATCCGCTACGGCCACGTGGGCGAGCAGTTGGAGCGCTCGCAGCAGAAGTTCCGCTGGGCGCTCGTCGGCAGCGGCCTCTTCTTCATCGTCATGGGCCTCGCCAAGAAGATGATGGTCGCCGACATGATGGCGCCGTACGTGAACAACCTCTTCTCGCATCACGCCCACCTCGGCCTCTGGTCCGGCTGGGCCGCCGCCCTCGGGTACACGCTGCAGCTCTACTTCGACTTCTCGGGCTACAGCGACATGGCCGTGGGTGTGGCCCTCATGATCGGGCTTCGGTTCCCGCAGAACTTCGATTCGCCGTACAAGGCGGTCAACCCGTCGGACTTCTGGCGCCGCTGGCACATGACCTTGTCCGGCTGGCTGCGCGACTACCTCTTCATCCCGCTCGGCGGGTCGCGCGGAGGCGCCGCGCGCACGGTGCGCAACCTGCTCCTCACGTTCCTGCTCGGCGGGCTGTGGCACGGTCCCGCCTGGACGTTCGTCTTCTGGGGCCTGCTCTGGGGCGTCTACCAGTCGGTCCACGTGCTCGCCAAGAAGTACGGGTTCGCGCCGCGCTGGGTGTGGCTCAACCGCATCCTGACCTTCGTCGCCGCCACCGTGGCGTGGGTGTTCTTCCGCGCCTCGTCCTTGCGCGCGGCGGCGGACGTGCTCAAGGCGATGGCCGGCTTCAACGGGGCGAGCGGCGAGGGCATCCTGCGCGTCGCGCCGGTCCTCGCCGCCTTCATCGCCGGCGGCCTGCTGTGGGTCAACCTGCTCCCCAACTCATGGCAGATCCAGCCACGGCCGAAGCTGCGGTACGCGCTGCTGCTCGGCATCGTGTTCGCGGCCGCTCTGCTCGCGCTCAGCAAGCCCAGCCCGTTCCTGTACGTGCAGTTCTAGGAGGTCGCGGTGGGCGGTGCCCATGCACGCCGGCTGAACCTCATCGCGCTCGTCGTGCTCCTGGTGGCGCTGGCCGCCGGCACTGGGCTGCGCATCCATGCTCAGCGAGCGACCTCCAACGTGCAGCACGACGAGGCCTGGTCCTACGCGAGCGCGGCCGGCCGGCTCGGGCCGTTCGTCGCCGCCATGGGCGGCGACCAGGGCGCGAGCCTCACCGGCCGCTGGGTGCCCGCCGCCGAGTGGCAGCGGTTCTGGACGTCCGCGGGCCTGGCTGACGTCAAGCACATCGCCACCGGCCTCTCGAGCCTCGACGTGCACCCGCCGCTCTACTTCGGGCTGCTGCACGGATGGCTGCTGATGACCGGCATGCACGTCTGGGCTGGACGGGCGCTCAACCTCGTATTCGCTGCGTTCACCGTCCTCGGCATCTTCGGGCTGGCGCGCGCCCTCGGGTTGAAACGGCTGGAGGGCGCGCTGGCCGCGCTCGTCTGGGCGGTGAGCCCCGCCGTGGTGAGCATCTCGTCCATCACCCGTCAGTACGACCTCGTCGCGCTCACGACGGTGCTGCTGGTGTGGGGATTGGTGAACGCGGTGAAGGAGCGTCGCACGGGCGCCCGGTGGCCCTACCTCCTGTGGCTGGGCGCGGCGACCGCCTCCGCGCTGCTGACGCAGTACCAGGCCGTGCTGCTGGTCGCCGGCGCGGCGATCTTCGTGCTGGCCGGCCCCCTCCTGGCCGCACGCGGCGTCCGGCGCGGGAGCTGGTGGCCGCCGCTCTTGACGCTCTTCGCGGGAGCCGTCGTCGCGGCGTTGCTCTCCCCGGGCTGGACGGCTGCGTTCGGCCACGAGCGGTCCAAGCTCGAAGGCTTCTCCCTCCGGGTCCTGGGGGAGAAGATCGGCGCCATCGGGGGCACCTGGGCTCGCTTCGCCGGTCTGCCCGACATCATCGCCGGGTTCGCCGGAGCCGCCATCGTCCTGCTGGTGCTCGTGCTCCTGGTCGTGCCGAGCACACGGCGCGCACTGGCCGAGAGGGTACGCACCGCGAGGCCGGGCTGGTGGGTGGTGCTCTTCTTTCTCACGGTGACGGCCGGCGGCGTGTGTCTGCAGAACCTGCTGTTCCTGAGCATGCCGCCGCGTATCAGCGCCCGGTACCTCGCCATGGCCTGGCCGTTCGTCGCGTTCCTGCCGCTGCTGTTCTTCGGGCTCTGGCCGCGGGCGCGGTACGGTCTCACCGCAGCCTTCTGCCTGCTGGTGCTGCTGCCGGCGACGGTCGCCGCGCCCTTGCTGAACGACTCCGCCGACCGCCTGCCCATCGGCCGGCTCGCCGACGCCGATTCCGTCCTCATCGACAACGTCGGCGTCGGCGAGCTCCCCCGCTTCCTGTGGGACGTCCCGGCGTCCGCGCAGGTCTTCGCCGGCACCCAGGAGCAACTGCTCGCCGACAAGGAGGCCTGGCGCGACACGCCTCTGGGCGACCGCGCCTACTACGTGAGCATCCTCCGCAAGGGCGGCGTCGCCTGGCGCCGCAACCGCATCCTGGCCAACCTGCGCAAGCAGCACGACGTCACGCCGCTGTCCGGCAACGGCATGGCGGAGATCTACGCGATAACGCCGAAGGCGGGGAAGTAGCTAGAGGGTCTCGCTGAGCGTGGACTCGCGGCGCTGCCAGCGGTCCATCTGCAGGTCCCTGGGCAGGTGGACCCAGAACCCGAACGCCTGCTCTTCGCCCACCAGACTCGCTTCGCCGTCCCGTGTGACCTCGATCCAGCCGTGCCAGCGGCCGGCGAGGTCGAGCGGCCACGCGGTGGAGACCTCGACCGACTGCCCGGCGGCGAGCGTGAGCGCCTGGTCGGTCGCCATGTCGCGCACCACACGGCCGGGGCCACGGATGGCGAGACGGATGCCCTCGAGCTCGACGGGCTGGCCGCCGCTGTTGGTCAGCGTGAACCACGCGTAGATGCGCTGGCCGACCTCTCGGTCGCCGTCGTCGAGCTTGACCGAGCCGGTGAGCGCCACGAGGCCCGGCTCGCTGGACGGCGGCGTGGGGCTGGGCGCCGGCGCCGCCGCGGCGATGCGCGTGTCGTCCGGGTTGCCGCCGAGCTGCAGCATGAACGCCTTGACGTTGGCGACCCACTGCTCGGTGCCGTCCGGACAGTACTTAGGGGCGATGGCATCGACCGAGACGAGACCGGCGCCGTGATAGAGCGGACCGCCGAGCCCCGCCGCGACGCGGGCGATGGCCGCGTCCCAGGAGGTGAAGTCGCTCTGCGGCCAGGTCGGGCCGTGGAACCAATTGAACGCGTTGTGCTCGCACTGATCGCCGTCTTTGGAGTACAGCTGCTTGCCGAAGCTGGTCTCCGCCCCCGTGATGGCCACCAGGAAGACAGGGTCGACGCCGTACATGTCGCCCTCGGCGATGAAGGTGGCGCCGCTGCCCGCCATGGGTGAGTCGTGCTGGGTGAGGAAGGCGTCGAGCTGGTCCGCGGAGGGGGTCGCGGCGGCCGCGGGTGCAAACGCCAGCGAGCCGGCCAGGGCGGCGGCCGCGATCGCGACCAGCGCGACCACGAGGGCGAGCTGCGCTCTCTTGCTGTGGACCCGCACCTGCACCGAAGGCTCCCCTTCTCGGACGACGAAGGTCAAGTATAGCCGGGCCGGCGCTGAGCGCCGACCCGGCCGGGACGCCGTTCCCGGGCGGCGCCCGTACAGGAGACGGGCCCGGGCGCCCCGCGGTTCGGCCGGACAGCGGGTAGGATTGGCACATGGCACCCGACCTCGACCGCTACGCCTGCGACTCCCGGTTCCCGGGGCTGCAGGTCGTGCGGCTCATCAAGCGCGAGATCGAGCGCACGCGGCTGGACCTCAAGGGCCTCCGCGTGCTCACCGAGGCGTCCGTGGGCTATCGCCGCGTGGCGCCGGTGGTCGCGGCGCTCGCCGGCGCGGACGAGGTGTACGCCGTGGGGCGCGACAGCGCGGCGGCATCGCGCAAGGAGGCCGAGGAGCAGACCGCGTATCTCTCTGAGCTGGCCCGGGTCGGAGCCCGCGTGAAGTTCCTCTCGACGCGCCTGCAGGCGCCGCTCGCCACGGTCGACGTCGTGGCCGACCTGCCGGGCGTGCGACCCATCGACGAGTCCATCATCCGCAACGTCGCCGAGACCGCCGCCGTCACGCTCCTGTGCTCGGCGGCGCACTGGCGGCCGGCCGACGTGGACGTCGCCACCTGCCGGCGGCACGGCGTCGCCGTCGCCGGAGTGGACGAGGAGGCCGTCGGCCTCTATCGCTACCCGCCGCTCGCGGCGCTCGCGGCGCTCCTCGACCTGGGCGTCGAGGTCGCCGGATCGACCGTGCTGGTCGCCGGAGACGGTCCCGCCGGCGCCTACGTGATCCAAGCCCTGACACGGCTGGGATCACGCGTGCTCGCGGCGACCCCCGAGAAGGCCGGTCGCATCGCCCTGTACGGGGGGGAGAAGGCCGGCGACGCGCTCGCGGACGGCGCCGCCGCGGGCCGCCTGGCGGAGGCGGACGCGCTGGTGCTCTGCCCGGCCGACCCGACTGCGCGGACCGTAGGGCCGGGCGCGCCGGTCGACGCGGCGCGCCTCGCGGCCGCCGCGCCGCACCTCGCCGTGGTCGGGCTGGAGGCCGGGACGGACCTGCGTGCGCTCGGCGCCGCCGGCCTGCGCTGCCGGGCCGCCGGCGGCCCGGACGGCGTGCTCGACCTGCTGCCGCAGGCCGTGATCGCCCGGCACGCCGCCGGCCTCAAGGTGGCCGAGGTCATGACGCGGGCGAGGCGACGCGGCTCGTCGCCGCTCGCGGCGGAGCAGCTCGCCGCCGAAGAGGCGCACGCGGACCTGCTGGCCAAGGACCTCTCGGCCACCCGCCGCTAGCTTCGGCTCTCCGCAGCCCTACCAGCGTAAGGCGCTCCGCGGGCGCCGCTCCGCAGCCCGGCCGCGAGCCTGATGGTAGAATCCGCCGGACCGCGGCAACCGGCGGCCGTCCCCGCAGCCGGCCGCACCCACCAGCCTCCGGAGGCACCACGAACCCATTCGCCCGTCTGCGCATGGGCCGGCGCAAGAAGTCGAGCGGCCACGGCTATTCGCTGCTGCTGAAGGACTCCGTGATCTACGGCGGCGGCCGAATGCTGCAGAAGTTCCTGACGGCCCTCATGCTGCCGCTCTTCACGGCGTTCCTGACGAAGGCCGACTACGGCATCGTCGGCATGGTGGTCACCGTCACGACGTTCCTCGACGTCTTCGTCACCCTGGGCTTCGACGTCGCCTTCACGCGCTTCTACTTCGACGATAAGGACGCGGGGCACCGCAGCAAGATCATCACCCACGTGTTCTACGTGGACTTCTTCTACCCGGCCGTCCTGCTCGGCCTGCTGATCGCGTTCATGCCCCAGATCTCGAATCTGATCATGGGCGGGAGCGGCTACACGATCTACTTCGACATCGGCGTCGCGACACTCTTCTTCACTAATCTGAGCGACCTGCCGTTCACGCTGCTGCGCCTCGAGCATCGCCCCTGGACATTCACCGGCTACACCATCTCCCGCGTGCTCATCCAGGTGCCCATGGCGGTCGTGTTCCTCGCCGTGTTCCACTGGGGACCCGCTGGCTACCTGGGCGCCAACCTCATCACGGCGGTCATCCTCAATCTCGCCGCCCTCCCGATCTACCTTCCCAAGCTCCGCTTCCTCTGGGACAGGAGGCTGATGCGCTCGATGCTCGGGTTCGCCATCCCGGCCATGTTCACGGCCGTCTCGTTCTTCTTCCTCAAGCTCAGCGACCGGTTCTTCCTGCAGCACTACCAGGGGCTTGCCGCCGTGGGCCTGTACACGGTCGCCAACTCGCTCTCGCAGCCGCTCTACATCGTGGGGATGGCGTTCCGCATGGCGTGGCCGCAGTGGCACTACGCGAAGCTGAACGAGCCGGAGAAGCACAAGCGCATGGTCTCCCGCTCCTCGACGTACTTCATGGCCTTCAACGCCGCGCTGCTGGTGCTGATCGGCGTCTACCTGCCGGTGGTCATCCACGTGCTGCTCGCCGAAGACTTCTGGTCCATCGGGCCGACCACGTTCGTGCTGACCCTCTCAGTGGCGGTCTACAACCTGTACTTCATCTTCTGGATCGGGGCGAACGTCGCCAAGAAGAACCGCCTGATCCCGGTGATCACGCTGGTCGCCTCCGCCGTGAACATCGGGCTCAACTTCCTCCTGGTGCCTGTCTACGGCATGTACGCCGCGGCGTGGACGACCACGATCGGCTTCACCATCCTCGCCGTGCTCGTCTACTTCGTCTCCAACCGCTACTACCCCATCCCCTACGAGTGGCGCCGCCTGATCACGCTCGGCGCGGCGGCGGCGCTCACGCTCGGCGCGGCCTGGGCGATCGGCCTGGCGGCCGGCGTCGGCGTGCACGAGCCACTGGGGGACCTGATCCTCGGGGAGCTGGCGATGACGCCGGCGCTGCTCGTGTTCCCGCTGGTGCTGTGGGTGACCCGGTTCTTCACGCCCCGAGAGCGGGAGAAGCTGCATGCGCTCACCCGCCGGATCACCGGCCGGCGCGGGGCGCCGGCTCCAGCGCCACCGCCGGCCGGGCCGGCCGTGCCGGCCGTCGCGGCGGCCGGCGGTGGCGCAGCGACTCCCGCAGGCGCCGGTGCCGAGCAGCAGCTGACCGCCGACGACCTCGAGGCCGAGGTCAACGAGACGGAGATCGAGGCCGAGGTGGACATCACCGAGGGCGGGAGCACGCAGATATGAGGGGACACGCATGAAGAAGCTGCTCGTGATCGCCAACCCGTACCCGCCCATGGCGAGCGCGGGGACCACCCGCGTGGTGCGGTTCCTGCGGCACCTGCCGGACGAGGGCTGGGAGCCGTCAGTGCTGACTGCCAGGGCCGAGGGCCCGGCGGCCGTGCCGCCGGGCGTGCGCGTCGCGCGGGCGGCCGTGCCGTGGCCGAAGCAGCTGCTCGGCGGCGGCCGGCGGAGCACGAAGGTGAACCGTTGGGTGGCGGTGCCCGACCCCTACTTCGCCTGGGTCGGGCCGGCCGTGATGAAGGGCCGCGAGATCTTCAAGCGCGAGCAGTTCGACGTCATCATGAGCAGCTCGCCACGCGCGAGCGTGCACCTCGTGGCCGCCGTCGTCAGCAAGCACGCGAGCGTGCCGTGGCTGGCGGACTACCGCGACCCGTGGTCGACCTACCAGTTCCGCCAGTACCCGACGCGCGCGCACAAGGCGTCGCACGAGAAGCTCGAGTCCTGGGCGCTGGGCCGGGCCGCCGCCGTGACGGCGGTCAACCGGCCCATCGTCGACGACCTTGTCGCGCGGGCTCCGTGGCTCGAGGGCTGCGCGCACGTGCTCCCCAACGGGTTCGACCGCACCGAGCAGCCTGCAGACGTCTCGCTCGGCGACGGCTTCTGGATCGTGCACACCGGCCGCCTGTACGGGCGCGAGCAGCAGGTGGCGGCCTTCCTCGAGGCGCTGGCGGCGCAGCCGCCGGACGTCAAGGCGCTGTTCGTCGGCGTCGACGAGAGCCGCGTGCGCCCTGACGCCGACCGGCTGGGCCTAGGCGACCGGGTGCGCGTCGAGCCGCTGGTGCCGCTCCCGACGGCGCTCGGCTACCAGCGCGCCGCCGACGCGCTGCTGCTGGTCAACGGGCGCCGGCCGGAGAGCATGTCGAGCAAGGTGTTCGAGTACCTGCAGGCCGGCCGGCCCATCTTTGCCATCTCGCCGGCCGGCTCCGCCGCGCGTGCCCTGTTCGAGGAGGTCGGCGGCGGCACGTGCGTGCAGCCCGACGACCGCATGGCCGGGCCGCTGGCGGCCTTCGTCGCCGCGGCCCGCGCCGGCAAGGCCCCGGTGGCCGCGCCGGATGCACTGGGCCGGTACGAGCTCGGCCACCTCACGCACGAGCTGGCCGGCATCCTCGACGGCCTGGCCGGCCGCCCCTGGATCACCGATCCCGACGACCGCGAGGCGCGCGGGGCGCCGGAGTGACACTCGCCGCACCGGCCGGCGGCGAGTCGCGCGCAGCAGACTGGTCCTTGATGGCCTCGGACAGAGGTCCACGCCGGCAGGCTTGGTAGGATGCGGGCATGACCGTGAGCTCCGGAACGGGTGCGGGCGACGGCACGCCCTCCCGCGCCCCACACCGCTTCTCCGCCGCCGACGCCGTACTGATCGGCGGCGGCGCGCTTATGACCGCCGCGGTCGCGGCGGCGGCGACCCGCAAGCCGCTCTACGCGCTCGCACTGCTGGTGGTCCTCGGGTTCGTGGCGGCAATGCTCCTCGGCCGTAGGCACCTCGCCGGCACCCGCGCCGGCAACGTCGTCACGGCCCTGCTCGTCTCGCTGCCCTTGCTGGCGCTGCTCGGCCCGTCGTTCGCGGCGCCGTTCGCGCCGCAGGCCTTCCTCTTCCGCGTCGTGCTGGCCGTCGTCGTCTACGCCGGTGTCCTCTACCTGCTGCTGCGCCACGACCCCATGCCGTTCGCCGCCAAAGACCTCCTGCTGCCCGGCGTGCTCTGGTTCGCGTGGCTGCTGCTCAGCACCGTGTGGTCGGCGGACAAGGCCGCCGCGTTCCACTACGTCATCATCGTGGTGACGATGGTCGCGGTGCTGCTCGCGGCGGCGGCGGCCGGCGGTACCCGCCGCCGTCTCGTCTGGTTCGGCTACTCGATGATCCTCGGGTACGCCTTCGTCGCCGGCTTCACCGTCATCGAGTCGCGCCTGGGCATCCGGCTGCCGACCTCCCGCCTGCTCACGGCGGTCACCTCGCAGACCTACGCCGTCACGAGCGTGTTCGTGAACCAGAACGACTTCGCCACCTACGTCGCCATCTGCTGGCCGTTCATGCTCTGCGCGTTCTTCTTCACGCGCCGCCTGCGCTGGATCGTGCTCACCCTGCTGTTCATGCTCATCGGCGCCTACGGGTTCATCCACACCGGCTCGCGCTCGAGCCTCGTCGCGGCCGGCATCTCCTCCCTCGCCGCCGTCGCCCTCTTCTGGCACCTCGCGCCGAAGCTCTCGAGCCGCTCCGGCAAGATCGTCATGGCCCTGGTGGTCGTGGCGCTGGTCGCGGTCGCCGGGTGGCTCCTCTTCAACAACAGCTCCAACGACATGCTGCGGCAGTTCCGCTTGGAGTCGCTGCTGAGCCAGGCGGAGCAGAACAAGGGCTCCGGCGCGATCCGCTCCAACCTCACCAGCCGCGGCCTGGAGATCGCCGGGTCCAGCCACCTGCTCGGCGCCGGGGCCGGTCAGGCAGAGGTCATCATCGGCTCCGGGACCAACGCCCTGGGCATCACCAACCTGCACAACTGGTGGCTCGAGACCTACGTCGACGGCGGCCTGGTCGGGTTCGCCCTGCACTTCGTCTTCTTCCTGCTGCTCGTCTTCGCGCTGTGGCCGATCGCCAGGCACGACCCCGACCCGCTCAACCGGTACCTTGCCTCGGGGGCCTGGCTCGCGCTGCTCGGGTGGACCATCGGCTCGGTGGGCCCGAGCAGCTCAGTGAGCTTCGCGCCCATGTGGATCCTGTACGGGCTGGCGCTCGCGGTGGTCTCACGCGCGCGGCTCGCGGCTCGGGAACGGGCGCTCGAGAGCGCGGGGGACGGCGGAGCGCGCGAGCGCGACCGGGACGCGGAGCGGGAGCCTGCCGCGTGAGGGTCCTCGTCATCTCGCACCTGTACCCCTCGCCGGGCGTGGAGCGCCACCTGTTCGTGCACGAGCAACTGCTGGCACTGCGCGACCTGGGCGTGGAGCCGCACGTCATCTCACCGACGCCCTACGTGCCGCAGGTCCTGCAGCGCAACGAGCGCCAGCGACGGCGTGGCGAGAAGCCCAAGGAGGCGGTCCGCGACGGGATCACCGCCGAGTACCCGCGCTTCGTCCAGCCTCCCAAGCGCTTGTTCTTTGAGCACTTGGGTGAGATCGCCTACCGAAGCGTCTGCTCGCTGCCGTCGGTGACGGCCGGGGAGTGGGACCTGATCCACGCGCACCAGGCGCTGCCCGACGGCGCCGTCGCGCAGCGCCTGGCCAGGGACCTGCGCGTGCCGTACGTGGTCACCGTCCACGGCGCCGACGTGTACCAGCACTTCCGCATGCGCGGCGGCGTGGAGAAGCGCGCCAAGGCGGTGCTCGGCGCCGCCGACGCGGTGATGGCCAACTCGAGCGCCGTCGCCGGCCTGCTCGCCGGCGTGGTCGCGCCCGAGAAGCTCACCGTGGTCCTCAACGGCACCACCGGGCTCGACGAGACGGTGGAGCCGGCGGCCGACTACCTGCCCGGCGAGCCTCTCGTCCTGACCGTCGGCTACCTCATCGAGCGCAAGGGCATCCGCGACCTGGTCGCGGCCCTGGGCCTGCTGCGCCGTCAGGGCCGCACCGTGCACCTCGCCGTCGCCGGAGACGGACCGCTGCGCGGCGCGCTCGAGGCGCAGGCCGCGGACGAGGGCGTCGCAGACTCGGTGCACTTCCTCGGGCGTGTGCCGCACGCGCGCGTGCTGGCGCTCATGGCGCGCGCGCAACTGGTGGCCCTGCCCAGCTGGGACGAAGCGTTCGGGCTCGTCTACACGGAGGCGATGGCGCAGGGCACGCCGGTCGTCGCCGGCAAGGGCGAGGGGCCGGAGGACTTCCTCACCGACGGCGTCAGCGGCTACCTGGCCCCGGTTCGCTCGCCCGACGCGCTGGCGGGTATCATCACGGAGGTGCTGGACGACCCGGCGAAGGCGGCGGCCATCGGCGAAGCCGGACGCGCCGCCGCCCTCGAGCTGAGCTGGACCCGCAACGCCCGGCTCACGCTCAGCGTGTACGAGCAGGTCCTCGCCAAGGCACCCTGAAAGGACGCCTGTGCGCTTTGACACGTTTCTGCAGCGGGCCGCCGAGCGCCATCCCGCGCTCGTCTTCCAGGTCTCCTGGGCGAACGGCCTCGACATCATCCGCGACCTCTCGGCCCAGGGCGTGCCGCTCCTTGCACTCGACGCCAACGAGCGCGCGCTTGGGCTGCGCTCCCGCCTCGCCGCCGGCATGGTCTGCCCCGACCCGCGCGACGACGAGGAGGCCTTCATCAGCTTCCTCGAGGACCTCGGCCGGCGCCTGCCGCGCAAAGGGGTCCTCTTCCCGACGCACGACCAGTACATCTGGCCCATCTCGAAGCACGCGGACCGGCTCGAGGAGTGGTACTTCATCCCGTTCTCCCGCTGGGAGACCATGCAACGCCTGCACGACAAGCGCGCCCAGATGGAGGCGGCCTGGCGCGCGGGCGTGGACACGCCGAAGACGGTGTTCATCGACTCCGCCGACGACCTCGAGCGCGGCGTGGAAGAGGTCGGGTTCCCGTGCATCTTCAAGCCGGTCGAGTCGCTCGCCTTCAAGACGCGGTTCCGCCGGCACGTCCTGGAGATCGGATCCGCCGACGAGCTGCGCGAGACCTACGCCAAGGTGGACGACTGCGGCACGCTGATGCTGCAGGACATCGTGCCGGGCGGGGACGAGGAGCTGTACACGCTCGGCTCCTTCCTCGACGCCCAGAGCCGGCCTCTGGCCGTGTTCACCGGGCACAAGCTGCGCCAGCACCCGCCGCGGTTCGGGCACGTCAGCATGGCCGTGAGCCGCTGGGTGCCGGAGATGGCCGAGGCGGGGCTCCGCCTGCTCGGCGAGCTCGGTTACCACGGCGTCAGCCAGGTGGAGTTCAAGCGCGACACCCGCGACGGCAAGTACCGCCTGATGGAGGTCAACGCCCGTCACTGGATGTGGCACTCGCTCGGGACCGCCTGCGGCGTCAACCTCTCGCTCGCCGCCTACCGCGACGCCATCGGTGAGCCCTATGTGTCGGCCCGCCAGGTCGACGGGCTCAAGTGGGTCGTCTCGTTCACGGACGCGCGCGACGCGTTCGGACGCTGGCGCCGGGGCAAAGAGCAGCTCTGGCCGTGGCTCAAGAGCTACCGCGGCGTCGCCGTGGACGGCATCTACTCGGTGCGCGACCCGCTCCCCGGCGCCCTCATGACGGCCCGCCAGCTGCGCAACATCGCCACGCGCAGCGGCAAGCCGGCCGAAGGCGAGTCGATGTGAGGTACGCGAGCTTCCTGCGGGCGGCGGCCGCGAAGCCGCCCGCCGCCGTCTTCCAGGTCAGCTACTCCTGCGGCCTCGACGTCGTACGCGACCTCGGGCGCCACGGCGTACCGATGCTGGCGCTCGATCCGGACCCGGCGGCGATCGGGCTGCGCTCGCGCTACGCCGCCGGCCGCGTCTGCCCGAGCCCGCTGGCCGACGAAGAAGCGTTAGTCACCTGGCTCGAGACCATCGGCCGGCAGATGCCGCAGCGCGCCGTCGTCTTCCCCAGTCACGACGAGTTCATCTGGCCGCTCTCGCGCCACGCGGAGCGGCTCGAGCCCTGGTTCATCGTGCCGTTCTCCCGCTGGGACGTGATGAGCAAGGTGCACGACAAGCGCGCCCAGATGGAGGCGGCCTGGCGCGCCGGCGTCGACACGCCAAAGACGGTCTTCGTCAGCTCCGGCGCGGAGCTCCAGGCCGCGGCCGGCGAGATCCGCTTCCCGGCCGTGCTCAAACCCGTCGAGTCCCTGGCGTTCAAGCTGCGCTTCCACCGCCACATCCTCGACGTCGAGACCCCGGAGGAGCTGCAGCGGATCTACGACAAGGTCGACGACCTCGGCGTGCTGATCCTGCAGGAGCGTATCCCCGGCGGAGAGGAAGAGCTCTGGACCGTGGGCTCGTACCTGGACGCGGGCTCGCGGCCGTTGGCGGTGTTCACTGGGCACAAGCTGCGGCAGTACCCGCATGCCGGCGGCAGCTGCCTCGCCGGCGTGAGCCGCTGGGACGACAAGCTCGCGGACGCCGCGCTGCGGCTGCTACAGGAGCTCCACTTCCACGGCGTCAGCCAGGTGGAGTTCAAGCGGGACCCGCGCAATGGCCGCTTCTGCCTCATGGAGATCAACGCGCGGCACTGGAAGTGGCATGGGCTGGCCGCGCGCTGCGGCGTCAACCTCTCGTTCGCCGCCTACCGCGACGCCATCGGCGACCCGTACATCGCCCGGCGGCAGCAGGACGGCGTCAAGTGGATCGTCGCCAACAAGGACGTACCCCTTGCGCTGCTGGAGATCGCCAAGCGCCAGCGCAGCGCTCCCGCTTACGTGCGCTCGCTGCGCGGCACGCGCATGGACGGCCTACACGCGCTGGACGACCCGCTGCCCGGCCTGCTCAACGCCGCCACCGTGGTGAAGCAGGTCGTGACGCGCGCGCCGCGCGCAAGGGCGGACGTGTGAGCGCGCCGGAGCTCAAGGTCTACTGCGGCGCACCGGACGCGTTCGCGGCGCGCGCCGCGTGGGCGCTCGAGACGCTGCTCGCCCCGCTGGGTCGCCGGTCCGCGGTGACGCGCGACCCGGCGGAGGCGGCGGGCACGGCGCTCGCCTACGCACCCGAGCCCGTCCCCGGCGTGCCCACCATCCCGTGCGACTCGGGCGCGATGCAGCTCATCGCCGCCGGGCGTCCTCTGCCGGCCGGCGCCTTCACGGCCGTCGGGAGCGGCGACGGCGTCGCCGTCGCCGCCTGGCCGGCCGGCCCCGGAGCCGGCTTCGCGATCCCGTTCGACCTCGTCGCCTCCAGCTTCGTCCTGCTCGCCTGCTGGGACGAGCACACCACCTCCGAGCGCGACAAGTACGGGCGGCTGCCGTACTCGGCGAGCGTCTTCGCCGACAACCCGGAGCTGCACATAGAGGACCCCGCGGTGGACCGCTACGCCGAGCTCCTGCGCGGCGCCCTGGCGCCGCGCCTCGCCGAGCTCGGCCTGGAACCGCTGCCGCCTGCGGGGAGCGTCTGGGGGGCGCGCGGCCGCTTCGCGATCGCGCTCACCCACGACCTCGACAACCTCTGGCGGTGGACACGGCGCGGCTTCGCCGCCGCCGGCTACCGCACCGCCCGCGCCGCCCGTCACCTGCAGGGCCGCGCCGTCCTGCGCGAGCTGGGCGACGGCGCCGACTGGCTGGTGCGCCACCTGCCGCGTCGTACCGACCCGTTCTGGACGTTCCCGCAGATCATCGAGGGCGAGGACGTACGCAGCGTCTCGTCGACCTTCTACGTGATCGCCCGCCACACGCACAAGCAGGACGGCAACCAGCCGGAGACGTACCAGCACCGCATCCCACAGGCCTTGCAGCTCGTCGCCGACGCCGGCCGCGAGGTGGGCCTGCACGGCAACGACGCCGACCGGCTCTCGCTCGACGAACTGACGGAGGACCGGCACTCCCTTTCCGGACGCGCCGGGCGGGCGGTCACCGGCATCCGCTACCACTACCTCCGGGCGCTCTACCACGAGACCCTGCCGATGCTCGAGCAGGCCGGGTTCACCTACGACACCACGCTGGCGTTCGCGGAGCACGAGGGTTTTCGCTGCGGCTGCTCGTTCCCGTTCCGCCCGTACTTGCTGGCGGAGGAGCGCCCGCTCGACCTGGTGGAGCTGCCACTGGCAGTCATGGACGGCACCCTGCAGGAGCAGCACTACCGCGGACTGGCGGCGGAGGACGCCGAGTTCGCCGCCGCCTCGGTGCTGGCCCGCGCCCTGAGCAGCGGCGGCGCGGTCAGCCTGCTCTGGCACAACAACCGCTTCGACAAGCGCGTCTCGCGCGGGTACGACAAGGTCTACTGGCGCCTGGTCGACCAGGCGCTCGCCCACGGGGCCTGGTGCACGAGCGCCGCCGACATCGTCGCCCGCTGGAAGGACGTGACGGCGTGACCCGCGTGCTCCACCTCAGCGTGGTCCACAAGCCGGACGACCCGCGCATCTACGAGCGCGAGTGCCGCACCCTGGCACAGGCCGGCTACGAGGTGATGTACATGGCGCCGGGCGCTGAGCCCGGGCGCGACGACGCCGGCGTCATCTTCGCGCCCCTGCCGGAGCGCGGCCGCAAGACGCGGTTCCTGAGCTCTGTCGAGATCACCAACTCTCTGCGCAAGCTCAAGCCGGACGTGCTGCACGTGCACGACCCCGAGCTCCTGACGCTGTTCCCCGCGGCCAAAGCACTGGTGCCGCGGCTGGTCTACGACATGCACGAGTACGTGGTGGAGGCCGTGAGCAACAAGCCGTACCTCCCGTCCAAGATGCGTCCGGTCGCCTCGCAGACGACGTCCGTCGCCCAGCGGAGCCTCGCGGCGCTGGGCTCCGGCGTGGTCGTGGTGGTCGAGGACCAGCTGGACGCACTGGGCAGCACGCCCAGCCTGCGGCTCGTGCTGCCCAACTACCCGCGGGTCGAGCGCTTCGAGGGCGCCGAGCCGGTGCCCGAGCTCGCCGCCGACCCGCGCCTGAAGCTCATCTACGTCGGCAGCCTCTCACGCGCACGCGGCTGCACGATGATGCTCGACGTCATGGAGCAGCTCGCGCCCGACGAGGCGGTGCTGTACCTCGGCGGCACCTTCAACGATCCGGCGCTGGAGAAGGAGGTCGGCGAGCGGCTGGCACTTGGCCTCGCCGACCGCGTCAAGCTCCTCGGTCGCATCCCGCCGCCCGAGCTGCCGCGGTATCTCGCGGCGGCCGACGTCGTCTGGGTGCCGTCGCAGCCGGACAGCCAGTACAGCCACCCGACGGTCCCCACCAAGCTCCTCGAGGGCATGACCATGGGGCTCGCCGCACTGGTCAGCAACATGCCGGGGCGCGGCGAGCTGGTCCGCCTCGAAGAGTGCGGGCTCGCCGTCGAGCCGGGCGCCGAAGGCCACCTGCGAGGGCTTCGGAGCCTCCTCGCCAACCGCCAGGTCCTGCCCGAGATGGGCGCTCGCGGCCGCCGCGCGGTCGAGCGCCGCTACAGCTGGGAGGCCGTGGAGGGCGATTTGGTAGACTTCTACGACCGCCTCACCGGACGGGAGAACCTCACGTGAGCATCGACAGCTTCAAGAACGTGCTCGTCCTCGCACCGCACACCGACGACGGGGAGTTCGGCTGCGGCGGCACCATGGCGCGGCTCATCGAAGGCGGCGTCAAGGTCACCTACGCCGCCTTCAGCACCGCCGCCAAGAGCGTGCCCGAAGGCTTCCCGAAGGACGTGCTCAAGCACGAGGTCCGCGCCGCCACCGGCGTGCTCGGCATCAAACCGGAGGACCTCAAGGTGTACGACTTCGAGGTCCGCACCTTCCCGACCATGCGCCAGGACATCCTCGAGGAGATGATCGTCCTGCAGCGCGAACTCGACCCGGACTGCGTGCTGCTGCCGGCGCTCATCGACCTGCACCAGGACCACAAGACCGTCGCCGAAGAGGGCCTGCGTGCCTTCAAGCGCACCACGGTCATGGCCTACGAGATCCCGTGGAACAACCTCAACTTCTCGCAGCAGGCCTACGTGCGGCTCGAGGACCGCCACATCGAGAAGAAGGTGGAGGCCCTGTCGTGCTACGCCAGCCAGGGCCACCGCAACTACCTGAACGAGGACTACATCCGCAACGTCGCCCTGACCCGCGGCATCAACATCGGCTGCTCGTTCGCCGAGGTGTTCGAGGTCTACCGCTGGGTCCTCTAGCGCCCCGCACCGACGCGACCATCCTGGAGACCGCATGACCCTGCCCCCGCTCAAGCTCGTGCTCACGGCCGCCGGCTGCCCCGGCGCGAGCACGCTCATCCAGCAACTCAAGGCCAACGGCGAACGCGAGATCGTCATCCACGGCGTGGACATGCGCCCAGACGCGATCGGCCGCTTCCTGTGCGACGGCTTCAGCATGGTGCCGGCGGGGGCATCGCCCGAGTACATCCCGGCGCTTGCGGAGGTAGTGGAGCGCGAGCACCCGGACCTGCTCTTCGTCCAGTCCTCGCACGAGATCGAGACGGTGGCGCGCAACCGCGACGTCTTCGAGGCGCTCGGCGCGAAGGTGCTCGCCGACGGCGTGCGCGGCATCCAGATCGCCAGCGACAAGGCCGTCATGCACGCCGCCTGCAGCGAGATCCCGGTGCCGCAGCCGGTGCTGCTGCGGCCGGCGAGCCTCGAGGAGTTCGTCGCCGGCGCCCGCGACCTGGGCTACCCGGACGTCCCCGTGTGCTTCAAGCCGCCGGTCGCCAAGGGCTCGCGCGGCTTCCGCATCCTCTCCGCGCACGTCGACCGCGTCCACGAGCTCCTCCACGAGAGGCCCATCAACCGGTACCTTACGCTCGACGACTTCGTCGACCTTTTCACCGGCTACCAGCCCTTCCCGGACCTCATGCTGATGGAGTACGTCGACGCGCCCGAGATCACCGTCGACCTCTTCGCCGACAAGGGGGAGGTCGTGTTCCACCAGACGCGCACGCGCGAGGAGTTCCTCACCGGCCTGGCGATGGCGTTCAAGACCATCGACCGCCCGGAGCTCGTGGAGCTCACGCGCAAGGTCGTCCGCAAGCTGGAGCTGGATTATTACCAGAGCGTCCAGTGGATCGGCGGCAAGCTCCTGGAGATCAACCCGCGGGTCAGCACGTTCGTGTACCAGGAGGACTTCATCATCCCGTACCTCGGCATCAAGTACGCGCTCGGCGAGCTGACCGGGGACGACGTGGCGGAGATCCAGGCGCGCGTGCGCACCAGCCGCCGCTCGGTGCGGTACTACGACCAGGTCTTCTGGGACGACTGAGGCGCACGCGTGCACATCCTGTTCCTGACACACTACTTCACCCCCGAGAACAACGCCCCCGCCGCGCGCGTGCACGGCATGGCGCGCGAGTGGGCGCGCTGCGGGCACCGGGTCACGGTGCTGACCTGCGCGCCCAACGTCCCCGCCGGGATCGTCTACGAGGGCTACCAGAACAAGCTCTACCAGGAGGAGTGGATCGACGGCATCCGCACGGTGCGCGTATGGACCTGGCTGGCGGCCAACAAGGGCCGCGTGCGCCGCGGCCTCAACTATCTCTCGTACCTGGCCGCGGCCGGCGCGGCCGGCCCGCTGATCCGGCCGCGCGCCGACGTCGTCATCGCCACAAGCCCGCAGTTCTTCGCCGGCTGGGCGGGGTGGCCCGTCGCTCGCGCTCACGGCGCGCCGTTCGTGCTCGAGATCCGCGACATCTGGCCCGACTCCATCGTCGCCGTCGGCGCGCTACCCCAGGGCCGCATCGTCAGCGCACTCATCAGGCTCGAGCAGGCGCTGTACGCCGGAGCCGACCACATCGTGGCCGTCGGCGACGGCTATCGCATGAACATGATCCGCAAGGGCGTCGGACCGTCCAAGATCAGCGTGGTCACCAACGGCGTGGACGTGGACCTCTTCGAGCCGCGCGAGCCCGACCAGGCGCTCCGCGCACGGCTCGGCTTCTCGCCGGACACGTTCGTCGTCACGTTTGCCGGCACCATCGGCATGGCCAGTGATCTGGGCGTCGTGCTCGACGCGGCCCGGCAGTTCCGGTCGAGGGGCCGCGACGACATCGCCTTCCTCCTCGTCGGTGACGGGGCGCAGCGCGCCGAGCTCCAGGAGAGGGCGCGCGCGGAGGGCCTGACCAACGTGGTCTTCACCGGCCTGGTCCCGCGCGCCGAGCTCCCCGCCTACCTGGCGAGCAGCGACGCCTGCCTCGCCCACTTCCGCAAGCAGGAACTCTTCCAGATGATCCTGCCGAACAAGTTCTTCGAGGACGCCGCCATGGAGCGGCCCATCCTGCTCGGGTTCGAGGGCGACGCCCGGGCGATGCTGGACGAGGCCGACTGCGGCATCGCCTTCGAGCCGTCCAATCACGAGGAGCTGGCGGCGGCAGTGGAGCAGCTGGCCGCCGCCTCGCCGGAGGAGCGGCGGCGGCTCGGCGAGAACGGCCGCCGCTACGTCCTCGAGCACTTCGACCGGCGCAAGCTCGCGCTCGACTACCTCGAGGTCCTCGAGCGCGTGCGCGCCGATTTCAAGCGCGGCCGCCGGTGACCGGCGCGGCCGCGCTCGTCCCGCGGCTCTCGCATCCGGCCCCGCCGCGCCCCTCGTGTGGCTGGGGTAGTATGGCGCGAAGCAGCCACCGCCTCCGGAGGAGCGCATGAGCGACGACACCACCACCATCGACGTAGGTTCCTGGCTCCTCACGCTCCTGCACAACTGGTGGGTGATCGTCGGCCTCATCGTCATCGGCGTCGTGGTGGGCGCCGCCGTCACCATGGCCCAGCCCAAGCAGTACACGGCCACCGCCTCCGTCTACATCGGTCAGACCACCGACGCCAACGGCAACGCCATGGCCGGCCTCAACTCCAATGCCAAAGCGGCCACCCAGCTGCTCGCCAGTCAGGTCATGCTCAACACAGCCGCAAAGCGCACCGGCATGGACATCTCCGCCAGCCTGCTGCGCAAGGAGACGACCGTGGAGACCCCGTCGTCGACCGTCAAGACGTCGACCTCCGTGGTCAACATCGTCGTCATCAGCGTGACCGACACGAAGAAGGCTCGCGCCGCCGCGGCCGCCAACGCCCTGGCCGCGGTCCTGCTCGAGCATCTGGACACGGGCACCAGCGAGAAGATCGCCATCCTCGAGGAGCAACTCGCCACCGGCAAGACGCAGGCCGCCGCGGCGACCGCCCGGTCCGTTGCGGCCCAGCATGCCATCACGACGATCGCCAACAGCAGCATGTCGCAGGCCGAGAAGGCCACGGCCTCGGCGCCCTACATCGCCGTGGTCCAGGCGGCGTCGACCGAGGTCTCGGACCTCACGCTCAGCAACCAGAAGACGGCGCTGCTGCTGCTCACCGCCAAGCAAGTCGAGCAGCCGCGGATGCTGCACGAGGCCGCCGTCCCCGATTCGCCAAGCGGCCCGACCATGTCGCTCAACGTCGCCATCGGCGCGCTCGCCGGGCTCATCATCGGCATCATCGTGGCCTTCGCGCGCAAGGGGCTCGCGGACCGGCGCGAGGCGCGGGCGGCCGCCGCGGCCTGATCTCCCGCCCTCCCGGGCGCCGGGATTAGCCGCCCCGCACCCGGTGGTAGACTGGCCGGGTCTGAGGGGGCCCTCATCACGGGAGGTGGCAGACATGCCCTCCGCATCCCGTTCCATCGTCGCGACCCTGATCGTGCTGGCCGCGGTCCTGCTTGCGCCGGCCCCGGCCCTCGCCGCTGCTCCCGGGTACATCGTCCTGAAGGACGGCCAGACCCTCGCACAGCAGTTCGGCTACCACGTCGACGGGATGCAGACGTGGCAGGTCCTGGAGTTGCCCTTCGGCGACGACACGCCTCAGGTGGACCCGCACGACTGGGGCAACGTCACCAGCGAGCACCAGGGCGCCCAGCCGCTCGAGGGCCCGCCGCTGATCGCCGTGTGGAAGCAACTCGCCCCCTGGCACGGCCAGTGGGCCTCGCTCGATCAGCTCGACGTGATCAAGCCGTACTGGAACGGTGGCACGTTGCTGCTGCGCACGCCGGTGCACGTCAGCGACGTCGCCCTGACTCTGTTGCAGTGCTCCGGCGGCGCCTCGTTCGCCGTCACGCACGGCGACACCAGCTTCTTCGTGTACGCCACGTGCGTCCCCAAGGGCACTGCCGCGACCCCGACCTACGTCGCGGCCTACGACCACACAACGGGCACGATGGGCGCCCGCCAGGAGGTCGAGCAGGCCCGGCCCGTCAACGACGACCACTGCACCCCGGGCATCGTAGCAAGACGCAACGGGTCAGCGGCTACAAAAACATG
>CAVOMB010000044.1:0-15368 GCA_963696935.1 uncultured Thermoleophilia bacterium | reverse complement strand
GCCATTTCGCGCTCGATCGCAACGGCAAGGGTTCGCACTGGTCGAAACCGCGGTCGCCTCTTAAATTCCTCCCGGCCCTCCCCCGGCCGAACTCTCCTCGAAAGGACGTCGCCTCCCATGACCCACACCGTCGTCAGCTCCGCGACCAAGGAAGTCGTGATCGGCTTCGATCGCCCCTTCGTCGTGATCGGCGAGCGCATCAACCCGACGGGCCGCAAGCTGCTCGCGGCCGAGATGGCGGCGGGCGATTACAGCCGCGTTCGGGCCGATCGATCGCGCATCCACGGAGTCATCGTGACACAGAAACGCGCCCGCTACGTGGGTGTCGCGGATGTGAGCGTCGAAGGAATCGTGCGCGTCGAAGACTGCGGCGATACCGCCCTGAGCGTAGTTCGTATTGGATTCGGTGTCGCTCTTTTTTGTGATAACAGCGACGCGGCTATAGGCCGATGCGCGGAGGGCGAAACTCAGGCCAGCAATGCCGGTCCCCAATACCAGAACGTCTACGTCGATAACCACGGTTAGGCCGCTCCTCTATCTTTGGGCCCGGGGTCTGTCCGCGCCATTTCCAGCAGTTGTCTCGCCGGTGAGTTCAGCAGATCGTTTCCAAGCCGCTCGCCGAGCTCCTCCGGCCGCGCCGGATCTCCTGATCCACTCCTACGGACGATATTCGCCCCGTCGATGCCCGCCACAAGTGCGTCCATAACAAGCGCATCTCCGACAAGCCGCGCAAGCGCCGCGACCGGCACCTGGCAGCCACCGCCCAATCGTCTGAGCAGCGCACGCTCCGCGGTCACACAGGATCGAGTTTCCGGGGAGTCAAGCTTGCCTGCAATGTCGCAGGTCCGATCGCCGGTCCTGCACTGGATCGCCAGCGATCCTTGACCGGCCGCAGGCAGGCAGATGTCGTAGCTGAACGCCTCGGTCATTCGGGCGTCGAGGCCCATTCTTACCAGGCCGGCACACGCCAGTATGATTGCGTCGTACATCCCATCGTCGAGCTTTTTGAGCCGCGTATCGAGGTTGCCGCGCACGTCAGCAATCTCAATATCCGGCCGGACTGCGAGGATCTGCGCTCGGCGTCTCAGGCTGCTTGTGCCGACTACCGCACCCGGGGCGCAGCCCGTGGAGCACGGCGTCCAGGCGGGCCGCCTGCGCCTCGTCCTTGGCGAGCTTCCACGGCGCCTCTTCCTCGACCAGCCGGTTGAGGCGCCGCACGTACTCCCAGATCGTGTCCAGAGCGCCGGTCACGTTGAGCGTCGGCGTACTGCTCGGCCGATCTGGCGATCATGGCCTCGCCCTCGGCGGCTACGGTAGCCAAAGCCTCACCCTCAGGTCCAGCTTGAGGGATGGCGCCGGCGCGGTACTTCCCGATCATGCTGACGCTGCGGCTGAGCAGGTTGCCGAGCTCGTTGGCCAGCTCGGTGTTATAGCGCGCGCGCAGGCCGTCCAGGCTCACATCGCCGTCCTGCCCGAGCGTGACCTCGCGCATGAGATAGTAGCGCAGCGGCTCGGCACCGAGCTCCTCGATGACCTCGAAGGGGTCGAGCGTGTTGCCGCGCGTCTTGCTCATCTTCTCGCCGCCGACGAGCAGGTAGCCGTGGATGAGCTCGCCCACGGGCAGCTCGTAGCCGGCGCTCAGCAGCAGGGCCGGCCAGATCACGGCGTGGAACTTGAGGATGTCCTTGGCCAGGAAGTGGAACGCCGGCCAGTAGCGCGCCGTGAGGTCCTCGCCCGGGCGCGCGTACGTGAGCGCGCTCAGGTAGTTGATGAGCGCGTCCACCCACACGTAGATGACCTGCTCCTCGTCCCAGGGGACGGGGACGCCCCAGGTGATGCTGCTGCGGCTGATGCTGATGTCCTCGAGGCCCTGCTCGATGAAGGACAGGGCCTCATTGAAGCGCGAACGCGGCTTGACGAAACCCGGATTGGCCTTGAAGAACTCGGCCAGCCGGTCCTGGTACTTGCTGAGCAGGAAGTAGTAGTTCTCCTCCTCCAGCCAGACCGGCTTGATGCCGTGCTGCGGGCACAGGCCCTCGGGCGTGAGGTCGCGCTCGTACCAGAAGCCCTCGCACGCGGTGCAGTAGAGGCCGCCGTAGGTGCGCTTCTCGACGTCGCCGGCGGCCTTGAGCTTCTCCACGAACCCCTGCACGAACTTCTCGTGCTCCGGGTCCGTGGTGCGGATGAAGAAGTCGTTGCTGGCGCCCACCGCCGCGGCCAGGGCGCGGTACTTGGGCGCCATCTGGTCCACGTGCTGCTGCGGGGTGAGCCCGCGCTCCTCCGCCGCCTGCGCGATCTTGGTGCCGTGCTCGTCGACGCCGGTGAGGAAGAACACGTCCTCCCCACGCTGCCGGTGATGGCGCGCGACGACGTCGGCGGCGATGGTCGTGTACGCGTGGCCGTGGTGCGGCTCGCTGTTGACGTAGTAGATGGGGGTGGTGACGTAGAAGCTCATCGACTGCTTTCGCTTAGCGTCTTCCCGAGGCCTTGGCGGCCCCGCCGTAGATACCTATGCGCTCGCCCAGCGACCAGTATTCCCCCTCCACGTACGCGATGGGCGTGAGGGCCCTGGTGCGCAGGTGGCCGCGCGCGTCGAGGACGTCCTCGTCGTACTGCACGGCGACGATCTCGGCGAGGTACAGGTCGTGCGCACCGAGCTTCGAGCTGGTGTCTCACGACGCACTCGATGTTCACGGGGCACTCCTCGATGAGCGGCGCGTCGACGCGGCTCGCCGGTGAGGCGGTCAGGCCGAGCTCTTTGAACTTGTCGTGCTCGGCTCCCGACCACACGCCGGCGAGGTCGACCTCTTCCAGTTGCGCGGCGCTCGGCACGTTGACGACGAACTCGCGCGCCGCGTTGACGAGCCCGTGCGAGTGCCGGTTGGGCCGGATGGCGACGCTCAGCATGGGCGGGTCCGAGCACACCGTGCCGACCCACGCCAGCGTCATGATGTTGGGCTTCTCCTTGTCGTGTCCGGCGACGCTGAGCAGCACGACCGGAGTCGGCAGCAGCGCCGCGGACGGCTTGCGCTCGATCTTCATCTTCTCAGCCTCCTGTGGTCCGCCCGTAATCGTACAGCACGCAAGAGAATCGCACCGTCTCTAGCCCCGGGGTGACGAGATTCGTAGAATGGGGGCACAGAAGGGAGTCCCATGCGCAGACAGGCACTCGACAAGACGGACATCGCCATCATCGGCCACCTGCAGGCCGACGGGCGGCGGGCGTTCACGGCCATCGCCAAGGACCTCGGCATCTCGGAGGCGAGCGTGCGACAGCGGGTGGCGCGGCTCCTGCGCACCAACATCATCCAGATCGTCGCCGTCAGCAGCCCGCTGGACCTGGGCCTCATGTGGGCGCAGATCCACCTGCGGGTCAAGGGCGACCGCATAGAGAGCGTCGCCGAGGCGGTCGCCGAACTGCCGCAGGTGGACTACGTGAGCATCTGCGCCGGCAACTTCGACATCATCGTCGGCGTCGTGGCGCACGACCGCGAGGAGCTCTTCGACGTGCTCGTCAACCACATCCGCGTGATCCCCGGCATCGAGCAGGCCGACTTCGTCCTCAACCTCAAGATCCTGAAAGACAACTACGAGTGGTCGCCGGGCGAGCCCCCGGCGGCGATGTAGGGAGGCCAGAGCCATGGGCGACCAGACGCGCCCGAACGTGCACACCCCACCCCCGGGGCCCAAGAGCCGGGCGCTCATGAAGCGTGGCGAGGACATCATGCTGGGGGTCTCCCTGATCGGCGACTGGCCGCCGAGCCACTTCGTCTCCCGCTACCGCGACGGCTGGTTCCTCGAGGACGTCGACGGCAACCGCTACATCGACTGGCTGGCCGGCTGGGCCTCCTCCCCGCTCGGCGGCAACCACCCCGAGCTCGTATCGAGGCCGCGCACCAGGCGCTCAAGGAGTACGGCACCGAGTGCCTCTCGTCGCTCACCACCTGGCACCAGTACCAGCTCGCCGAGAAGCTCGTCGAGATCGCCCCCCGGCCGCTCACCAAGGTCGTCTACGACACCACCGGCAGTGAGGTCGTGGAGAACGCCGTGCGCATCATGCGCGAGGCCGCCGGCCCCGGCCGCCCCTTCGTCATCACCTTCCTGGGCAGCTTCCACGGCGGCAACTACGGCACCGGCGCCATGGGCCCGCACAACGCTCACTATAACCACGGCATCGAGCCGTTCATGAGCGGTTGGATCAACGTGCCCTTCCCCACCTGTTACCGCTGCCCGTTCCACCTGGACTACCCGGCCTGCGACATCGCCTGCCTCGGCTACATCGAAGAGCAGATCCTGCGGTACAAGGCAACGCCCGACAGCATCGCCGGCGTCAACGTCGAGTTCATCCAAGGCGAGAACGGCATCCAGATCCCGCCGCCGGAGTGGCCCGGGCGTCTCTCGGCGCTGTGCAAGAAGTACAACTGGATCCTCTACAACGACGAGGTCCAGGAGGGCATGGGGCGCTGCGGCGAGTGGTTCCTCGTGGACGCGTACCCGGACGTGGAGGTCGAGCTGCTCTCGCTCGGCAAGGCCACGTCCGGCGGGCTCATCCCCATCTGCTACACCCTGGGCTCGGACCGCATGAGCGAGCCGGCCGGCGAGCTCTACACCGGAGGTACCTTCGCCGGCTCACCCGTGGGCTGCGCCGTGGGCATCAAGCTCATCGAGATCATCAAGCGCGACAACGTGCTCGACAACGTCAAGGAGATCGAGCGGATCGCCAAGGCGAAGTTCGGGGCGATGAGGGACAAGTACGAGATCGTCGGCGACGTGCGCGTCAAGGGCTGCTACCAGTGCGTCGAGTTCGTCGAGGACAAGGACACCAAGGCTCCGGCCCACGACCTCACGCGCGAGGTCGTCTACGCGATGGAGCGACGCGGGGTGATCCCGATCTACGAGCCGGCGTTCAACTGGTTCCGCCCCACGCCGGCGCTCAACATGCCCCCCGAGCTGTTCGCACTCGGCTGCGACCTCGTGGAAGAATGCGTGTCCGAGGTGAGCAAGGCACACGCCAAGGGCATCAAGTAACACCCATCGGCGGCGGCGCCGGACCAAGGAGACGATCCGATGACGTACGACTCACTGCCGTTCAGCGGCATCGCGACCTTCTTCAAGGCGCCGCTCTGCACCGCGCCGACGACGGCGGACGCCGACGTGGCCGTCGTCGGCATCGGCTGGGACGAGGGCACCACCAGCCGCTCGGGCGCGCGCATGGGGCCTCGCGCCCTGCGCGAGGCCTCCACCATGTACGCGTTCCAGCGTGACGCCGAGCCCTTCTGGGACGGCGAGGCCGGCGTGGAACTGCTCGGCGGCGTCCGTTGGGCCGACTGCGGCGACGTGGCGCTCGGCCCCATGTGGTCGCCGGAGCGCTACCACAACGCCGTCATCGACCGGCTCAAGCCCATCATGGCCTCGGGCCTCTTCCCCGTCACCCTCGGCGGCGACCACTCCATCGGGTATCCCGTGCTCAAGGCGCTGTACCAGTCGCGCGGCAACAAGCCGGTGCACCTGGTCCAGTTCGACACGCACATGGACTACTGGGACGAGGAGGGAGGCAGCCGCTTCTCGCACGCCAGCCCCATCATACGCAGTCACGAGGCGGGCTTCCTCGCGAGCCTCACGCAGTACGGCATCCGCAGCCTGCACACCCTGGGCGACAACATCGCGCTGGCCAGGAGCCGCGGGGCGCGCATCTTCTGGTGCCAGCAGGCCAAGGACATGCTGGTGGACGACCTCATCGAACACCTGCCCAAGGGCGCCGACGTATACATCACCTTCGACATCGACGCGCTCGACCCGGCGATCGCGCCGGGCACCGGCACGCCCGAGCCGGGAGGCTTCAGCTACTACGAGGCCAAGGACATCCTCCTCGGCGTCTGCGACCGCTGCAACGTCGTAGGCATGGACCTCGTCGAGGTCGCGCCGCAGTACGACGGCCCCGGCCAACTGACGGCGCTGCACGGCGCCCGGCTGATCCTGGACACGGTCGGCGCCGTGTTCCGCAGGCGCGCGGCGTTCAAGTGACGCGCGCTCCGGACGCAGCGTTCGACCGGCCGCCCTTGCGGGTCGTCTCAATCGAGGCTGCCGGCATGCTGAACCGGGACGGCAAGACGCGCCACGCGTGGCTCGCCACGGTCGAGCGCGTCTGAGCGACCGGCGAGCGCGCCTTGCCGAGGCCGGCGCCGTGGGGCGCCGGCCCGTCCTGCTCCAGATCCCCACGCCGCGGCCTGGCGCCGACGGCGGCGTTGATCTCCGCCACCGCGGCCTCAGGATCGTCCACGTCGATCACCAGGCGCTCGTACTGCTCGTCCACCAGGTCCACGACGATTGTCCGCTCGGGAAAGTGCACGTCCCGGAACTCGTGGCGGCCGCGCACGACCATCGGACCAGCGGCGAGCGTGGAGTCGAGCAGCGCGTCGGTGTACCCGGCACCCAGCCACGGACCGTGGCGGACGACGTCGGGGTCGATCCGGGCGCCCCGCACGTTCTCCATCGGCACGGTGATGCGCCTACGCGTGGTCCACACGATGTCGATCCCGCGGGGGGCGGACGGTAGGGGCAGTGTCGTCGATGTCGATGCTTGCCTTCATGCCGGGAGTATTCCCCGCACGAAGGACCTGCTCGCCCCTACGCCCCCGCCTCTCCATCCGCGGCGCCGGTACTACTCAATCCATCCGGGATCGCCGATAGCGGCCGTGATGGCAGCTGCGGGCATCTCACCTCTGCGCGTACGCGAAGCGGCCGAACTGCTGAGTGTGAGCCCGGCGACGGTACGCCGCTGGGCCGACACCGGGCGCCTCGTGAGCCGCCGCACCCGCACGGGCGAGCGGCGCTTCCACCCGGACGACCTGGAGGCGCGGGCGGCGGCTGCGCAGGCCGGCCCGCCGCCCCTCGCAGGCGCCGACGCGGAGCGGCGGTACCAACTGCTCCTCGAGACGAGCCTCGAACTTGCCTCGTCGCTGGACCTCGACGACGTACTGCAGTCCGCGGCGCGCCGCCTCGGCTCCGCCCTCGACATCCCCGACTGCGACTTCTACGAGCTCGACGGCCCGGACACGGTCGTGTGCGTCGCCTCCAGCTCCAAGGGGTGCTTCGACGACGTCTGGACGGGCAAAACGTTCTCGCTCGACGAGTTGCCCTCCGCACGTCTCGCCGTGGAAGGGCGCCGCGCCGTCGCCTTCGACAGCCTCGACGACCAGCGCCTGAACGACCGCGAGCGAGAGAGTGCGCGCGCCTACGGCCAGCGCAGTTTCATCGTCCTGCCGCTCGTCGCCCGCGACGAGGTGATCGGCACGATCGAACTCCTCGACCACGTCGAGCGCCGGTTCACCGACGAGGAGGTCGCCGTCGCCGAGGGCGTGGCCAAGCTGGTCGCCCTGGCCATGGAGCACGCGCAGCTCTACTCGGAGATCCGCCGGCTGCACCTCGCCAACCTGCGTGCCCTGAGCTCCGCCCTGAGCGCCAAGGACTACTACACGCTGGGCCACGCGAGCCGTGTCGCCGGCTACGCCGCCCTCCTGGGGCAGGAACTCGGCTGGTCCGAGGACCGGTTGACCGAGCTGCAGAACGCCGCCTTCCTCCACGACATCGGCAAGATCGGCGTGTCCGACCGCGTGCTGCTCAAGGCGGGCCCCCTGACGTCCGAGGAGTGGGAGCTCGTGCGCCAACACCCCGGCATCAGCGCCGAGATCGCGCAGCCGCTGTTCAACGACGAACTGGTGGCCGGCATCCGCCACCACCACGAGCACTACGACGACGGCGGCGGCTACCCGGAGGGTCTGGCCGCCGAGGACATCCCCGAGGTCGGACGGGCGCTCTGCGTCGTGGACTGCTACGACGCCATGTCCAGCGAGCGCCCGTACCGCCGCGCGCTGACCTATCGCCAGTGCCTGGCGGAGCTGCGTCGGGCGTCGGGGACGCAGTTCGACCCGCGCATGGTGCAGGCGTTCCTCGCGGCGCTGCGGCGCCTGCGGCGCCGCCGCACCGAGGTCGACCGCCTGGCGGCGCGGGCGACCGCGCTGGTCGACCCGGCCGCCCACGTGCTCCTCCGCACTCGCGACGACGAGGAGCGGCCCGAGTACGCGCACATGGTCGAGGCTCTGCGCGCGTTCCGCGACGAGCACCCGCCGGTGCGCTTCGTCACCAGCTTCAGCCGCATCGGCGGCGACGTCATCTCCGTACTCGACACGGGGGAGACCGACACCGAGCTCTCGCACGTCGGCGACCACTGGCTCGCCCAGGACGAGCTCGCGGCGGTGCTCGCCGGAGGCCGCAGCCCGGCCAACGTGCTCAACGCGGATGACTACGGCGTGTGGGTCACCGGCACCGCGCCCATCTGCACGGCCGACGGTACGGTGGTCGGCGCGGTCACGGTCGACGTGCCCGCGCTGGAGTGGGCGCCGTCCCTGCAGAGCGACCAGACGCACACGCTCACGGCCATCGTCCGCGCGGCGACCATCCGCTACAGCCGCGCCGAGGTGGAGGCCATCACCGACGGCCTCACCGGCCTCTACAACCACCGGTACCTCCATGAGCGCCTTGAGGAGGAACTCCACCGGGCGCAGAGGTACGACGACAAGATCAGCCTGCTGTTCGTGGACTGCGACGACTTCAAGGCGTTCAACGACGCCTACGGACACAAGGCGGGGGACCAGGCGCTGGCGCGCATCGCCCGCGTGCTGGAGTCGTGCAGCCGCCGGGTCGACCTGGCGGCGAGAAATGGCGGCGAGGAGTTCGTGCTCGTCCTGGTCGGCACCGGCCCGACCGGCGCCCGCACGGTCGCGGAGCGCGCGCGCCCAGGTCGCCGCCTCGAGCCTCGCCGCCGGCCAGGAGCTGAGCGTGAGCATCGGCGTGGCCTCCTACCCAGGCGATGCCGGCGGCAAGGACGAGTTGCTCGACAAGGCCGACTGGGCGATGTACGCGGCCAAGCGCTGCGGCCGCGACCGCGTGCTCTCGTTCCGCGACGAAGTCGTCGCGCGGGACTGGACCGCCCGCACCGGTGGCCGCAGCCGCGCGCACCCGCTGACGCCGCGTGCCTGCACCCCTGCCGACGGGCAGCCGGGAAGCAGCCGTCCCTCCCCCGGCAAAGCACAGCCGGCCGCGGGGAGACATGCGATCTGGGGGTAGGAGCCTTCGATGGAGCCTTGGATGGGCCATCGGTGGTGCCATCCAGGGCGCCATCGAAGGCTCCCAGGCCCGAACGCGACACCACCCCCTCCCCGCACCGCTCATCGGTCCCGCGCTCGGCCGCCCGCCGCACTCCTGCCTGAGCGGCTCGGATCAGGCGCGGGACGCGGACCCGGCGTGACGCCGGAGAGGACGGGCGGTGGACAGACCGTGGGGGAATGCCGCCCGCCCCGTCCGGCGTCACGCCGGGGTCTTGAGCAGCCGGACGGACTGGGGGAGCCGCCCGGCCGCATCTTGACGCGGCCGGCCGGGGGGAAACAGTCGGCCGGCCGCGAGCTTCAGAGCCCGCGCTTCAGGGCCGGCCGTCAGGCCGGCAGCAGCACGGTGAACACCGAGCCCTGACCGCTGACGCTGGCCGCCTCAAGGCGACCGCCGGCGCGCTCCACGAGGCGCTTGACGATGCTGAGCCCGAGGCCGTTGCCCTCGAGCTCGCGCGTCTCCTCGCGCTTCTCGCGGAAGAACTCGTCGAAGAGCCGACCGAGGTTCTCCTCCTTGATGCCGATGCCGGTGTCGGCCACGTCGAGGCGCAGCCAGCCGTCCTCGACGGCGCCGCGCACGGTGACGGTGCCGCGGTCGCGGTTGTACTTGACGGCATTGCCGACCAGGTTGCTGAGCACCAGCTGCAGGTCGTCTGGCCGGATGAGCGCCGGCGGCAGGTCGGGGGCGAAGCTCGGCGGTGACCGTGACCCCGCGCCGGACGCCGCGCTCGCGGGCGAGCTCCACGACCTCGCGCAGGACGGGAGCGACCGGCACGAGCTCGGGCTCCTGGCCCTCCGGCGCCTGCTCGGTGCGCGCCAGCGTGAGCAGGTCGCCGATCAGCTCCACCAGGTTGTCGATGCGGTGGTCGGCGCGGCCGATCATAGGGATGTACGGGTCGAGCTCGTCGCCGAGGCTCTTATCGGTGACCACCTCGAGCAGCCCCTTGATGGACCCGAGTGGGCTCTTGAGCTCGTGCACCATGGTGCGGATGAACTTCTGCTTCTCCATGGCCAGGCGCCGCACCTCGCTGATGTCGCTGAGCGTGAGGATGCGGCCGCGCGCCTCGCCGGCCTCGTCGCGGAAGGTGACGATGCTCGCCATGTACGTCTGCTCCTCGAGCTCGAGCTGGCTCACGGTGCGGTCCTTGGCCGGCGTGGCCAGCTGCGCGGAGAGCGGCGCCAGGGCGCCGCCGCCGAGCAGTTCCTGCGCCGGCCGCATGAGCACCTCGTCCTCGCCCAACCCGAGCAGCTCGAGCATGGGCGGGTTGGCGAGCACCACGTCGCCGTCCCGGTTGACGACGAGGACGGCGTCCCGCAGGGAGCTCACCAGTGAGTGCGTCTGCGTGCGCTCCTCGGCGAGGGCGAGCAGGCTCGCCTCGTGCTCGACGCGCAGACGCTCCGCCTCCGTGCGCGCCAACTTGTGGCGCACCAGCGTGGCCACCACGCCCTCGAGGTCGTCGGGGCTGAACGGCTTGGGCAGGAAGAAGTCCACGCCCTGCCGCGTGGCCGCGATGGCCGTGTCGATGTTGGCGTAGGCCGTGATCATGCAGACCATGGCGTCGCAGCCGCGCTGCTTCATGGTCTGCAGCAGGCTGAGGCCGTCGGTGTCGGGCAGCCGGTAGTCGAGCAGGGCGACGTCGTACGAGCGCTCTTCCAGCGCCTGGAGCGCGGCGGCCCCGTCGCCGGCCTCGCTCACCTCGTAGCCATCCATCTCGAGGATCGTGCGGATACCGCTGCGCACGCCGTACTCGTCGTCGACGATGAGGATGCTGCCCTCGGCCATGGTGGTCTCCTCTCCCGGCCTCTCGTCAGACCGTCGCCCGCGCGGAGGCGGGGTTGGTCTCGGGATCGCCGGCGAGCTCCTCGATCACGGCGAGCACCTGCTTGCCGGTCACCGGCTTGTCCAGGAACCGGGCGAGCCGGCTCCACTCGCGCAGCCCGCCGGCCTCGCCGTCGAACCGCTTGCCGGTCTCGGCGGCCACGCCGCTGAGCATGACGAGCGGGATGTGGCTGAGCCGCTCGTCCTTGCCGATCTTGTAGCCGAGCCGGAACCCGTCGTCCACGTGTTCCATCATCAGGTCGAGGAAGACGATCGCGGGGGTCTCGTCCTCGAGCAGGCGCAACGCCTGGTCCGGACTCTCCGCCGTCAGCACCCGGTAGCCGCGCGCCTCCAGGTACAGCTGCTTGCTCTCCAGGAAGTCCCGGTCGTCGTCCACGAACAGGACCGTCATCGGGGTGGTCATGTCGTCGCTCCCTTGTCGTCGATCAGCACGGCCCCTCCCGCGTGAGTGCTGGGCAGCTCCACGTGGAAGGTCGTGCCTCGGTCGGTCTCGGTGTCGAACCAGATGGTCCCGTTGTGCATCTTGATGATGCCGTAGCTGATCGGCAGGCCCAGGCCCGTGCCCTTGCCGATGCTCTTGGTGGTGAAGAAGGGCTGGAACACCTTGTCGCGGGCGCTGACCGGGATGCCGGCGCCCTCGTCGCTGACGTCGATGCGGATGCGGCCGCCGCCCTCGACCTCGGCGGCCGCGACCGTCACGGTGCCGTCGCGGCCCTCCATGGCCTCGATGCCGTTCTTGACCAGGTTCACGAGGACCTGGGTCATCTGGTCCTTATCGAGGTCGGCGCGCAGGTCCGGGGCCACGTCCACGACCAGGTCGACCTCGTGGCCGCTGGGCTGCTGCGTGGCGGCGGCGGAGTCCACCGCCTGCCCGATCACGTCGCGCACGTCCACGCTCTCCACGTGCACGCGGCTCTGCCGCGCGAAGTCGAGCAGATTGCCGACGATCTTCTTGCAGCGCTCGCTCTCCTCGGCCACGAGCTTGAGGTCGTGATCCAGGTCGTCGCGGTCCCTGAGCTTCTTTCCCAGGATGTGCGTGTAGAGCAGGATCGTGCTGAGCGGGTTGTTGAGCTCGTGGGCCACGCCGGCCGCCATCTGACCCATGCTGGCCAGCTTCTCGGTGTTGATGATGTGGCGGTGCACGTCGCGCATCTCGCTCCACGGCACGTTGAGTTCCATGCAGACGCGCTCGGCCTGGTCGATCACGAACGGCAGGCACATGGCGTCCTCGGCCATGCCGCTGTAGACGGCGATGGCCTTGTCGCGGCAGGTCAGGTAGCCGCACGCGCCGCAGTTGAGCTCGTCCTCGGGGAAGAACTTGTTGGTCCGCGCGAGGATCTCGCGGATCTCCTCCGGCGTCGGCTCGGGCAGCCGCTGGTCGTGCGGCGTGTAGACGCGGCTGAGGTCGAGGCCGGGGAAGGCGGCGGCGAGCCGCTCGTCCTCGTCCTCGTCGGCCGTGCGGAGGGCTGCCGCCTCCGCCTCCTTGCGGCGGCACTCGGCCACGTACTCGCCGACGCGGCGTTTGCGCAGGAGGCCGGGCTCGGAGGAGCTGATGCCCGGCCCGCAGTAGCAGCCCTTGCACATGAGGGCCTCCACAAGCAGGGTCTGGCCCGTGTCGGCCGCCTCGAGGCTGCCGAGCACTTCGACCGTCTCGTCGTGGCCGCTGACGACCAGGACGTCGGGGTCGAGCATGCCGCGGTCCAGGCCGGCGCTCTCGACCAGGCCGCCGGGCAGCGGGAACACCCGCGCCCGCCCGGCGACCGGCTCGTCCCAGCCGGCCTTCGCCGCGGTGGCCGGGTCGGCTCCGCGGCCGGCCAGCAGCCGGTGCGCCTCCTGCAGGGTCAGGACCTCGTCGATGACCGGCGGGAGCAGCGGGTCGCGCGCCTCGGCCTTCTTGGCCACGCACGGCCCGACGAACACGCAGGCCACCTCCCCGCCGTACAGATCCTTTACGGCCATGGCGGTCGCGATCATCGGGCTGACAATCGGCACCAGCCGGTCGACCAGTTCCGGCTGGTACTTGCGCACGTACTCGGCCACGGCCGGGCAGGCGGTGGCGATGTGCACGCCCTCGGGGTTGGCCTGGAGGTACTCGGCGTAGGCCGTGCTCACCAGGTCGGCGCCCTGCGCGACCTCGACCACGTAGTCGAACCCGGCCGCCTTGAAGGCGCCGACCAGCTGCCCGGCGGGCGCGTCGAAGCCCGCCGGGAAGGACGGCGCCAGCAGAGCGGCCACAGGGCCGCCCTCCTCGAGCAGCCAAGTCGCCCGCTCCAGGCCGCTCAGGTACGCCTTGGCGTTCTGGGAGCAGACCAGGGTGCAGTTGCCGCAGGCGATGCAGCGGTCGTCGACCACAAAGGCCTGGCCGTCCTCGATGCGGATCGCCTCCGCCGGGCAGTCCCGCACGCAGGTGTAGCAGCGGCGGCAGTTCTGCTTGATCGTCGTGATGATGGTCCCGGACATGGCTTCTCCCTGTCCCCGTCTTCGTCAGACTGTCGCGGCTTTGGCGCTGCGATCGGCGTAAGTACGGTGCAGCAGGCGGTGGCTCACTTCACCCAGCGGCCTGCCGAGCAGTCCCTCGTACAGCGCCTGCACTTCGGCGTTCTCGTGGGAGCGGCGGTGGCGGGAGCGCCTGTCCGCTTCGTAGAGGCGCTCCAGCCGCTCCTTGATGGCCTCGGTGTCGGTGTCGTACGGCTGCCCGCCGCCGCCGACGCAGCCGCCCGGGCAGCTCATGACCTCGACGAAGTGCACGTTCTCGGCGGGGTCAAGCAGCAGGTCGATGGACTCGGCCAGCCGGCCGAGGCCGCTGACGACGGCGAGGTTCAGCCGCGCGTCGCCGGCCGTGACGGTGAAGCGACGCACGTCCTCTTTGCCGCGCGCCTCGGTCACCTTGGGGCCGCCCTCGAGCTCCTCGCCGGTGACGAGCAGAGCGGCGGTGCGCAGGGCGGCCTCCATCACGCCGCCGCTGCCTGCGAACAGGCGGCCGGCGCCGGTGGCCTCCGCGAACGGCGCGTCGAGCGGCGCTTGCTCGTGGGACTGCGCGAAGTCCAGGCCGAACCGGCCCCACAGGTGCTCGAAGCTCGCGCGTGGTGAGCACGAAGTCCACGCCGGTCTGGTCCTGCGCCTCGAACTTCTTGGCCGTGCACGGCATGACGCTCACGACCACGAGGCGCTTACCCTCGACGCCGGCGTGCCTGGGGTAGATCTCGCGGATCAGCGCGCCGGCCATCTGCTGCGGGCTCTTGCAGGTGCTGAGGTGCGGGATCAGGTCGGGCCGGTGCGTCTCGACGTAGTTCACCCAGGCGGGGGAGCAGCTGGTGAACATCGGCAGCACGCCGCCGTTCTGGACGCGGTCGAGGAGCTCGGAGCCCTCCTCCATGATGGTGAGGTCGGCGGCGAAGCCCGTGTCGAACACGGCGTCGAAGCCGACGCGCTTGAGCGCCGCCGCCAGCCGCTCGAGCATGACGCGCACGCCCTCGGTCTTGCTGTGGCCCTCGAGAAGGGTGGCGGGCACGGCCGGAGCCACCTGCGCGACCACCACGGTGTCGGGGTCGGCGAGGGCGGTGACCACCTCATCCACTTGGTCGCGCTCCACGATGGCGCCCGTGGGGCACACGCGGGCGCACTGGCCGCAGTACACGCAGTCGCTCACATTGAGGCCGGTGCTGAAGCCGGGGGCCACCTTGGTCTTGAACCCCCGACCCACGAAGTCGATGGCGCCCACTCCCTGCACGTCGTGGCACACGGTGACGCAGCGGCCGCAGAGCACGCACTTGTTGGGGTCGCGCCACAGCGCCGGGGAGCTGATGTCCACCGGGTGCTGCTTCACGGCGCCTACGTAGCGCGCCTTGCGCACGCCCAGGTCGCCGGCGAGCATGGCGAGCTCGCAGTCGCCGCCGCGCACGCAGCTCAGGCAGTCCTGCGGGTGGCTCGCGATGAGCAGTTCCATGATCGCGCGCCGCGCCTTGAGCACCCGCGGCGTGTGCGTGCGCACCTGCATGCCCTCGGTGACGTCGAGCGTGCAGCTGGTCAGCAGCCGCGGGTTCCCCTCGACCTCCACCACACAGAGGCGGCAGGAGGCGGCGGGGCTCGGGGCCCAGTCCAGGGAGCACAGGTGCGGGATGTCGACGCCGGCGCGCCTGGCGGCCTTGAGGACGGTCTCGCCCCTGGTGGCCTCGATCTCGGCGCCGTTGATGATGAGCTTCATGGTCGTTCCTCTCAGGCGACGGCCAGCACGGCCTGTTTGGGACAGGCGTCGGCGCAGGCGCCGCAGCCGGTGCAGCGGTCGACGATGATGGAGTGGGCGAACTTGCGCTTGCCGATCACCGCTCCGTTGGGGCAGTTCCTGGCGCACAGGGCGCAGCCGG
>CAVOMB010000043.1:0-14110 GCA_963696935.1 uncultured Thermoleophilia bacterium | reverse complement strand
TCGGCCTCGGGTTCAGCGCCGTGCTGCTGCTGGGGCCGATGGACGAGCACGGCAAGATCCTGCTCACGGTCATCTTCGGCACCTCGGCCGAGCAACACCATGGCCTACTTCACCGGCAGGTACTTCGGCAGCACGCCCATGGCGCCGGTGCTCTCCCCAAGAAAACCTGGGAGGGGTTCGCCGGCGGCGCCGTCAGTACGGTGCTGCTCGTCATGTTCTTCGGGCTGTACACGACGCTGCATCCCGGCGGCTCGTTGCTGCTCGGCCTGACCATCGCCGTCGTCGGCCCGCTCGGCGACCTCTTCGAGAGCCTCATCAAGCGCGACGTGCAGATCAAGGACTCCGGCCGCGCCATCCCCGGCCACGGCGGCGTGCTCGACCGGTTCGACGCGCTGATCTTCGCGTCGGTCGCGGCCTACTTCGTGCTGACGCTCGTTGTCGGGCTCTGAGCTTGCCCGGCGCGTGCTTGGGCCGGGGGAGGACCAGCGCATGGGAGTCCGCGGCGTGGACAGAGGAGAGCGAGTCCCGGTTGCATTGACCGCAGCGGTTGTCGCCTTCCTTGCTGCGTCGTCCCTGGCGACCTGGCGGCGGTTGTCGCGCGGAGCGGACCTCGTGGACGAAGCTTTCTCGGTGCTCGTCCCGTGGCGCTGGGCACTGGGAGACAGACCGTTCGTCAACGAGCAGAACCTGAGCCAGTCCGCCGGCCTGATCACCTACCCGTTCGTGAAACTCTTCGCCGTAATCGAGGGGAGAGACGTGACCGGGCTGGTGCTCTACGACCGCCATATCTACCTGGGTCTCGCGGTGCTGACCGCGGCATGCGTGGCGGTGCTGGCGCGGAGGTTCCTGCCCGGAGCGCTCGCGGTCCTCGTGGCCGCGCCCTTCGCGACCGTCTTCCTGTTCGAGGTGCCTCAAGCGACCGCAAACAGCCTCTGCGCTCTGCTGCTCGCCGCCGGCGCGTCCTTTGGGGCCGTTGCGGTCCTCGGCGGCTCACGGCGCAATGCGTGGTTCGCCGGTGTCGCCTTCGGCTTGGCCGGCGTCGCGTACCCAACGGTCCTGTTGCTGGCGCCGTTCGTGGCGGTCCTGCTGGCGTTCAGCGTCGGCGACCGGCTCATGCCTGCGTCGGTGAAGTCGTGTGCCAAGGATGCAGACAGCGAGTCCGCCTCATCCGGTCTGGCGGCATGGCGGCTGGTGAGCCTATGGACCCTGGGCGGAGCCTTGGTCGTCGTCCCCGCGATGGTGGGCGTCCTCGCCGTGGCGGGCCCGGCCAATCTCTCACGCTGCTGGCATTACACCATCTCCCTCGCACGTCAGTTGGATCAATTGGGCGGCACGGCAAAGGCGGCCGAGGTCTGCGTCGCGTTCCTCTCGCTCCTCGCGGATCAGTGGTATGTCATCGCTGCAGCCGTCATCGCGTTGGTAGTCTTCAAATTGCGGCCCGCCGTGGGCCGCTGGCTCCTCCTCCTGACACCGCCGGCGGTCGGGATAGCGGGCATCACGAGCGAGGCTGGAGTCGCCGGAGCGGTCATCGTCTACGCTCTTGCCGCGCCGTATCTGTACCTGTTCCTTCCAGCCGGACGAAGGGCTGCCGGTGCGCGGCTGCTCATCTGCGTGTGGGCTCCTGCAGTACTGATCGGCGCGATGACCGCGTACACCAGCGCGGACGGATTCGTCCGAGGCGCCGTCGGACTCCTCTCCGGCCTTGCGGCCAGTGGCCTCTTTCTTGCCTGGGGTCTTGAGCCTCTCGGTCGGCGCAGGGACGCGGCACCGTGGGCGGCAGCGGTGGGCCTGGCGGCGGTTGTGATGGTGACACTCGCGTTCCAGGTAGCCGGTGTGGAGTCGTCCCGTCTGGGCGCCCGGATGCAGCAAGGTCCCTGGATGGGCATCGCACTGACGGCTCCTCAACGCGAACTGCTCGACGGGTACTCGGCCGATCTCGCCCGGGAGGCCCGCCCGGGTGACCAGGTGCTTGCGTATCCACGAGCCGCCGCTTTCTACCTCTACTGGTCTGGAGGGATCGCGGCCAACACCTGCCAGTTGTACGTCGATGGTCCCTCCTCGATGCTGCCCAAGGCCACCGTCAGCTACTATCGCCGCCATCGTGAGGTGCCCACGCTCGTCGTCCACGCCTTGCGCACCGCCGGGAAGTCCTCGGCTCAGTTGCAGGAGGACTGCGGGGGCTTGGACTATCCTCCGGTCGAGGTGGCCCCGTGGTATGCGTTCCAGCGCAAGCCTGCAGGGAAGTCGGTGGATGACGTCCTCGCCGGGTACCCGCGGCTCTGATCGGCCGCATGGTACCCTTGCGCCCGTGAACGACGCCGCCACACGACATCTGCTGATCCTCGGCTCGACCGGGTCGATCGGCCGCCAGGCGCTCGAGGCGCTGCCGGCTGTGCCGGGCCTGCGCCTCGTGGGGCTGGCGGCCGGGCGCGGAGCCGCCGGGGTCGTCGAGCAGGCGCGCGCGCACGCTGTGCGCGACGTGTGCCTGCACGACGCGGACGCGGCGGCCGAGGCGCGCTCGTCGGCGCCGGAGCTCACGGTCCTGGCCGGCGAGGCCGGCATCACACGACTCATTCAGAGCGCCGCGGCGCGCGCCGCCGCCGAGGGCGCGCCGCTGCTGGTGCTGAACGGCGTGGTCGGCGCCGCCGGCCTGCGCGCCACGGTCGCCACTCTGAAGGCCGGTGCGACGCTCGCGCTGGCCAACAAGGAGAGCATGGTGGCCGGTGGTCCGTTCGTCCTGGACCTGGCCCGCCGCAGCGGCTCCCTGATCCTGCCCGTGGACAGCGAGCACAGCGCGCTCTTCCAGTGCATCGCCGCCGGCGGGCCGGCGGGGGGCTGGGGAGAGGCCGCAAAGGCAGGGGCCGGCACCGACGTCGTGAGTGCCGGCCCGCCGAGCGCCCTGGAGGAGTTGCTCCTGACCGGCTCCGGCGGTCCCTTCCTCGGCCGCACGACGGCGGAGCTCGCCGCCGTCACGCGCGACGAGGCGCTGGCGCACCCCAACTGGTCCATGGGTCCCAAGATCACCATCGACTCGGCCAGCCTGATGAACAAGGGCCTCGAACTGATCGAGGCCCACTACCTGTTCGGCGTGCCCTACGAGGACATCACCGTGGTGCTCGACCCCAAGAGCACGGTGCACAGCATGGCGCGCTTCAGCGACGGCGCCGTGCTCGCGCACATGGGCGTGCCCGACATGCGCACGCCTATCGGCTGGGCGCTGGCGTATCCGGAGAGGCCGGCGCTGCCCCAGGTCGGCCGGCTCGACCTGTTCTCGGCTGCGGTCGCCTTCGAGCGGCCGGACGTGGAGACGTTCCGCTGCCTGGCGCTGGCGCGCGAGGCCGGGACCAGCGCCATGCTGGCGGAGCGCGAGGCTGCCGCTGCCGGCGCCGGCCCGCGCACGGTCGCGGCGCCGGTGGTGCTGAACGCCGCCAACGAGGTCGCCGTGGCGGCGTTCCTCGACCGGCGCCTCTCGTTCCTCGGGATCGCCGAGGTCGTCGAGGCGAGCCTCGACCGGCTCGGCGCTCAGGCGCTGACTTCGCTCGAAGACGTCTTCGCCTGCGACGGCGAGGCGCGGCGCGTCGCTGCGGATGCTGTCGCCGCAAGAGGCTGACGTGCCCCCGGTGGGTGTGTGCCGTCCGGGGGTAGGAGCCTTCGATGGCGCCTCGGATGGCGCCGGAGACGGCGCCATCGAAGGTGCCATCCAGGGTGCCCTCGAAGGTGCCATCCAGGGTGCCATCGAAGGCTCCGAGGCCCAGACGACATCATCCCTCCCTCGCGCCGCCCATCGTCCTTGCGCACGGCTCGGACCCGGCCGCAGCGTCTCTCGCTGAACCCGTCGCGGCCCACGGGCGTTAATCTGTGCGTAACCTCGAGCGGGTAAGGTAGGTCCACATGAGTGAAGTCCCCTCCACAGAGACACCAGACAGTCCTGGCGCCGCCGTGGCGGCGCCGCGCAAGGAGCCACGCACGCTGAGCCCGTGGTCGCTGCTGCTCGGCGGCGCCGTGCTCGCGGCCATCGTGCTCGGTCAATGGACGTGGCTGGTCCCCATCCTCGGGCTGGCCCTGCTGATCACCGTGCACGAGTTCGGCCACTTCATCGCCGCCAAGCGCTTCGGCATGCGCGTCGAGAAGTTCTACGTCGGCTTCCCGCCCGCCGCCCTGCGGCGCACCTGGGGAGAGACCGAGTACGGCATCGGCATCATCCCGCTGGGCGGGTTCTGCAAGATCAGCGGCATGACGCCGGAGGATCCGATCGGCGTCGGCGTCGTCGACGAGATCCTGCTCGACGCCGAGGACGGCAAGCTGCACCGCACATACATCGTCGCCGAGGTCGACGCGGCGCTGAACGAGTTGGACGCGCGCATCCGCGGCGAGCACATCGACGAAGCCTCGGACGAGGATGCCTCGGTCGTCCACCTGAACGACCTCAAGAGCCTCCTTGAGGCCTACCGCGACGAGCGGTTGGCCGCCGACGGCCCCGGCGACCCCGTCTACTACAAGCAGAAGGTGTGGAAGCGCAACGTGACCATCGCCGCCGGGCCCTTCATGAACTTCCTCGCGGCGGCCGTGATCATGGTGCTGTTCGTCGGCATCTCCGGCGTGCCCAAGGCGACTCTTGCGCTCGACGAGGTCGTCAAAGACACGCCGGCTGCCACGGCCGGCCTCGTCGCCGGCGACACGCTGGTAGGCGCGGACGGCCACACGTGGACCACCTGGGACCAGGCGTCCGCGTACTTCCGCGCCCATCCGAACCAGACCATCACGCTGACCTACACGCCGAAGGGCGGCGGGCCGCAGCGCACCGCGCAGGTCAAGCTGACCGAGAACCCAGAGGCACCGGGCAGCGGGTTCCTGGGCGTGCAGGCCGGGGTCGTCAAGGAGCACCCCGGCCCTCTCGAGGCTCTCAAGCTCGGCGCGACCGGGTTCAAAGACGTCGTCGTCGGCACCTTCACCGGCTTCTGGTGGCTCGCCAGCGGCAAGGTGAGCGCCACCGGGAAGGACGGCGCGGCCGGCCCCGTCGGCATCATCAACGTCAGCCACCAGGCGGTGCAGCAGAGCTGGTACCCGATCCTGCTCGCGTTCCTCAGCTTCAACCTCGGCCTGATCAACCTGCTGCCGATCCTGCCGTTCGACGGCGGACACATCGCCATGAACCTGGTGGAGCGCGTGCGCGGGCGGCGCATCGACCCCCGCGTGTTCGAGCGCATGGTCGGCTTCGGCACCGTGCTGCTGATGCTGCTGTTCATCTTTCTGACGTACAACGACGTCAGACACCTGTTCGGAGGGTGATCGTCGCGGGCGCATCCATCGGCCGCGGGTGACGGCAGCGGGCCCTCCGGTGCCGTAGGATTGTCGTATGGAAGATGAGTTGATCCTGGTCACCGGCGGCGCCGGCTTCATCGGGTCGCACGTGGTGGACGCCTTGCTGACGCGCGGTACCGACGTGCGCGTGCTCGACGACTTCAGCACCGGAAAAGAAGAGAATCTCGACGGCGCCTGGTCGCTGGCGGCCCAAGGTGGCGCCGGCCTGCAGGTGGTCGAGGGCGACGTGCGCGACGAGGTGCGTATGCGCGACGCCGTCGACGGGTGCTCGGCGGTCGTGCACCTGGCGGCCATCGCTTCCGTGGCCCAGTCTGTGGAAGACCCCTTGGGCTGCGACTCCGTCACCCACGGGGGCACCGTCAACGCCGTCCGTCAGGCCGTGGAGGCCGGCGCGCAACGGTTCGTGCTGGCCTCGAGTTGCGCGGTCTACGGCGACGCGACGGAGATGCCCATCGCGGAGTCCACTCGGCCGAACCCCTTGAGTCCCTACGCCGGCGCCAAGCTGGCGTCGGAGGGCGTGTGCGCCGACGCTGCCGACGCCGGGCAGATCGCCGCCGTCTGCCTGCGCTTCTTCAACGTGTACGGCCCGCGCCAGGACCCCGGCTCGGCGTACTCGGGGGTCATCAGCCGCTTCCTCGCCGCCGCGGCCGCTGGCGATCCGGTGACGATCTACGGCGACGGGCGCCAGTCGCGCGACTTCGTGTACGTGGGCGACGTGGTGGCGGCGATCCTGCAGGCGGTCCACAAGCCGCTGGTGGGCGCCTCGGTGCTCAACGTCGGCACGGGGCGCGAGTCCGACCTGCTGCAGGTCCTCCAGATGGTCGAAAACAAGGCGGTGAAGACGCTGGAGCGCAAGACGAAGCCGGCGCGCGAGGGTGACATCCGTCACTCGCGCGCCGACGTCGGCCGCGCCCGCTGGGTGCTCGGCTGGGAGGCCGAGATACCCCTGTCCGCCGGGCTGGCCCACACCTGGGCCTGGTTCGCCGGAGGCTACGGGCCGGAGGTGGCGACCTGGAAGTTCCCACCGAAGGGCCGGGATGGGGAGTAGGCGCCGGGATGGGGAGTAGGCGCCGGATCCAGGTCGGCGCCGTGCCCGTAGGGGACGGCGCCCCGGTCGCGGTGCAGTCCATGACCTGCACGCGCACGGGGGACGCGGAGGCGACGCTCGCGCAGGTGCGCGCGCTCGTCGAGGCCGGCTGCGAGATCGTGCGCGTCAGCCTCCCGACCGAAGCAGAGGCGCCGGCGTTCGCGCGCGTCGTGCGCGAGGCTCCGGCGCTCGACCCGGCGGACGGGGATGCACCGCGAGTGCCCATCATCGCCGACATCCACTACGACTGGCGGCTGGCGCTGGCCGCCATCGAGGCCGGCGCCGCCGGCGTGCGCATCAACCCCGGCACCATGGCGGAGAAGCACGTGCGCGAGATCGTGCAGGCCGCGGCACAGGCGCGTGTGCCGGCGGGCGCCCGCGGCGACGCGTCGGCGGGCTCGGGCGACGTGCCCGTCGCCATCCGCATCGGCGTCAACGCCGGCTCGCTGCCGCGCGCCCTTCGCGAGCGCGCCGAGACGGACGCGCCCGGCGCACTCGTGGAGGCGGCGCTGCGCTGGGCGGAGCAGTTCGAGGCGTGGGACTTCACGAGCTACAAGCTCAGCGTGAAGTCCTCATCGGTGCCCGACACCATCGCCGCCTACCGCCTGCTGGCGCGGAAGACCGAGGCGCCGCTGCACGTGGGCGTCACCGAGGCCGGCACGGTGTGGAGCGGGACCATCAAGAGCGCCGTCGGCATCGGCGCGTTGCTGGCCGACGGCGTTGGCGACACCGTCCGCGTGAGCCTGACGGGCGACCCCGTGGAAGAGGTCAGGGTCGCCTGGAAGATCCTGGCCGCGCTGGACCTGCGGCGGCGCGGCCCGGACGTGATCTCGTGCCCCACCTGCGGGCGCACGGAGGTCGACATCGTCGACTTGGCCGAAGAGGTCGAGCGCCGGCTCAGCGCGGACCCCGATCTCGCCGGCAGCGCCATCAGCGTGGCCGTCATGGGCTGCCGCGTCAACGGCCCCGAGGAGGCCCGCCACGCCGACTTCGGCATCGCGGCGGGCGCTGGCGAGGGGCTGCTGTTCGACCACGGCGAGCGCGTCGAGACGCTGCCCGAGGGGCAGCTGGTCGACGCGCTCCTCGCTCTCATCCGCTCCGCCGGCCGCTGACTCCGCGCGGCTGTGCCGCGCCCGGCGCGGCCCGTGCGTCCGTCCGACCCCCGCGATAGCCTCCGCCTTCCTCGGTCCGGCGCATCGGACGCCCGTATGGACGTACGTTCCAGTCCGGCTTTCCGCAGGCGCGGCATCATGAGTGTGAAGACCGCGGCCGGGGGCGACCGGCCCTCGAAGGAGAAGACGATGACGACACAGGCGCGGGGGCGCGTAGAGGTACTCAGGGATGAGCGGGACCGGGCGATCAGGGCAGCGACCAACGTCGCGATGATCGGCCTGCTGGTCGGGCTGTCTACCTTCTTCGTGACCCTCGCGCCGCACGTGTGAGGTTCGCAGCCGGACGCTTACCCCCTGGCTCCCCCCACGCGGACGGCGACCGCGAAGGCCCCGGTGCTCCAGTGAGCGGGAGCACCGGGGCCCTTGCACGTACGGACCCGCGGCGCGCTGCGGGGGAGGTCAACGGCGACCGCGGCCGGCTTCCCCAAGCCGCTGGGTATCTCTCTCTACACAGTCGTTCTCTCCGGTGGGCGGAGCGGCCGGACGATACGTCTGGTGGAGCATGAGAGGGACCAGTCCAAGCGATCAAGGGACGCGGGAAGATGGGAACGAGGGAGCATCTGCAGGCGGGTGACCCGTACAGCGAGGCGACTGCGCTCGAGCTGTGGGCCTCGGGCGAACTGCACGACGAGACCGGGGCCGGGAGCATGGCCTTGGCGGTGGGCGCGATGACGGGGCTGCTCGTCGCGCTGGCCGCGTTCTTCGTGGTGTTCGCGCCGGGCGTCTGACGGGTCGATGAAGAGGAGGCCCGGCGCGATACGTGGGCCTGAGACGAGCCGGACGGCCTGGGCGGCGGCCTCTTTGACGGCGCGCTGCCGCTCCGCGCCGAGAGTGATCGTGAGGCGTGGCACGGGCGCCTCCTCGAGCCTGCGTGGCTGGTGCGTTGGTGCAGAAGCGTCGTAGCACCGCGGTGCAAGGCGCCGTGTCCAGCTCCACGCTACGCAGCGAACGGGTCCTCGACGGTCACGCCCTGGTAGGCGCGGCCGGGGTGCAGGTCCTCTGAGTAGACGGTGGCGGCGCCGGCGTCGACGGCCGCCTCCAGGATCAGCGCGGCCCAATACGAGAGGTGCTCCACGGTCGAGCGAGCCGCGGCGCGCTGCACCAGGCCGGCGTCGACGGCGACGACCGGGAAGGCCGCGAGGTCGTCGACCACGCGCAAGGCCTGCTCGGCGGGAAGCGGATGGCTGAGCTTGCGGGTGACCGTCACGAACAGCTCGCTCAGCACCTGCGAGCTGAGCACGAGGCTGCGCGCCTGTACCAGCTCGCCGACCACTTCGCGCGCGCGCTGCTGCTTGACGGGCTCGTCGCCGTCGAAGAGGTGCACCAGGACGTTGGTGTCGACGAAGACCCTCACGGCGCGTCGTCGCCACCGGCGTCGCGCTCGTGGAGCTCGTCGCGCGTCCAGGTCGCGGACCCACGGCGTGCGGTCGAAGCGGTGGAGATCGCGAGCAGATCGGAGAGGGCTCTCGTCTGCGAGTCTCCTGCGCCCGCGAACGCCGTCAGGTAGTCACGCAAGATCGCGTTCACAGACGTGCCTTGCTCGAGTGCGCGGATGCGCGCCTTACGCAGCAGATCATCGTCGATGGTGATGGTCAGGTTGGCCATGACGCCATCAGTGTAGCACGGATTCGGTGTGGCACGATGCACCCATTCATCTCCGCGGTCGCTTCATGGACAGGAGCGTGGCCAACCTACCGGATGGAGCGGGCCGGCGGGCAGGCTCGCGGGGCTTCCCAGGATGACGTAGTCGGATCGGCTGATTGACATTCATGCGTGCCGTGCCGAATGTGCGGGCAGGCAACACCGCGACGGCCCGCGTGGGGCCGGCTGCACACCGATGGCCATGAGGTCGTCGGTATCCACTCGTTCGAGGACTACTACGCCCGCGAGGCCAAAGAGGACGACATCGCCGGCGCCCGCGCGCACCCGTCGTTCACGCTCGTCGAGCGGTTCACCTTCGTCGACGACATCGTCGAGGCCCTGGTCCGCGCCGCCGGGGGCTCACCCGGCAGCATCAGGAACGTGGGAGGCGGCCACCGCGTGAGCCTCTCGGAGGCGGTGGCCCTGCTCGGGGAGGTCGTAGGTGCCACGCCGCGGATCGACCGCCGGCCGGTCGAGGCCGGCGACGTGCGCGACACCTGGGCGGACGTCGCCAGGGCCTGGCGGAGTTCGACTATGCGCCGCGGTACGACCTGACTGAAGGACTGCGGCGCGAGTACGAGTGGCTGCGTGCGGCCGGGGAGGTCGCAACGTCAACCGCGTGATGCTTTGATGCTATGATGCAGTCGTGTCATGCTCCCGGCATGGAGTTGCTCCTGCGCACTACGCTCACCATCGACGGCGATGTCCTCGCCGAGTTCAAGCGGGTAGCGGCCGACTCGCACCGCACGCTGAGCGCGGTGATCGACGAGGCGCTCCGCGCCGAGCTGGCGCGGCGCCGTCTAGCCTCCGGGTCGGGAGCTACCGACCTCCCGGTGGTGCGCGGCGGTCGGCTCCTGCCGGGCGTCGACCTCTCGAGCAACGCCGCCCTTCAGCAGGTCCTCGACAGTGGGTTGCCGCTCGAGAAGCTGCGCTGAGGTGCTGCTCCCGGACGTCAACGTGCTGGTCGCGGCTCATCGAGATGCTCATCCACTGCACGATGAGGCGCGCTCGTGGCTGGTCGGCGCGCTCGATGGCGAGGACTCCGTGGCGCTCAGCCTGCCTACCGTGTCGGGATTCGTCCGCGTGAGTACCAGCAGGCGGGTGTTCGATCCGCCAGGCACCCAGGCGGAGGCGTTCGGCTTCATCCGGGCCCTTGCGGCTCACCGCGCGACCCTCTGGCTCAATCCCGGCCGGCAACATCTGGTGCTTCTCGAGTCACTGTGCGCTTCGGTGGAGGCACGCGGCGACTTGGTCAGCGATGCGGTGATCGCCGCGCTCGCCGTGGAGGCAGGCGCCACCGTGGTGAGCTACGACCGCGACTTCGCGCTGTTTCCCCGCGTCGCCTGGGAGAGGCCGGCGTAACCGGCCTCAGGTGTCGCGCTCGCCCGTGTACGCGCGCGCCTGCACGTCGTACATGCGCGCGTACCTGCCGCCGAGCGCCAGACGAGCTTGACGGCGTCGAGGAGGTGCAGGGCGTCCTTGAGCTGCGGTCTGTGCGGCTCCTGGGTCACCGGCCGTCACCCGTCCTTGGGGTATGCCGGTCTACGCCGTCTTCCTTTGGGGTGCGGGCTTGGGTGGAAAGGTGACGAGCCGCTCGGGGTGCTGCTGCTCGCGCCTGCGGAGGTCGGCAGCCATGCCGCGCAGATCGTTACCGAAGCGCGCGGCGTACTCCTGGCGCGCGCGCCGGACTTCTTCGACGATCGGGTCGGCTTGCATGCTGGCCCTCCATCGATTCCTCGGGCGTACAGATCACGGGGCAGGCATAGCCTGACTGCCGTACACCTTGAAGCTACTATGCAGCCATCGCCATACTGACGTGGAGATGACCGTGGCTCTCACCATCAAGAACGCCGAAGTCGAGCGCCTCGCCACCGAGGTCGCCCGCCCGCGTCCGCTCTTGTGCGATACTGCAAGCATGGTTGAGCCTCTGCAGAAGCGGCTTGCGGAGCTGTGCGACCGGTTCGCTCTGGTCGCCTTGTACGTGTTCGGCAGCCGGGCAGGTGAGATCGCCGCTTGCGTCGCGGGCCGGCAGGCGCCGTCCGAACACCCGCAGTCCGACGTGGATGTCGGCGCCCTGCCCCGGCGTGGCGAGACGCTCTCGGCGCGCGACAAGGTCCGGCTGACGCAGCAGCTCGAGTCCCTGCTGGGCGTGCCTCGGGTGGATCTCGTGGTGCTCCCGGAGGCCGAGGCGTTCCTCGCGGCGGATGTGGTCCGCGGAGAGCTGCTCGCGGCCGCTGATCTCGACGCCGAGGCCGAGGCGCAGTTGTACTCTCTGCGCCGCGCCGCAGACCTCGCGCCGTTTCTGCGCGAGCAGTGGAGTGACGCCGTCGGGGCGGAGCTGTGAGTCCCTCCAAGGTGAGGGCGGCGACGGTCATCCAGAAGCTCGCGCTGCTCGACGCAATGCTCGCGGGCATCGGGGGGCTGCCGCTGTCGAGTCCGGAGGCGTTTGCCGCCGACCCGCGGGATGTGGCGGCGGCCGAGTCCTATGTGCGCAGGGCGCTCGAGGCCCTTCTCGATCTGGGACGGCACGTGCTGGCCAAGGGGCTCGGTAAGGGCGTGCTCGAGTACAAGCAGGTCGCGGTGGCGCTGCAGAGAGAGGGCCTCCTGGACGAGCGGACCGGCTCTGCCCTGGTGGAGATGGCTGGGTATCGCAATCGGCTGGTGCACTTCTACGACGAGGTCGGCGCCGGCGAGCTCTACGAGATCTGCACGCGCCGCCTGGACGATGTGCGGGACGTCCGCGGACAGCTCCTCGCGTGGCTGCGCGCCAACCCGGAGCGCGTGGACGGCGATCTCTGAACAGGTGGGGCGGCCGACGCGCCGGGGCGGTGAACGTCTCCCTCGTTTACTGTTGTACACCTTGAAGGTACCATGCAGGCATCGCGATACTGACGTGGAGATGACCGTGGCCCTCACCATCAAGAACGCCGAAGTGGAGCGCCTCGCAACCGAGGTCGCCCGCCTCACCGGCGAGAGCAAGACGCAGGCCATACGTGTGGCGCTCGAGGAGCGCCGCCGTCGCCTCAGCACCGGCGGCGATCCCGCGGCGCGCGAGGCCGAGATCCTTCGCTGGCTGGAGACCGAGGTCTGGCCCAACGTGCCCGAGGAACTCCGTGACAAGCCCTACGACCCGCACGCCGACGACGAGATCCTCGGGTATGGGCCAGACGGCATCCCGGAGTAGGCGCATGGTCCTGGACACGTCGGCCATCGTCGCGGTGCTCCTCCGGCAGACGGATGCGGCCGCACTTCACCGCGTGCTTGTCAGCGCCTCACCCAGCGCCGCCGGCGCGCCGACGCTGGCCGAGGCGGGTATCGTCCTGCAGGCCCGGCTCGGCCCCACGGGCCTGGCTGCTCTTCGCAGCTTCCTCGTGGAGTACGACGTCCACGCGCTGCCCTTCGGCGACGAGCACTGGCGTGTCGCTGCGCAGGCGTTCGGCAGGTACGGCAAGGGCCGTCACCCCGCCGGTCTCAACTACGGCGACTGCCTCACTTACGCGACGGCCAGGCTGGCGGGGGAACCACTCCTGTGCCTCGGGGAGGACTTTCGCCAGACGGACCTGGAGTTGGTGCCGCTGCCCTCCGTCTCCGGATAGAATCGCTCTCGGCTACCACGGAGGGCCTCATGGCCGAGCTCGTCAGCAAGACCGCACGCATCTTCCTCGCCGGCCACACCGGCCTGGTGGGCGGTGCCATCTACCGCACGCTTCAGGCCGAGGGGTTCACGAACGTCCTGGTGCGCGACTACACCGAGGTCGACCTCACCGACCAGGCCGCGACCCGCCGGTTCTTCGACGAGGAGCGGCCCGAGGCCGTCGTCGACGCCGCGGCCAAGGTGGGCGGCATCATGGCCAACTGGGAGCTGCCGTGGGAGTTCGTGGAGCAGAACCTGCTGATCGAGCTCAACCTCATCGGCGAGGCGTTCCGGCACGAGGTCCAACGCCTGGTCTTCCTCGGCAGCTCGTGTATCTACCCGCGCGAGGCTCCGCAGCCGCTCAGGGAGGAGTACCTGCTCACCGGGCCGCTGGAGGAGACCAACCGCGCCTACGCCATGGCCAAGATCAGCGGCATCGAGATGTGCCGCAGCCTCAACCGCGAGTACGGCACCGATTACATCTCCATGATGCCGACCAACCTGTACGGCCCCGGCGACAACTTCGACCTCACCTCCAGCCACGTCCTGCCGGCCATGATCCGCAAGTTCCACGAGGCCAAGGTGGCGCAGCAGGCCGGCGCCGCCGCGCCCGACACGGCGCTCGCCCTTTGGGGCACCGGCAAGCCGCGCCGCGAGTTCCTTTACGTCGAGGACGTCGCCCGCGCCATCGCCTTCGCGCTCCGCCAGGTCCACGCCGCCGACGTCCCCGACGGGCTGCTCAACGTCGGCTGCGGCGAGGACGTCACCATCCGCGAGCTTGCCGACACGGTCCAACGCGTCGTCGGTTACTCGGGGCCCGTGCTCTGGGACGACTCCAAGCCCGACGGCACGCCGCGCAAGCTCATGGACGTCACCCGCATCAAGTCGCTGGGCTGGGCGCCGGAAGTAGGGCTGGAGGACGGCATCCGCCTCACCTACGACTGGTTCCTCGCCAACAAGGCGTGAGCACGCCGTGACGGCGGCGAGTTCTGAGGCAGGCCCGGCGTGTGGTGCACCACGAGCATAGCCGCTCGTCTGCCGGTGGCCGCAGTGTCAGCCGTGCGCCCTGAATGTCACTCTCCCATCGGCGTCAAGGGCCGCCTACACTTACAACTCGCCGGAAGGCTTCGAGAGCCTCGCCTGAACGGTCGATGCGCAGTAGCTCATAATCGATTGCTTGGAATGGAGTATCGATGGGAGTATCTTTCGGCGGCACAGCGCAGGCACAGCGCAAGAGGTAGCAATACATCCTGC
>CAVOMB010000042.1:0-36342 GCA_963696935.1 uncultured Thermoleophilia bacterium | reverse complement strand
GGACTCATAAGCTCCGATGCCTTCGTAGTCATTCAATAAGTCGCCGCAGCCGTAGAAAATGGGGCGGTCGCGATAGATCTCGAGACCCATCGGATGATGGGAGGAATGGCCGTGGACGATATCCACACCGGCCGTGTCGATGAGTCCGCGGGCGAAGGTCCGATGGCTGGCGGGGATGGCGTAGCCCCAGTTCCCGCCCCAGTGAATGGAGGCGACGGCCACATCCCCGGGTCGCTTGATCATCCGCACCCGATCCGCGATGCCTTGCAGCGTCTTCCCGGACAGGTCCGGCAGCAGCGCGACGCCGGGCGCGTCCCGTTGTGCCGCCCATTCCGGGGGAATGCCACTGCTTTCGCAACCGAAGGCAAAAACGAGAACCCGCCCCCTCCCAGCCAGGTCCACGATCGCGGGCGCCCGGGCTTCCTCGACGTCTCGACCCGCGCCGACGGTCGCGCCCACTCGCCAGCGCACAGCTTGCCCACATGCGCCGAGTTGATGTGGTCCTCGTCGTCGCCGCAGATCTCGTGCTCGAGCAGCAGCATGATCGTGTCGATGATGTCCTTTTCGTTGATCTTGACGATCTGCATCTTCTCCAGCAGCAGCTCGGCGAGAGGGATCGTCGGCGAGTCGACCTCCAGCCGGCCCTTCCAGGGGATGGGATGGCAGAAGTCGAGCTTGTCCATGAAGACGTCGACGTGGATGTGGCTCGTGGGGTTGTTGAAGATCAGGCGGCCGCCCTCGGCGTGGAACGCGTTGATCTCGAGGTCCTCGTCGTAGCCGATCGAGACGAAGAACTTGCGGATCGCGTCGTTCTGCTTGCCGTAGCCGGCGAAGTCGATGTCGGTGTAGACGCGGTTGAGCTTCTCCTGGATGAAGCCGAACTCCGGGCAGTGGTGCCAGAACGCGAGGGCCCCGATCACACGCAGGTGGACGCCCTTCTCCTCGCCGAGCTTGACCACGCGGACGGCCTCCTCCCGGAACTGGCGCGCCAGCTCAGGGTCGACCTTGCCCATGCCGACATCGGGCCCCATCTCCCCGGCCGGCCGTGACATGTCATCACTCATAGCTTGCTCCCGTCATTCACTAGACCGTCGCGAGCCACGACGGGAACTCGGGCCTGGCTGCGTTCGTGTGGAACCGCGCCACCCGGTTCATGCCGTACTCGTAGAAGTCGAAGTCGAGCTTCGACTGCCGCACCTGGATCATCGCCCAGATGCTCCACCACAGGTCGGCGACGAGCTTGTGCAGCATCATCCGCGCGTACCGGGACTCGTCGAAGGTCCCGCAATATCGCTGGATGATGAAGTGTTCCTCGTCGTCGGACAAGGGGTGTTCGACACAGAAGTCACCGAGGTCGAAGTACGGGTCGGTCTGCCCGCCGTACTCCCAGTCGATGACCCACATCCTGCCGCTCTCCTCGAGCATGAAGTTCTCCGAGAGCAGGTCGCAGTGGCAGGCCACGTCGGCCGGCCGGTCGCGCTTCATCGCCTGCTCGATGTCGTCGCACAGGCCGAGCATCCAGTCGATGTCCTCGGGGAACGGTGCGTCGACGGCGCGCGCCATGTCCAGATACTCGCGGATCATGTCGAAGACGTAGATCTGGTTCACGAACTCGGCCTTGTCGTGGTACTGCCGCACCGCGTCGACGACCTTCTCCAGCCGGTCGCGGTGGCCGGCGAGGTCCTCCGGGTGCATGGTGACGGCGTCGATGAACGGCACCACGGTGCACATCTCGGGCTCGAGGCTGTACAGCACGGGCGGCGAGACGCCGGCCTGGGAGGCGGAGAGGGCGTTCTTGTGCTCGACCTCGCGGTCGATGAACAGGTCGCTGCCCTGGCCGGGGATGCGCATGACGTACTTGCCGCCCCACGGCAGGTCCGGGCGGCCGCTGACCGTCACGACGTAGTTGTGGTTGGTGATGCCGCCGCCCAGCGTCTCGAACCGCACGTCGAGGCCGTTCCAGTCTGGGATGCGCGCTATCGCCGCCTCCGGGGTCAGATGCTCGACCGTCGCCACCTCGTCCACCCTTTCTTCGTCATCGAGTCCCACAGACTCACACCACTTCACATTGCGGACCGGCGCGCTGGAACTGCTTGACCAGCGCAGGGTCGATGCCGTCGTCCACCAGGACCACGTCGATCTGGTCCAGCGGGCAGATGACGAGCGGGCCGACCAGCCCGATCTTGCTGGAGTCGGCCAGCACGACCACCTCGCCGCGGGTGCGGCGGATCATCGCCAGCTCGATCGTCGCCATCGCCATGCTCGGCGTGGTGAGCCCTGCCCGTAGGTCGAGGCAGTCGGCGCCGAGGAACGCCTTGTCGGCGTTCACCTGTTTGATCATGTCGAGCGGCCACGTGCCGTCCACGGCGTCGAGCTGCGGCCGGTAGAGACCGCCGAGGAACAGCACCTCGATCTTCAGGCCCCGCGCCTCGGACGCCACCGCGAGGCTATGCGTGACCACGCGCGCCTCGAGCTTCCGGGTCGACGTGCCGCAGGATGTTGACGACCGTGGTGCCCGAGCCGAAGAAGACGGTGTCCTGCGGCTCGATCATCTCCGCGGCCGCGGCGGCGATGGAGTCCTTCTCCTCCGAGTGGGCGACCACCGCCTCCTCCCACCGCGACTCGACGGTCATCTGCCGCTTGAGCACCGCGCCCCCGTAGGTACGGTCGAGCACCCCCTCCTGCTCCAGCAGAAGAAGGTCGCGGCGGATGGTGATCTCGGAGACGCCGAGGTCCTCGCTGAGGGCCGGCACGCGCACGGCGCGCTTGTCCCTGAGCGCCGCGACGATACGGGCGCGGCGCTCGGCAGGGAGCATCTCGCGTGGAGCAGGTGTGGCCACCCCGTCCCCCTTTGAACCTCTGCGCCTGCGGGCCATTCCCCAACCCCGGACCGGGTCGACGTTGAATCAACAACAATCACGACCGTTCAAACTTGATCGAATCCTATGACCAGATGATCGCCTGTCAAGAGGAATGCGCACCGGATTCTGATCGATCGTGAATGGTATCTACACACGCGTGAATGATGTTGAACAGTCAATCACCGGAAGAGTCGACGGCCCGCGACCCCGCCGGGCCGGAGTCTGGGGCAGACTAGGCAGGAGAGCACCATGGTCTGCCCGCCGCCGGCTGCGGCGCAGACCCGGGAACGCCGGGAGGCGAGCGGTCATGCCAGCGCAGCGAGTCAGGGTCCTCATCGTCGACGACCACGAGATGGTCCGCGAGGGTCTCAAGGAACTTCTCACGCGCGACGCGACGCTGCACGTGGTGGGCGAGGCCGCAACGGGCCTCGAGGCGCTCCAGCAGGTACCTCTGGCGAAGCCGGACGTCGTCCTCATGGACCTGACCATGCCGGTGATGGACGGCGCCGAGGCCACGGCGAGGATCCGGGACGAGTACCCGCAGGTGCAGGTGGTCGTCCTCTCCGGCGTCGGCGACAGCACGCTGGTGGAGGACGCCCTGGACGCGGGCGCGATCAGCTACCTGGTCAAGGACTCCCACCACGAGGTCGTCGCCCAGGCGATCCACGACGCGACCGAGGGTCGCGGACACGTCGACAGCAACGCGCTGCGGGCGATCATGGACCGGCGCCGCAATGTCCCCGGCGCGGACCTCACCCTCCGGGAGCGGCAGGTGCTCGCGCTCCTGGTCGAGGGCCTCAGCAACGCCGAGATCGCGGTGCGCCTGCAGCTCAGCACGGGTACGGTGCGGCTCCACGTGGGCAGCCTGCTGGACAAGCTGCAGGCGCCCAACCGGACGGCCGCGGCGGTCATCGCCATCGAGAACGCCATCGTCTGACGGACTCAGACGCCGAGGCAGCTCTGCTTGGCCCCTTCGTCGTGCTCCAGCGACTCGAGCTCGCCTTCGCACACGATCTGGCCGTTGCTCACGATGTACACGTAGTCGGCCGCCGACATCGCCATGTTGAAGCTCTGCTCGGCGAGGAACACCGTGAGCTTGCCCTTCAGGTGCGTGAGCACGTCTTCGATCTGCTTGATCACGCGGCGCCAGACCCTCGGACGGCCCATCCCTGATCAGCAGGTCCGGGTTGGTCATCAGCGAGCGCGCCACGGCGAGCATCTGCTGCTCGCCACCGCTCAGCAGGTTGGCGTGGAAGTTCTGGCGCTCCTGGAGGATCGGGAACAGGTCGCAGACCTTCGTGAGGTTCAAAGGCGCGGCATGGTATCGTCGGCCGCCCCTGCCACAACTCGGCGGAATGTGCACACATTCCGCGGCGATGTGTGTACACAGAACAGGGGATCCCGTGCGGGCTTTCGGCCGTCTGAAGCACCTCACGCTGGCGGTCACGCTCGCCCTGGCCGGGGCGCCTACTCTCGCCGCGTGCGGCTCGTCCGGCGAGCGCTCACGCCACTACTTGGTACGGCGCGCTCCCCTGATCGACTCTCCGTCGAAGACCGGCACGACGTCGACTTGGTCGAGCGCGAACGAGTACGGGATCACGTCGTCCAGCCCCAGCCTCTTCAGGCGGTGACGCTGCGCTGCCTTCTCGATGTAGCCGAGCGGGTCGCCCTCGGCCGCGCTCCACAGATCCATCGCGGCGTGGGCCGAGTCGCAGACGGTGCCGAACCTGCCCGTCTCCAGCAGCCTCCCGGTCAGGGCCCCGGCGAACAGCGCGTCCTCGAGGCAGAACTTGTTCTTCCAGCCCGAGCAGAGGACGACCACGTTCTGCTGCCGGGTCGCGAGCCAATCGGTCACCGCGGAGATGTTGACGAACGCACCGATCGCGACGCTGCTCACGCTGCTCGCGATGTGGAGCGCCCGCGTGCCGTTGGTCGTGCAGTAGACGAGCGTCTTGCCGCCGATAGCCTCACGCGTGAAGCTGAGCGCCGAGTTGCCGAAGTCGGCCCAGTCGAGTTGCACGCCGTCCTTCTCCGAGGCGACCAGGTATCCCTGGCTCTTGAGCCGCCGCGCTTCCTGGTGGGTGGCCACGGGGATGATGGCCTCCACGCCGTTCGCCACGGCCGTGACGATCGTCGTCGTGGCGCGCAGGACGTCCACCAGCACGACGATGAAGTCGCCCCCGGTCAGGATGTCCGGGAACAGCTTCGGTGAGAAGCAGACCTCGACCGACCTCGTGCCCTGCACTTCCGTCATCCTTTCGCGCCGGCAAGGGGACGCCGCTCCACCGGGCCTGGTCCCCAGGCAGTGGCAGGAAGGATGCGTGATGGAGCCTTCAGGAGGCGCTGCCCTCTTCGAGGATCGCGTTCAGCCGTTCGATCAGCCCGGGGAGATCCTCGCGCACCGTCTTCCAGACCAGCGCCAGGTCGACGTCGGCGTAGTCGTGCACGACCACGTTGTGCGTGCCGATCATCTCGCGCCAGGGGATCTCCGGGTGAGCCGCTTGCAGCTCCTTTGAGACGCCACGTGCCGCCTGGCCGATGAGCTGGATGGCGCGCACGACACTCGAGCGCAGCCTCGGCGGCCTCCACCATCTGCGCGATGAAGACGCTGTCGCGCCTATGCGGCATAGGCGACCTCGGCGGAATCGACGACGCCTTCGCGAAAGAAGTGGCTGAGGCTGGCCGGCGTGTGCAGGTCGACGTCGCGCCCGAGGATCTCGCCGAGCTCATGCTGCAGGTCGACGAACTCAAAGAGGCCGATTCCCGCGTCGGGGGTGAACTCGACCAGCACGTCGATATCGCTCTGGGGACCGAAGTCCTCACGCGGGACGGAGCCGAAGAAGGAGAGACGACGGATGCCGCTGCGCCGGCAGAATGCAGCCAGTACCTCAGGGTCGATATCGATCTGCAGACTCACGCCGCACCTCCTCTTCCCTCCTGCGAGCTGTGACTCCCAGCGACCGCATTGTACGTCAGCTCTGGGCGACGAGGTCTTCGATTCATGCGACTGGCTGCGACGATGCCGGCATGAGCGACGCCGATGGCGAGAGCGCGCGGGCCGAGACTCTGTGCGCCGAGCGGCAGCGCCTGAGCAACCCCAATGAGCGGACCGGCGGGCGACCGGGCGCCGAAAAGCGACTGATCGCAGGGGAAACGCTGTCATTGCGACAACGGTGGTGGGCCCAGCAGGACTCGAACCTGCGACCGGCCGATTATGAGTCGGCTGCTCTGACCAACTGAGCTATAGGCCCACGCACTGCGCATCCTACCGCCAGCGCCTGGGCGATGCTCGTGCGACGGTGCTCGCGCGACGGACACGGCGGCCATGGCGGCCGAGGTCCCGCGCGCGGCCGTCGACTCTTCCCGCCCTCGCGCGCCCGGCGGCGCGGGTAGGTACGGCATAATGGAGAGGACGACCGGTCAAGTACGAAGGGAGGCGAGCGTGGCCGACGACGAGCCCGACCCGCGCGGCGTGCCGATGCAGCGCGAGTGGCGCGCATCCCAGATCATCCGCGTCACCGCGATCGCCACCCTCACGGTGCTGGCCATCGTGGGCATCCTCCAATTCCTCTTCCAGATCCGCACGATCCTGCTGTGGGTGCTGATCGGCGTGGTCCTCGCCGTCGCGCTCCAGCCCGCCGTCGGATGGCTGGAGCGCCATCGCTGGAACCGCATCCCGGCCTCGCTGCTGGTGTCGTTCGGGACCGTCGCAGCGCTGCTCGGCGTGGTGATCGCCGTCGCGTACCCGGTGGTCTTCCAGGCCGACGACCTCATCCGCGCCCTCCCGCGGATCCTCGACAGCCTGTTCGGCACCGGCGGACAGCTCAACTTCCTGGAGACGCGCTTCCACGTGATCGAGCGCGTCTCTTCGGTCACACCGGAGCAGGTGAGCGGCATCATCCTCGGCAACCAGGACACCATCTTCAGCGTGGTGACCAAGGCGGCGTCCGTGGTCGCCGCGACCATCACGGTCCTCACCATCATGGTCATGATGCTGATCGAGGGGCCGCGCGCCTGGCGCTCGATCCTCGACGCGATGATGGAGGAAGAGCGCACGTGGGGAGAGCGCATCGGCCGGAACTTCCTGCGCGCGACAGGCGGCTACGTGCGCGGCAATCTGGCGATCAGTGTGGTCGCCGGCGCAGCCTCGTACGTCGTGCTCAAGATCCTCGGCGTGCCCTACACGGAGACGCTGGCGGTGCTGGTGGCGGTGCTCGACGTGGTCCCTCTGGTGGGCGCCACCATCGGCGCGATCATCGTCTGCATCGTAGGGTTCGCGCTCGGCGGCATGGTGGACGGCATCGTGCTGGTGGTGTTCTTTGTGCTCTATCAGCAGTTCGAGAACAACGTGCTGCAGAACGTCGTCTACAGCAGGACGGTGGCGCTGAGCCCGCTCGTGGTGTTCATCGCAGCGCTCACCGGGGCCGCGCTCGGCGGGATCGTGGGCGTGCTGCTGGCGATCCCGCTCACCTCAGCGGGGTGGGTGCTGGCCCGCGACCTCATCGCACTGCGCCACGATCGCTCGGAGCGACGCGGCGGACGCAAGCCGCTGGTGAGCGATCCGCCGCCGGATACCGACCCGGGAGCGGACCGGCAGGCAGCGCCGGGCGACTGACGGGAAGGGCCGGAGCCGCTGCTGACGCGGCTCCGGCCCGGAGCGCTCCGCCGGAGCCGTCTCTCTCCGGCGGAGCAACGTATGGTGTGACCCTTCAGGGGGCGCGGCCGGCGGCGTGCCGCCGCGCCCCAGTCAGGATCACACCGTCTTGAGGCGCTCGACGAGCGCCGGCACCACCTCGTAGAGGTCGCCGACCAGGCCGTAGTCGGCCATGGCGAAGATCGGCGCCTCCTTGTCCTTGTTCACGGCGGCGATCAGCTTGGCCCCGGCAACGCCGACGGTGTGCTGGATCTGGCCGGAGATCCCGACGCTCAGATAGAGGTCGGGGGCAGTCTTGGCGCCGGAGAGGCCGATGATGCGGTCCTCGCCGAGCCACTCGAAGTCGGCGAGGCTCTTGGTGCAGCCCACGACGGCGCCCAGGGCGGCCGCGAGCTGGTCGCCGAGAGCGAGGTCCTCGCGGGCGTTGAAGCCACGGCCGACGCCGACGATGAGCGGCGCGGCGTCCAGATTGACGTGGTCGCCCTCCTTGGGGCGCCTGTCGACAACCTTCACCCTCGACTCGACGTTGAGGGTTGGCGCCCGGACCGCTCCTGCGCCGGCCGTCGCGCCCTCAGTGCTGAACGTCTTGGGCATCACGGCCAGCACCTGAACCGGCGTCGAGATCCTCTCGCGCGCGACGGTGGCGCCGCCGAACGCGTAGCGCGCGGCGACCACGTCGCCGCCCTCGGCGGCGAGCGCGTTGACGTCGGTGACGCAGCCGGCGCCGAGCTTCTGCGCCAGCCGCGGCGCCGTCTCCTTGCCGCGCCGCGTGGAGCCGACGAGCACCACGGTCGCGCCGGCGATGTCGGCGACCTGCGCGAGGCCGGCGGCCACTGCGTCGGCCGGCCAGCCCTCGAACGCCGGGTCCTCGCTCACGTACACGGTGTCGGCGCCGGCGGCGGCGAGCTCTGCCGCCGCGCCCCCGGCGCCCGGCCCCAGGGCCACGGCGCTCACGCCGAGGCCGAGGGCCGCACCCAGCTCTTTGGCGCCCGCGACGAGCTCGCGGGCGGCGTCGATCCTCTCGCTGTAGACGAGCAACTCGGCCATCGTTACCTCCCCAGGACGCCTTCGCGGATCAGGGCGTCGACGAAGGCGTCGGCCTGCTCGGCCGCGGTGCCTTCGAACAGGATGTGCTTGCGGTCCTGCTCCTCCGCCAGGTTGCTGACGATCTCACGCACAGGCTCGGGCTTCTCGACCCCGAGGTCGGCGAGCGACCACACCCGCAGCGGCTTGCTCTTGGCCTTCATGATCTGCATGAGGCCGGGGATGCGCGGCTCGTTGATCTCGCTCACCACGGTGACGGCCGCCGGGAGCGGCGCCTCGATGGTCTCCATCATGTCGTCCATGCTGCGCTCGCAACGCACGATGCCGTCGGCGGCGTCGACCTTGCGCGCGTAGCCGATCTGCGGGAGGTCGAGCAGCTCGGCGACGCGCGGGCCGACCTGACCGGTGTAGTTGTCGGTGGAGCCCTCGCCGAAGAGGAGCAGGTCGCAGGAGCCGATCTTCTTGACGGCGGCGGCCAGCGCTGCCGCCACCGCCGCCTGGTCGGGCTCGGCCAGCGCGGGGTCCTCGATCACGACGGCCTCGTCGGCGCCCATGGCCAGGGCGACCTTGATGTCCTCGGCGGCCTTGCGGTTACTCTCTGCCAGGCAGAGAGCCGTCACCTTGGCGGCCGCGCCCGACTCGCGCAGCGCGACGGCTGCCTCCAGCGCGTTCTTCTCGAGATCGCCGATCTTGTACGGCACGGCCTCGGTCTGCGCCACGCGATCCTTGACACGGACCATCTGGAGGTCCGGATTGGTCTTCACGCACACGACGATGTCCACGCCGTCACCTCCTTCAGCTCATGCGGTACTGGACCCCGGAGGGCCCGTTCGGATACTTCCAGGTGAGAGCGCGGTGGTCACAGCAGATCATGCAGGTGCCGCACTCCAGGCACCCCTCCCAGTTGACGGTCATGCGGCCCTGGTCGTCGCGCTCGTAGAGGTCCGCGGGACACACGTAGATGCAGGCCTCGTCCTTGCAGACGGCCTTGCACACCTCGGTGTCGATGACGATGTGCGGCTCCTTGTCGAGCTTGAAGACGTCGAGGCCGAGCTTGGCGTCGATCTTCATCGGCATGGTTCCTCCCCTCAGATCTTCCGCATCGACCAGGCGTCCTTCAAGGTCGCCAGATTCAGGAAGTCGCGCTTGGCGCCCTTCCAGGCCTTCTTGACCAAGCCGTTCTGCGGCTGGTCGTCGATGGTGTAGACGCTCTCGAGCAGCCGGCCCACGGCCTGCGGGTAGTGCGTGAACAGGCGCGGGTTCTCCATCACGCTGGGGATGGATCTGGCCGTCTCGAGGTCGCGGAGCACGAAGCTGTCGCGGAGCGACGCCTCGTACGCAGCCAGGCCGGCGGCCGAGTAGTCGCCGGCCGCTCTGGCCTTCTTTACCGCCTCGGCGGCGTAGTAGCCCGAGGCGATGGCGAAGTCCATGCCGCGTACGGTGACGAGGGCGTTGAGGCTGAGCCCCGCGGTGTCTCCGGCGACGAGGTAGCCGTCGCCGGCCAGCCGCGGGACCTGGCCGATGCCGCCCTCGGGGATCGCGTGCGCCGAGTACTCCGCCACGGTGCCGCCGGCGACCAGCGGCCGGATCTGGGGCAGCTCCTTGAACTCGTCCAGGAGCTGCCAGCTCTCCGTGCCGTCTTGCCGGCGGCGCATGTCCTCCATGCCCACGACCATGACGAGCGAGATGCTCTCCTTGTTCGTGTAGAGGGACGCGCCGCCCATCATGCCCTTGGTGCAATCGCCCATGAAGAGCTGGGCGGCGCCCTCGCCGGGGTTGAGGTGCCAGCGGTCCTCGATCACGCCCGCCGGCAGCTCGATGATCTCCTTGTAGCCGAGCGCGTGGTGCCTGGCCTGCGGCTCGGCGGCCAGCCCGGCCGCGCTGCTGAGCAGCCGCAGCACGCCCTCGGCGACGACGACCACGTTGGCGCCGATCTCGTCGCCGCCGGCCTTGATGCCGATCACGCGGCCGTCCTTGCACAGCAGCTCGTCGACCTTCATGTTGGGCACCACCATGGCGCCCTTTTCGGTCACCTTCTCGGCCAGCCACTGGTCGAGCTTGGCGCGCACGACCGTGTAGCTCTGCGGCTTGCCCTCCAGGAACCGGTCCGACGCGATCTCGATGGTGGTGTGCCGTCCGTCGGCCAGCATGGTGACGAGCTCTCGCGCCACCGGCCGCTCGAACGGCGCCTCGTCCCACAGCTCCGGGTAGAAGCCACTGATGGGCTTCACGTACAGGCGCCCGCCGCTGACGTTCTTGGCGCCGGAGTAGTCGCCGCGCTCGAGGACCATGACCTCCACGCCGGCCTCGGCCAGGCCGTAGGCCGCGGAGAGGCCGGCGAGGCCGCCACCGACGACGATGCACTCGACTGTTTCCATGGCGGCCTCCTTACCGACCTTCGGTTCGCTTCAAGCATCAATCTTTGAACGGGTTGTGCGTCTCGCCCCACACGTCGCGGGCGATGATGCCGCGCATGATCATCAGGCCGCCCTCGGCGCCGACCTCGTAGCTCATGACGCCGCGGAGCAGCATCTCGAGCGGGGTCTCCTTCGTGTAGCCGAAGGCGCCGTGGTACATCATCCCGTGGCGGGCGATGTCGTGGCACAGCGTCGGGCTCAGGCACTTGACCGTGCTGATGACCTTGTTGATGTCCTTGCGGCTGAACTGGCCGGGGTTGGTGTGCTCCTGGCCGATCATCCAGGCGCCGCGCAGGAGGTTCAGCTTGAGCATGTCGAGCTGCATCCAGTCGCCGGCCATCTCGAAGGAGATGCCTTCGTTCTTGCCCAGAGGCTTGCCGAAGGTGGTGCGCTGCGCGGTGTACTCGCCGCTGATCTCGAGGCCCTTCTCGGCGCCGCCGAGGCAGGCGGCGGCCACGAGCACGCGGGCGGCGTTGAAGCCGTCCATGTTGACGTAGAAGCCCTTGCCCTCTTCGCCCAGCACGTACTTCTTGGGCAGCTCGACGTCCTTGTAGATCCAGCCGCCGGTGCTGAGGCCCATGCGGCCCATGTCTTTGTAGGTGGTGTAGCTGATGCCGTCGAGGTGGGCGGGGACCCAGATGAAGGTCATGCCCTTGTGGCCCTGGTTCGGGTCGGTCTTGACCAAGGTGCAGTGGCCGCTCGGGGCGCCCCACTTCTCGCACTCCTTGGGGCCACTGACGTAGGCCTTCTCGCCGTTGAGGATGTACGCCTGCTTCTCCTCGTTCCACAGAGCGATCGTCTTGATGGCGGAGAGGTCACTGCCGCCGCCGGGCTCGGTGGTGTTGATGCCGGCGAACGCCTTGCCGGCGGCCACGGCCGGGAGCACTTCCTGCTTCAGCTCTTCGGTGCCGTACCGGTTGATGATGTACGACCAGCCGATGGTGAGCAGCGTGTAGACGGGCGTGCTCATACTGAGGTCGGCGCGCGCGATCTCGTGGATGGTGATCATTGCGTAGATCAGGCGCTCGTCGTCGGGGAGCGGCATGCCGCCGAACTCCTCCGGGATGGTAGTGCCGAACATGCCCATCTCGGCCATACCTGCGGTGATGTCGTCCGGGATGCCGTCCTCGGCCTCGTCGATGCCGCGGGCGCGCGGCTCGAAGATTCTTCACCAGCCACTCGCGGATGGCCTGGCGGTACATCTCCTGCTCGGTGGTGTAGCGAAAGTCCATGCAGCTCCCTCCTCAGGGACCGTAGATTCCATGACCTGAGGCCGGCGGAGCCGCAGAGCGGCGGGTCCGGCCCGTGCCTCGCATGTCCGTCCCCGGAAACGACGAAGACCCCCAGGGACGCCGAAGCGCTCGCTGGGGGTCCATGACCTGGAGTGCGGACGGCGGAGACGGCGCCGACCGCGGTCATGTGTGCAGCACTGGCAGCATAGACCCGCCCGCGCCGGCCGCGCAAGCCCTCCGCGCCGTCGGGCGCAGGCGTCCCGGATCAATACAGATGCGGCCGCACACGGCCATAGCGCAGGTGCGCCGTCGCCTCGCACAGCGAACACCACGCCCGGGTCCCCTCGCCGTGTCCTGTCCGGGCGTGGCCACCAGCGCCGCCGCCACCGCCGAACAGGCTGATCATCCATCCCGCCTCCCTGCTCGGGCGGACCCGCGTTCTGCACGCGCACCGCTCGGATCAAGCGTAGGAAGGTCGATGAGAGGGCGCCTCACCCTCTTCGGGTGGTACTTCAGCCGCGCTCTGTGGCGGTGCCGTCCGGGCGCGCGCTGGGCAGGTTCCCCGCGGCCTCGCCCAGGACGAGCGGGCTCTGGTCCACGGCCTCGAAGGCCTTGTGGAGCGCCGAGATGAGGGCGCCCTGCGAGTGGCCGCGGTAGCGGTAGCGCACGGTCGCCTCGATCTCGACGCGCTCGGTGAGCACGTTGCGGCCGAGCAGGAGACGCTCGAAGAACCCGGAGGCGACCTCCATCATGAGCGTCGTGCTGGCGCCGAGGACGACGCCCTTGTCGTCTACCTCGAACACGACGCCGACGCGCTTGTACATGGCCTGGTGGCTCACGTCCTGCGGCAGGCGGGCGTAGCCTGAGAAGAGGAAGGTGGCCGGCTCATCCATGTCGGCACTCTAGCAGCAGGCGTGCACGCGGTCGAGGTTCGGCGTGGCGGGTGGCCGCCCTGGCCAAGGCCCGCGGCGGCCACCAACCGGACGGCCGACGGCGGCGCTGTTGCGCCGCCGTCGGCCGCGTGTATCATGATGCCGCTGCCGCAGGGTCCGGGCCGGCGGCGTTCCCACCGGCCCCTTCGTCAGGCCCTGCTCCCCAGCTGAGACGCACCGTGCTCGCTGGGGATTCCCTCGTTAAGGACCCCGGCAGACTCGAGAAGGGGGACGCAGGTGGCAGAACACAACGGGCTCGACGACAAGCTCATGACCGTCGGCGAAGCCGTCGAGCGGTTCGTGCACGACGGCGACCAGGTCTGCGTCGGGGGCTTCACCATCACCCGCAACCCGATGGCCGTGACCTACGAGATCGCCCGCCGCCGGATCAAGGACCTTCACCTGGTGGCGCACTCCAACGGCCAGGCGCTCGACGTCCTCGTCGGCGCCGGCTGCGTGCGCCGCCTCGACATCGCCTACGGCGGCAACGGCCGCTTCGCGCCGACCTGCATCCGCTTCCGCAAGGCGGTCGAGCGCGGCGAGCTGCAGGTCGAGGACTACACCAACAACATGATGAGTCTGCGATTCCTCGCCGGCGCGCTGAACGTGCCGTTCATCCCCAGCAAGTCCGGGCTGGGCACGGACGTGGTCGAAAAGAGCGGCTTCCCGGCCGAGCTCCGCGGCGAGGACGGGGTCCCCTGCCGGAAGGTCATCGTCATGGACGACCCCTTCGGCCACGCGGACGACGAGGTCGTCCTCCTCCCCGCGCTCACGCCGGATGTCTCCATCATCCACGCCCAGCAGGTGAGCACCGACGGTACCGTACGCATCAAGGGCCTCACCTTCGCCGACCTCGAGCAGTGCAAGGCGTCAACCGCCGTGATCGTCGCCTGCGAGGAGATCGTGCCCGAGCACTACCTGCGGCTCGACCCCGACCAGAACGCGCTGCCGCCCTTCCTGGTCGACGCCGTGGTGCCGGTGCCCTACGGCGCCCACCCGACCGCCTGCCCGTACTTCTACGACTACGACCCGGCGCACCTCAACCAGTACAAGGCCGTCGCCCGCGACGACGACCGCTGGGCGGCCTGGCTCGAGGAGTGGGTGTACGGCGTCGAGAGCTGGGACCACTACCTGGACAAGGTCGGAGGCGCGCAGCTGGCGCGTATCCGCGCCAACACCGTCGCCGGCTACGCGACCGGCCTGGACCGGAGGTGAGCGAGATGACCGATGTACAGACGGCGGCGCCCGCCTACTCCCCGCGCGAGATGATGGCCATCGCCGCCGGCCGCTTCATCAAGGACGGCGACGTGCTGTTCGCCGGCACCGGCGTGGCCATGCTGGCCGCCACCGTGGCCAAGCGCATCCACGCCCCGCAAGCGCACATCTTCTTCGAGACCGGGGGCATCGGCCCGCTGCTGGACGAGCTGCCCATGGCGGTGGCCGACCCGCGCGTGATGGCCTTCAGCAACCTCAACGCCGGCCTCGTCGAGGCGTTCAGCTACCTCGCCAACCGGCGCCTGCATACCATCGCGTTCCTCGGCGCCGCGCAGATCGACAAGTACGGCAACATGAACTCCACGGTGATCGGCGACTACCTGGCGCCCAAGGTCCGCTTCAGCGGCAGCGGCGGCGCCTGCGACGCCGGCTCGCTGGCCAGCGGCTTCATCGTGTTCATGCAGCACGGCACGCAGAAGTTCGTCGAGAAGCTCGACTACCTGACGACACCCGGCTGGCTCGAGGGCGGCGACTCCCGCCAGCGCGCCGGCTACCGCCGTGGCGGCCCCATCGCCGTGGTCACCAACCTCTGCGTGCTCAGGTTCGACGACCACACGCACGAGATGTACCTCGCCGAGCGCTACGAGGGCGTCACGCCCGAGCAGGTCCAGGAGAACACCGGCTTCGCGCTCGACTGCACGCGCGCGACCGTAGCGACTCCGCCCACGGCGGAGGAGCTGCGGATCCTGCGCGACGACGTCGATCCGCAGCGCCTCATCCTGGGCTGAACACGGACGGCAGCAGCACGTGAGGCAGGTGAGGCATCGTCGGCAACGTCTTGCGCGCTGACTTGGCGGTCTGCAGGCTGATGATCGCCATCACGGCAAAGCAGATCACGCCGACCACCGGGAACAACATGAGCACGGCCATCGGGCGCACGGAATCGACGATCCGCTTGTACTCGGCCCTGCCGCCGCTGATCTCGATGTAGCCGACGGGGGCGGCCTGCACCCCTCCGCCGTGACCGTACCCGACCTCTTCCGCTGCACCGTCACCGGCGTCGCGCTTCTTCTTGCGCCCGGCGCCACGGCCTCCGCCACCGCCGACGCCGTAGCGCACACGTGCCACGGGCACGACTGTGACGCCGTCCTTCTCGACCGGGTCACCGAAGACGGCATTCGCCGAGGCTGTGCCGCCGAGCGACTCGAGGAGTCGGGTGAAGCGGTCTGGCGAAGCACTCACGTCGGCCTCAGCCTCGCTCTTCGCTTCGTCCATGCCGACTGGGTGCGTACCGGCAAAGTCAGCATGGTCGGCTCGCTCACCGGCGTGCTGGCCGGGCTCGTCGCCGTGACCCCCTGCGCGGGCTTCGTGCCGACATGGGCTGCTTTCTTCATCAGCCTCGCTGCCGGCTGGATCTGCTACGGCGCCCTCCTCCTGCGCAAGAAGCTCGAGTGGGACGACTCCCTGGACGTCTGGGGCGTGCACGGCGTCGGCGGCCTGTTCGGCTCGCTCATGGTCGGCTGGTTCGCCTACCGCTACGTCAACGGCGCCAGCGGCCTCATGGACGGCAACCCCAAGCAGTTCGGCCTGCAGCTGGCCGCCGTGGGCATCACCCTCACGTACACGTTCGCGGTGACGTGGGTGATCTTCGAGGTCATCGACGTCGTCGGCAATCTGAGCGTCAACGCCAACGTGCAGGTCAAGGGCCTGGACGAGGAACTGCACGGCGAGACCGCCTACTCGTTCGACTGAGTCCCCGCGGAGGACTCCGCCGACGGGGGCCGGCGCCGCGATGCGGCGCCGGCCCCCGTCCTTTTCGGCCCGCCGCGGCCGCGGCTCGCCACGTCGGCCCGCGGCCCCGCTCCACCCCGTCCTGTCCCAGTGCCGGGACTATCCGCGCCGTCGTATTGCGCCGCGCTTCACAAGTCGAGAGAATCCGTCCAATCGGGCGAGGATGGCTGGAGGGGATCCCCATCTGGAGCCTGGCCAGAGTCTGGTCGTGGGGCAAGGGTCACCGACGTACTCCCTTGAGGGGCCCGATCCACATGCGCCGGGCACGAGTTCATAGGAGGGTCCCGCATGGGCGGACTCACCACCATCAACACGGGCGACACTGCGTTCGTCCTCATCTGCGCCGCACTCGTGGCGCTGATGACGCCAGGCCTGGCGTTCTTCTACGGAGGCCTGGTCCGCCGCAAGAACTTCCTTGCGATCATGATGCAGTCGTTCATCTCGATGGGCGTCGTCACCACGATCTGGGTGTTCTTCGGCTACTCACTCGCCTTCTCGGGCGACGTGGGCGGCGTCTTCGGCAACCTGCACTGGGCGATGCTCAGCGGCGTCGCGCACCTGCCGGGTCCGTGGGCGCCCAACATCCCGGCGCAGGCGCACTTCGTCTACCAGGAGATGTTCGCCATCATCACCCCGGCGCTCATCACCGGCGCGTTCGCCGACCGCGTCAAGTTCAAGAGCTACCTGTGGTTCCTGGTGCTGTGGAGCATCATCGTGTACATCCCGTTCGTGCACTGGATCTGGGGTGGCGGCTGGCTCATGCAGCACGGCGTACTCGACTTCGCCGGCGGCATGGTCGTCCACGTGAGCGCCGGCTTCGCCGCCCTCGCGTCGGTCTTCGTGGTGGGGCGCCGCAAGTTCGGCCCGGGAGAGCGCGGCCTGCCTCACAACGTGGCCTTCGTAGCTCTCGGCACCGGGCTCCTCTGGTTCGGATGGTTCGGCTTCAACGCCGGCTCGGCGCTCGCCGCCAACGGCATCGCCGCGCAGGCGTTCGTCAACACCGACATCGCCGGGTCGATCGCCATGTGCACGTGGCTGGCCATCAGCTGGCGCCACGACGGCAAACCGAGCCTCGTGGGTGCGCTCACCGGCGCCGTCGCCGGCCTCGCCTGCGTCACGCCGTGCGCGGGCTACATCCCGACATGGGCGGCGTTCATCGTCGGCTTGCTGGCGGGTTCGGTGTGCTACACCGCCGTGATCTTCGTGAAGCGCATGAAGTGGGACGACGCGCTCGACGTCTGGGCCGCTCACGGCGTCGGCGGGTTCATGGGCACTATCCTGCTCGGCGTGTTCGCGCTCAAGTCGGTCAACCCGGCAGGCGCCGACGGCCTCATCGCCGGCAACTTCACCTTCTTCGGCTGGCAGGTCATCGCGACGATCGTCTGCGCGGCCTACGCGTTCATCGCGACGTTCCTCATCCTCAAGGTCATCGGCCTGTTCATGGAGATCCGCGTGCCGGACTCCGTGGAGCTCCGCGGCCTCGACGAGACCGAGTTCGGTGAGGCCGCCTACGACCTCACGTGACGCTCAGGGCGCGGCGCGGGACCACGGGTCCCGCGCCGCGCCCGTCAGCAGACCCGCGGGCGGTCCGGGGCCGAAGGGAGCGGCCCTCCTCCCCGTCACGACGGGACGGACACTCACAATCGCAGGACCGGAGGGACACCCATGAGTCTGACCACTGCCCTCGAGACAGTCCTCGAGGCGGCGATCCGCGACGCGGACGCCGTGGCCGACGACGTTCTGCTGTCGCGCAACCTCAAAGGGGTCGCCGACAGCATCATCAGCAGACACGCCGTGGCGCCGCTCAGGCTGCGCCGCGTGATGTTCGACGCGCCGCGCCCGACCAGGATGGCCGTGGCCGGAGACCCCGGCCGCGAGGAGCATCGCGTCGTCCGCGGCACCGCCGTCGAGTTCCTCGTGTTCGCCGACGGCGTGGCCACGATGGCCATGGCCGCCGAGGGCGACGACGAGCTGGAGCACGCCGGCGTGGCCGTCGACACCGAGAACGACAGGATCGTCGTGCGCTACGCCGCGGAGCGCCCGCTGGCCCAGGTGGCCAACCGGCACGCCGAGGAGGCCCTGCGCCTCATCGAGGAGCGGGTGGTGGCGATCAACAAGGAGGTCGCGGCGTTCAACGTGAGGCTCGACGCCACCGTGCACGTCGAGCTCGACGACTGCCGGCAGCTGGCCCAGGAGCGCGAGAAGTTCGCCGCCGGCCTCAGGCTGCCGGAGTCGCGCGAGCGCTGGTGGGGCCGGCCCTGAGACCGGGCCGGCTCTAGCTCTCCGGGTCTGCGGACCCGCCGGAGCTTCCCGGGCGCGGCGAACGCCTCGATCCACTTCTCGCCGTCGTCGATGAGGAACCCCAGCTCGGTCTCGTCGTCGAGCGAGACGACCAGCCGGTGACGGTGGCTCGCGGCCGCGTCACGGCGCCGGTCGTCCACATGTGCGCCGATGACGCGGGTGCGCGGCACGCTGACGAGCTCGCCGGAGATCGGCAGGAACAGCACGCGCCGGTCCGTGAGCCCGAGCACGCCGTGGCCCTTGCTTTGCGGATTCTGGCGCCCGCTCTGGTACATGGCGCCGCGGAGGGGGATCACCCACTCCTCGCCGCGGCGCTCGACGTCAGCTCGCAGTTCGTCGGCGCGCACCTCTGCCTTGGAGCCCACGCGGCTCAGCATGAGCATAGCGACGGCGAGGATCACCGCCATGACGCCCCCGACCACGAGGGCTGGGACCAGCGAGCCGTTCACTTGGCCTCCAGAAGCAGAAGGGGCGCCGCAGCCACATGGACCACGGCGCCCCACTGATGACTGGCTCCTCGGGTAGGACTCGAACCTACAACCCTTCGGTTAACAGCCGAATGCTCTACCATTGAGCTACCGAGGATCGCTCCGGCCGACAGAGTATAGGCGATGCCCGGCGAGCCGACAAACGCTCGCCGTCAGTGCCACTTCGGCTCGGTCCACCAGCCGTGCGGCACCCCGTAGGCCGCCGATCCCACCGTCTCGTGACTGCGCAGCCCGCGCCGGGCCTTGGCGGTGAGCTTGGCGTCGAGGGCCTGCTGCAGCTCCTCGAACCGCGGGCGCCAGTAGCCATCGTCGCCCGGAGCGCGAGAGGCGAGCTCCGCGCTCGCCACCACGGCCGTCGCGAGCGCGCGCGACTCCGCATGCTCCTTCCACCACTCCGGGTGCTCGATGCGCGTGCCGAAGCGCGAGGCAGGCGCGCCCACGTCGGCCTCGGGCTCGCTGATGGGCTGGAACGCCCACGGCTGCGCGTCGATGGTGACCGAGGTGTTGGGCACGGCGGCGGCGAAGCGCTCGAGCGCGTCGAGCGTCTCCGCCGCCGTCTCCTTGGTCTCGCCTGGCTGGTTGAACTCGAGGCGCGCGTGCGTGGCCACGCCCTTGGCCCCGAGGTACTCGAGCAACTCGAGGGTGTGGTCCACCGCCTTGCGCGGGTACGGCGCCTGGCCGGTGCGGCCGAGCAGCGTGTGGGAGAGCGTGCCGACCTCGAGGACGACCCCCGCACGCGCCTTGTAGAGCTTGTCGGCGTCCAGGCGCTGGAGCTGCTCCGGGCGGGCGGTGACGCTCAGCCCGAGGTCGCGGCGATCCTGCCCGGCCAGCAGGTCGAGCACCGCCCGCCGCCAGCCGGGCTCATACCCGAAGGCGGGGTCGAGGACCAGGAGGCGTTCGGGGCGCAGCTCCGCCACCTGGTCTACCGCCCGCAGGGCGACGTCCGGCGGGTACGCGTGCCAGCCGCCCCCGCCCGGCCGCAGCATGCACGACGGCGAGTTGTACGGGCAGCCGCGGCTGAGGAACAGGCCGAGCTCCTCGAGCCCCTCCTCGGCGTAGGGATACGCCGCGTAGTCGGGCAGGTGCGCGGCGTCCAGAGCGAGCGGCGTGCCCTCCAGCGAGTGGCACGCCCCGGTCTCGCGCTCGCCGGCGGCCACTTGCTTCGCGAGCGCGAGCACCGCGGTCTCGGCCTCGCCGGCGATGAGCCAGTCGAACGGCGCCCCTTCGTCGTTGAAGTCGTCGGGCCGCACCGAGACGTGGTGGCCGCAGACGGCGGTCACGGCATCCGGCCAGAGCTCGCGCGCGCGCTGCGCCATCGCGAACGCGGCCGTGTACTGAAGCGCCGACCAGCAGGAGACCACCACCAGGTCGGCCTCCCGCTCGGCCAGCAGCGCACCGCCGATCTGCAGGTAGCTCTCCCGGGCGACGTCGTCCTGTGGGTTGCCCAGCTCGGCCTCGAGGTCGAGCACGTCGGCCGCGAACCCCGCGCGGCGAAGCTCGGTGAAGAGCTGCACCAGCTCGGGCTTGACCCTCGGCCCGTCGGCCCAGCGGCCGCCGTACAGCGAGCCCGGGAACACCAGCAGCACGCGCGTCTCCTGCATGTCGTCTCCTCGTGTGTGCGCGGCCCGAAGCCGCGGGATGAGTGAAGGGCTACTGAGGTTATGGACGGAGCCGCCACACAGAAAACGCCGGGCCGCGTCTCGCGGCCCGGCGTCCTGTGGAAGTCGTCCTCGGCTCCGGCTTACTCGACGAAGTCGCGCAGGCTCCTCGCCTCGCGATACGCGCGAAGCTTCGCCAGCGTCTTGGCCTCTATCTGGCGGATGCGTTCGCGCGTGACGCCGAACTGCACCCCGACCTCCTCGAGCGTGTGCGGGCGGCCGTCGGTGAGGCCGTACCGCATCTCGAGTACGCGCCGCTCGCGCGAGGTGAGCAGCTCGAGCACCCGGCCGAGGTCCTCGCCCTGCATGAGCTCGCCGACGGCGTCGCTCGGCGCCACCGACTGCTCGTCCTCGATGAAGTCGCCGAGCTGCGAGTCGCCCTCGTCGCCGACAGGGTTCTCGAGGCTCACCGGCTCCTGGCTGATCTTCTGGATCTCACGCACCTTGTCGGGCGTGAGGCCCATGTCGGTGGCGATCTCCTCGGGCGTGGGCTCGCGGCCCAGGTCCTGCAGCAGCTGCCGCTGCACGCGGATGAGCTTGTTGATGGTCTCGACCATGTGCACCGGGATGCGGATGGTGCGCGCCTGGTCGGCGAGCGCCCGGCTCACGGCCTGGCGGATCCACCAGGTGGCATAGGTGCTGAACTTGAAGCCGCGCCGGTAGTCGAACTTCTCCACGGCGCGGATGAGGCCGAGGTTGCCCTCCTGGATGAGGTCGAGCAGGGTGAGACCGCGGTTCGCGTACTTGCGCGCGATCGACACGACGAGGCGCAGGTTCGCCTTGATGAGCGCGTTCTTGGCGCCCATGTCGCCGCGCTCGATGCGCTTGGCGAGCGAGACCTCCTGCTCGGCCGTGAGCAGCGGGACCTTGCCGATCTCGCGCAGGTACATGCGCACGGGGTCGTTGCTGGCCGTCTTGATGGACAGGTCGAGCTTGGACTCGGGGCCGTCACCCTCCTGCTCCTGCTCGCCGCTGCCCTGGCCGGCCTGCTGGTGGTGCACGCCGTCGGCCCCGACTACGTCGATGCCGAGGTCGTGGAAGGCCACGTACACGTCGTCGATCTGCTCAGGTGTGAGGTCGACGTCCGCGAGGACCTCGAGGATGTGCTCAGCCGGGAGGTAGCCCTGCTCCTTCCCCTCCTCGAGGAGGGTGCGGACCTCCTCTACGCTGTTGAGGATGGTGTCGTCGGGCTGACGATCTGCTGCTGACTCTGTCACTGACTTCTTCAGCTCCTTGCTCTAGCTGAGGCGAAAGCGGGATTGGCTGCATGCCACCCGCTCCCGGCTCCGCGGTCGTCTTTCGTGGTCGGGGCCGGAGCACCTTGCTCCGGAGTCGCAGTGGCTTCGGTGAGGTGCTCACTGCGGCTCACCTCACGCTGGACCCGCTTCGCTCAATCGAGGAAATCACGGAGTCGCTGCGACTCGCGATACGCCTTGAGCTTGGCCAGCGTCTTGGCCTCGATCTGGCGGATGCGCTCGCGCGTGACGCCGAACTTCTGTCCGACCTCCTCCAGCGTCCTCGGAGGCTCGCCTTTGAGTCCGAAACGCAGCTCGATGACCTTGCGTTCGCGGTGCGTGAGCGTACCCAGTACAGCGGCGAGCTCCTCCTTCTGCATGATCTCGCTGACGGCCTCGACCGGCATGATCGCGTCTTGGTCCTCGATGAAGTCGCCGAGCTGGGAGTCCTCCTCTTCGCCGATCGGCGTCTCGAGACTCACCGGCTCCTGGCTGATCTTGAGGACCTCACGCACCTTCTGTGTAGTTGTACCCATCTCGGCCGCAATCTCTTCAGGGGTGGGCTCGCGGCCGACGTCCTGGAGCAGCTGGCGCTGCACGCGGATGAGCTTGTTGATGGTCTCGACCATGTGCACCGGGATGCGGATGGTACGCGCCTGGTCGGCGATGGCCCGGGTGATGGCCTGACGGATCCACCACGTGGCGTAGGTGCTGAACTTGTAACCCTTGCGGTAGTCGAACTTCTCCACGGCGCGGATGAGGCCGAGGTTGCCCTCCTGGATGAGGTCGAGGAACAGCATGCCGCGCCCCACGTACCGCTTGGCGATGGACACCACCAGGCGCAGGTTGGCCTCGGTGAGCTTGCGCTTGGCGTCCATGTCCCTGCGCTCGATGCGCTTGGCCAGGGACACCTCTTCTTCGGCGGTGAGGAGCGGCACCTTGCCGATCTCCTTGAGGTACATCCGCACCGGGTCGTTGGTGGGCGTCTTGATCGAGAGGTCGAGCTTGGGGATGACCTCCTCCTCGAGCTTGGCGTCCGGGCCGGCGGCGACCTGGCCGTCGGCCTCGAGGATGTCGATGCCGAGGTCGGCGAAGAGGTTGTAGATGCCGTCGATCTGGTCCGGCGTGAGTTCGACGTCCTGCAACACGTCGGCGACGTGCTCGCCGGCGAGGTAGCCCTGCTCGCGACCCTCGTCGACGAGCAGGCGGACCTCCTCGATGCTCAGCTCCGGAGCCTCGACTGCCTTGTTGCGCTCGTCCGCCGTGGTCACTTCAGCGGTCCTCAACGTCGCCCGGGCTCTTCGTCCACGGGGAGGGCTCGAAGAGCCTCGAGCAGGCTGCGGCGAACGGCTTCGAGTCTTGCAAGCTCCTCACCCTGCCTCCCACTGTCGTCACTCTTCATGGTGACCTTGGCCCGTGCGATGAGCCGGCCTACCCGCGCCTCCTGCAGACGCAGGAACAACTCTTCCACGACGGTAGGCGTGAACCGCTCCCGTCCCGCGCGCACGATGACCTCTGCCAGAACCTCCGCGCCACCACTCCCCGCCGCCCCGTTCTCTGCGGTTTGCAGGGTATTCCCTACCCCGTCCGCCGCCAACCGCGCCTTGACGGCGGCCAGAGTGGCGCGCGTCTCGGTGGTCGCGAAGAAGCTCTCGTCGACGCCGGCCAGAGCCTTGTCACCGGTCTCCGGCTGCGCCAGACAGCCGGCCAGGAACCTGACCTCGAGCTCGTGGGCGCCGCCAGGAGCGACCGAGGGGCCGGAGCTGCGCGATGTCGTCGGTCGGCTGACGCCGGCGGCGGACCCGGAGGGGTTGCCGCTGCCGGAGAGCAGATAGCGTACGCTCTCCGGGGAGAGCTGCAGCCGGTCGGCGACGTAGCGAAGCTCGTCGTCGCGCTCCATCGGCGTCGCAGCCTCGGTGAGGACCTCCCTGATCTGCGCGAATGCGCGTGCCCTGCCGTCGGGCTTGTCGAGGTCGTGGCTGTCGAGCGCCAAGCGGACGTGAAATTGTAGCAGCGTCTGCGCCTCGTCGGCAAGCCGACGGAAGCCGTCGCCTCCGGCGCCGGAGAGCACGTAGTCGGCCGGGTCGAGCCCGTCGGGGATGCGCACCACGTGCAGGGCGAGGTTCATCCTGCGGCCGAGCGTGAGCGCCCGCTGCATGGCGCCGATGCCCGCGGCGTCGGCGTCGTAGCACAGGTAGATGGTGCGCGTGAGCCGCGCCATGCGCTCCAGTTGCTGCTCGGTGAGGGCGGTGCCCATGCTGGCCACCACATTGGCGACGCCGCCCTGGGCGAGGGCCATGACGTCGGTGTAGCCCTCGACCACGTACACGCGGTCCTCCTGGCGCGCCGCCGCCTTGGCCTTGTCGAGGCCGAACAGGGCCTCGCTCTTGTGGTAGAGCGGCGTCTCCGGGGAGTTGAGGTACTTCGGCTTCTCGTCGCCCATGGTGCGGGCGCCGAAGCCCAGCGTGCGGCCGCGCTCGTCGCCAAGCGGGAACATGATGCGCCCGCGGAAGCGGTCGTAGGGGCGCCCGCCCTTGCCGGGGATCACCAGGCCCGCGTCGAGCAGGTCCTGCTCGCCGAACCCTTTGGCGAGCGCGGCGTCGCGGAGCTTCTCCCAGCCCGGCTGGCTGTAGCCGACGCGGAAGGCGCGGCAGAAGTCCTCCGAGAGGCCGCGCCCCAGGAGGTACTCCCGGGCGGGCGCGGCCCCCTTGGTGTCCCAGAGCACGCGCTCGTAGTAGGCCGTGGCCTGCTCCAGCAGCGCCCGCAGGCGCTCGCGGCGCCGGCGCTCCGCGTCGCCGCGAGCGCTCGACTCGTCGTATTCCAGCGCGATGCCGTACTTGTCGGCGAGGTACTCGACGGCCTCGGGGAAGTCCATGTTCTCCTTGGCCATGACGAAGCCGATGAGGTTGCCGCCCGCCCCGCAGCCGAAGCAATAGTACAGCTTCTCGACCGGGTTCACGGAGAAGGAGGGCGTGCGCTCCTCGTGGAACGGGCAGCGCCCGCTGAAGTTGGCGCCGGCCTTCTTGAGGTCAGTGTACTGGCCGACCACCTCCACGATGTCGGCGGTGGCGACCACCTGCTCGATGCTGCCCTGGGCGATGCGGGCCACTAGCGGCCTCCGCCGTCCGGACCGCGACGCATGGCCTCGTCGCGCTCGCGGTCGTGCCGCCGCCGCGCCTCGCGCTCCTCGCGGCGGCGCAGGGCCTCCATGGTCGCCTTCTGCTCGGCGCCCAGGTGGCGCATGGTCGCCCGCGCGCGCCGCCGCGACTTCTTCTGTGCCGGCGGCGTGCTCTCGTAGTGGCGCCAGCTGTGGCCGACGCGGTCGAACGCCCAGATCATCAGCACCGTGAGACTCACCATCCAGAAGAGGTAGAAGAGCGCGAAGAACGCCCAGGCCTCGGGCGTGGTGGTGTCCCTGGCCGGCGGCGCCCCCCAGGGCTGGATGTGCGGCAGGCGCAGCCAGCCCAGGCCGAAGGTGACCACGGCCGGGAGGCAGGCGAGCACGATGAGACCGGCGGTGACGAGCCAGATGAGCGCCGTGCGGCGGTGCACGGCGACGATCACGGGTCTGTGAGACGACGAGCCATGAGCACCTCATCATGATACTCGTCGCCGCGGCGGTACTGCTGCACCCGCAGCCCTTCGCGGACGAAGCCGTGCCGCTCGTAGAAGACGATGGCCCGGGCGTTGTCCGGGAACACGCCGAGGACGGCGCGGAGGAAGCCTGCGCGGGCGGCCCACTCCATGGCGGCCTCCAGCAGGGCGCCGCCGGCGCCGGCGCCGCGCCAGCCGGCGGCGACCGACATGCCGATCCAGGCGACGTGTGCCGAGGCCGGGTTGCCGTCGGGCCAGAGACCCAGATTGCCGACGACCTCGCCGGCCGCGTCGGCGACGATGAAGAGCCCGCGCGGCGAGCGGAGAGCCTCGGTGATGCGCCGCCGCCAGTCGGATGGGGCGGCCTCGCCGGGCCGCAGCACGAGCGTGGCCTGCGGCTCGGCCGCCACCGCGTCGAGCATCTCGGTGACGCCGCGCGCGTCGCGCCTGTGCGCGTCGCGCACGACAAGCGCCCGCCCGTCGGCGAGCGTCACGCGGATGTCTCGTGCCAGACCGCCCACTGCGTGGTCACCTCCCGACCGCTGAGCGAGAAGCGCCGGCCCGGGCGCGCCTCTCGGCGGCCCGGGCCGGCGCCCGTCGTGCCGACCGCTGCTACTTCTCCAGCCGCAGGTCGCCGCTGCCCTCGATGGCCGCCTGCGCCGCGGCGAGACGCGCCACCGGGAGCCGGAACGGCGAGCAGCTGACGTAATCCATACCGGCGCGGTGGCAGAACTTGACCGTCTCGGGGTCGCCGCCGTGCTCGCCGCAGATGCCGATCTTGAGGTCCGGCCGCGTCTTGCGGCCGCGCTCGACGCCGATCTCGACCAGCTGGCCCACGCCGCTCTGGTCGAGCGTCGCGAACGGGTCGGCCGGCCAGATCTCCAGCGCCTCGCTGGTGTAGAGCGGGAGGAACTTGCCGGCGTCGTCGCGGCTGACGCCGAGCGTCATCTGCGTGAGGTCGTTGGTGCCGAAGCTGAAGAACTCGGCGTCCTCGGCGATCTCGTCGGCCGTGAGCGCGGCGCGCGGGATCTCGATCATGGTGCCGATCATGTAGTCGACCTGCGCGCCCTGCTCGGCGAACACGTCGGCGGCCACGGAGCGCACGATCGCCGCCTGGTGCTCGAGCTCCTTCTTGGTGCCCACCAGCGGGATCATGATCTCGGGGTGCGGGTCGAGGCCTTCCTTCTTGACCAGGCAGGCGGCCTCGAGGATGGCCCGCACCTGCATCGCCGTGATCTCCGGGAAGGCGATGCCGAGGCGGCAGCCGCGGTGGCCGAGCATCGGGTTGCTCTCGTGCAGGTCCTCGACCTTGGCGCGGACCTCGTCCTCGCTGACGCCGAGCGCTGCGGCGGTCCTCGCCGTGTCCTCGGCGTCGTGCGGCAGGAACTCGTGCAGCGGCGGGTCGAGCGTGCGGATGGTGACGTGGCGCGAGCCCATGACGCGGAAGATGCCGGCGAAGTCGTCGCGCTGCATCGGGAGGAGCTTGGCCAGCGCGGCCTCGCGAGCCTCGCGGCTCTCCGCGAGGATCATCTCGCGCACGCTCATGATGCGCTCGCCCTCGAAGAACATGTGCTCGGTGCGGCAGAGGCCGATGCCCTCGGCGCCGAAGGCGATGGCGTTGGCGCTCTGGTCCGGCTGGTCGGCGTTGGTGCGTACGCCGAGCGTGCGCGCCTTGTCGGCCCACTCCATGATCTCCGCGTAGTAGCGGAACGACCCTGAGTCCTCGGGCGCGATGGTCTTCTCGAGCAGCACCTGAAGGACCTCCGGCGGCCGCGTCTCGAGCGCGCCGAGGATGACCTCGCCGGTGAAACCGTCGATGCTGATCCAGTCGCCTTCCTTGACGCTGGCGTCGTCGACCTTGAAGCTGCGCGCCTTCATGTCGATGTCGAGCGCGCCGCAGCCGACGATGCAGACCTTGCCCATCTGCCGGGCGACCAGCGCGGCGTGGCTGGTCATGCCGCCCTGCGCCGTGAGGATGCCCTGGGCGGCGTCCATGCCGCGGATGTCGTCCGGGCTCGTGAAGTCGCGGACCAGCAGGACCTTCTCGCCGCGCGACGCCCACGCGACGGCGTCCTGGGCGTTGAAGACGACGCGGCCGGTGGCGGCGCCGGGGCCGGCGGGCAGGCCCTTGGCCTTGACCCGGCCCTCGTCCACGGCCTTGAGCTTCATGTCGGGGTCGAAGATCGGCCGCAGCAGCTGGTTGAGCTGCTCGGGCTCGATGCGCATGAGCGCCTCTTCGTGTCCGATGAGGCCCTCGTCGGCCATGTCGACGGCGATGCGGATGGCCGCCAGGCCGGTGCGCTTGCCGTTGCGCGTCTGGAGCATGAAGAGGCGGCCCTTCTCGATGGTGAACTCGAAGTCCTGCATGTCGCGCATCTCGCGCTCGAGCGTCCTCTGGATGTCCATGAGCTCGTCGTACACGTCCGGCCACAGCTCCTTGAGCTCGCTGACCGGACGCGGGGTGCGCACGCCGGCGACGACGTCCTCACCCTGGGCGTTGACGAGGAACTCGCCGTAGAACATGTTCTCGCCGCTGGCGGGGTTGCGCGTGAAGCCCACGCCCGTGCCCGACTCCTCGCCGGTGTTGCCGTAGACCATCGTCTGGACGTTGACCGCCGTACCCCAGTCGTCGGGAATGTCGTACAGACGCCGGTAGGCGACGGCGCGGTCGTTGCCCCAGCTGCCGAAGACGGCGCTGATGGCGCCCCAGAGCTGGGCGCGCGGGTCGTCCGGGAACTCCTTGCCGGTGCGCTCCTTGACGGCGGCCTTGAACTCGGCCGTGAGCTGCTTGAGGTCGTCGGCGGTGAGCTCGGTGTCGTAGGCGACGCCCTTGGCCTTCTTCATCGCCTCGAGGCGCTCCTCGAAGACGTCGCCCTCTTCGTCGCTCTCCGGCTTGCAGCCGAGCACGACGTCGCCGTACATGCTGACGAAACGCCGGTAGCAGTCGTAGGCGAAGCGCGCGTTGCCGGTGGACGCGACGACGCCCTGCACGGTCACGTCGTTGAGGCCCAGGTTGAGGATCGTGTCCATCATGCCGGGCATGGAGGCGCGGGCGCCGGAGCGGACGCTGAGCAGCAGGGGGTCGGAGGCGCCGCCGAACGTCTTGCCGGTGTCGGTCTCAAGCGCCTTGAGTGCGTCCTCGATCTGGGCCTCGACGCCGTCCGGGTAGTCGCCGTGGGCGGAGTAGTAGTTGCAGACTTCGGTGGTGATGGTGAAACCGGGCGGCACGGGCAGCCCGATGGAGGTCATCTCCGCGAGGTTGGCTCCCTTGCCACCGAGCAGTTCACGCATGCTCTTGTTGCCCTCGCTGAAGCGGTAGACGTGCTTGTCACTCATCTCTTGTTGCCTCCCCTGGCATGTGAGTCCGCCGAGTCACGGCGGTCGCGGTGGGATGTGGTGAGGTCTCCTGGTCCTTACGCCTGCGTGAGCGGCAGGCGGCTGAACTCTCCGATACGGCCGATGAGGCCGGTGACGGCGGCGAGCTGTGCCAGACGATTGGCGCGTACGGCGTCATCCTTGTCCATCACCAGCACGGAGTCGAAGTATGCGTCGACGGCCGGCCGCAGGCCGGCCGCGGCGGCTACGGCGCTCTCGAGCTCGAGGTGCTGGAGGGCGTCGAGCAGGGGCCCGCGCGCAGCCTCGTAGGCCGCGAACAGCTCGCGCTCGGCGTCGTCGGTGAAGAGGGCCGGGTCGATGGAGCGAAGCCCGGCCGCCGGGTCCTTGGCCGCCAGTGCAGAGCACCGATTGTAGGCGGTGACGGCGTTCTCGAACACGTCCCGGCCGGCCATGGCGGCGAACACGCGCGCCCGCGCGGCCAGCGCCGGCAGATCCGCGGCCGGAGCGGCCATGGCCGCCTCGACGCTCGGGAACGGCAGGCCCTCGTCCAGCAGCAGCACTTGCAGGCGCTCGCGCACGAAGGCGGCCGTCTCGTCGACGATCGTCGTGCGCCTGACGTCGTCGAGGCCCTCGATGCCCTGCAGCTCGAACTGGTCGACGGCCGCCGTGAGCAGGCCGGCGAGCGGGAACCGCAGGTCGTAGTCCAGGGCCACGCGCACGATGCCCATGGCCGCGCGTCGGAGCCCATAGGGGTCGCGTGAGCCGGAGGGCTTCTCGCCGGCGACCCACGCGCCGACGATGTTGTCGAGCTTGTCCGCGACAGCCAGGATGGCGCCGGCGACGGTGGTCGGCAGCGGCGCCGTCGCGCTCAGCGGGCGATAGTGCTCGCCCACGGCGTGGGCCACCGCGTCGCCGAGGCCGCCGGCCTCGGCGAACTTGCCGCCCATGGCGCCCTGGAGCGACGGGAACTCGATGACCGTCTGGCTGACGAGGTCGGCCTTGGCGAGGCGCGCGGCGGTGCGCAGGGTCTCGGCGAGTGAGGCGCCGGAGCCGTTGTCGCCGGGGCCGTTGTCGCCGGCGACAGAGCCGCCCTCCAGCGCGGCCACCAGGCCGCCGAGCCGGCTCGCCTTGTCGGCGAGCGAGCCGAGCTTCTCGTGGAACACCACTGCGCCGAGGCGCCCGGCCATGGCCGGCAGGCCCTCGGCGAGGTCGCGGTCGTAGGCGAACTCGGCGTCGTCCAGGCGGCCGTCGAGCACACGCTCGTTGCCGCGCGTGACCAGCGGCGCCGCCGCGGGGTCGCCGTTGGAGACGTAGAGGAAGAAGTGCAGCAGCTCGCCGTCCGCGTCGCGCACGGGGAAGTAACGCTGGTGGCTTTGCATGGCCGTCACCAGCACCTCGTCCGGCAGGCGCAGGTGCCGGTCTTTGAAGGCGCCGCGGGCGACGCTGGGCCACTCGGCCAGGTAGATGGCCTCGGCGAGCACAGCGCCGGGGTCGGACCACTCGCCGCCGAGCTCGGCGGCCGCGGCGTCCAGGCCCTCGCGGATGAGCCGTTCGCGATCCTGCTGCGAGACGACGATCTTCTGGGCGGCGAGCAGCTGCTCGTAGTCGCCGGCGGCGGCGATGGTGACCGGCCCGCCGAGCACGCGGTGGCCGCGCGAGGCCTCACCGAGCGGGAGGCCGTAGAACTCCCCGCTCAGGGTCTCGCCGTCGAGCTTTGCGACCAGCCAGCGGATGGGGCGCGAGAACCGCAGGTACTCGCTCGCGCCCTCGGGCCTGGCCCCCCAGCGCATGCCGCGCGGGATCTGCAGGCCGGTGATGAGGCGCGCGACCAGCTCGGGGACGACGTCGCGCGCCGCGCGCCGCTCGGCCTCGACGCTGACGAAGACGAACTCGGTGCCGTCGACGACGCGACGCTGTACGTCCTCGGCCGCCGCGCCCTTGGAGCGCGCGAACCCGGCGCCCGCCTTGGTGAGCGTGCCGTCCTCGGCGTACGCGACCTCGGCCTTGGGGCCGCGGAACTCCTGTACCTGCGCGAGCTGCTCGGACGGAACGCCGTCGACCAGGACGGCGACACGGCGCGGCGAGACCAGGACCCTGGCCGCCGCGCCCTCCTCGAGCAGGCGCTGCTCGCCGAGCAGCGCGAGCGCCAGGCCCGGCTGCTTCGCCGTGCCTTCCAGCTGACGTACGACCGACTCGCAGACCTTGTACGGCAGCTCCTCGCAGCCGATCTCGACCAGCAGAGTGCTCATCTGCCGGCCTCCTCGACTGCGGCCTCGCCGGCGTCCGCGTCCTCTCCCCCGCGCCCGTCGCCGACGACCTCCAGATAGAGGCCGGCGACTTTGCGCGCGAGGTCGCGCACACGCGCGATGTGCGCCGTGCGGTCGGTCACGCTGATCACGCCGCGCGCATCGAGCATGTTGAACGCGTGGCTGCACTTGAGCACGTAGTCGTACGCGGGGATGGGCAGGCGCGCCTCGATGCAGCGCAGCGCCTCGGCCTCATGCTCACGGAAGTGGCGGTAGAGCATCTCCGTGTCGGCCACCTCGAAACTGTAGGTGCTGAACTCGCGCTCGTTCTCCTTGTACACGTCCCCGTAGGTGACGACGTGCTCCACGCCGCCCTCGCCCCGGCGCGACCAGACCAGGTCGTAGACGCTGTCCACGCCCTGCAGGTACATGGCCAGGCGCTCGAGGCCGTAAGTGATCTCGATGGTGATGGGGTCGAGGTCGAAGCCGCCCAGCTGCTGGAAGTACGTGAACTGGGTGGCCTCCATGCCGTCGACCCAGACCTCCCAGCCCTGGCCCCAGGCGCCGAGCGTGGGGCCCTCCCAGTTGTCCTCGACGAAGCGCACGTCGTGCTCGGCGAGGACGATGCCGAGAGCCTCGAGCGAGCGCAGGTAGACGTCCTGGATGTCCGCCGGCGACGGCTTGATGACCACCTGGTACTGGTAGTAGTGGCCCAGCCGGTACGGGTTCTCGCCGTACCGCCCGTCGGCGGGGCGCATGGACGGTTCCACGTAGGCGGCGCGCCAAGGACGGGCGTCCAGGCAGCGCAGAAAGGTGGCGGGGTTGAAGGTGCCGGCGCCGACCTCGGTGTGGTACGGCTGGACGACGACGCAGCCCTGACCCTCCCAGAAGGCCTGCAGGCGGCCGATGATCTGCTGGAACGTGGGGGCTGCGGCGTCCGCGGTCTGGGCGTGGTCGGTCAACGGGTCCTTTCAAGTCGGAGCGGCGATTCTACCAGTCTCACGCAGAAGTGAACAAACACCTGGGACTCCCGGCGAGAGGACGGACCCGCGCCATCGTAGTACGACGGATGTTCCATGGCGTGAGGGTCTACGGTGAGAGAGACTCGCTGCAGGCCGGGGCCGTCTCTGACGGCCGGTCCGGGCGGCGCGGCAGCGACGCGACGAGGCCCGATCCACCGGGTCGCCGGCGACGCGAGCGTGACGCCTAGGATTCCCTCTCCTGCTCTTCTCTCAGCCGGCGCCGCCGATGCGCAGCGCGCGCAGGCGCGAACCCGTGTGGTAGGCGTACAGCCGGTGCACGTCCCGGAGCGCCTCGCCGGCGGCGGGCGAGGCGGGCAGCTCGCGCAGATCGGCCAGCGGCCGGGAGATGCCGTCGCGCATGGCCGCCACGGCCTCGGGTGTGACCGGCACGCCCTCCCCCACGCAGTCCGCGCACAGCAGGCCGCCGCGCGCGGCCGAGAACCCCAAGGCGCGGTCGCCGGAAGCGCACGCCGCGCACTGGTCCAGCACCGGCTGGTAGCCGGCCTCGTACAGCAGCTTGAGCAGGGCGCCGAGCACGAGCGGCGACTCGATCGCGCGGCCGGGGAACCCGTGATCGAGCTCACGCAGCGTGTTGCGCAGCAAGGCGAACACGCGCTCCTCCGGCTCGTGCTCGAGCGTGACGCCGGCGGCGGCCTCGCAGACGATCGCCGCCGCCGTCAGGCCCTGACGGTCCATGCGCAGGTGGATGAAGACGTCCACCATCTGCGCCTGCGTGACGGTGTACAGCGACCTGCCGGGGTGCAGCAGCAGGTCGCAGACGTTGAACGGCTCCAGGCGGCCGCCCCAGCGCGACGTGGTCTTGCGCACGCCCTTGACCACGGCGTCCACGCGGCCGAGCTCGCGCGTGAACAGGCGGACGATGCGGTCGGCCTCGCCCAGCGGCCGCGAGCTGAGGACGACGGCGCGGGCCTTCTCGGCGCGGGCCATCAGGCGTGCCCATGGGACTGAGGCCGGCGACTGGTCGTCACATCGTGCCTCCGCCGCGCCGGTGCGCGTACACCACGCGCGGCACGCCGCCGAGGTCGTCGCGCGTCTCCGCCGCCGTGAACGCTCCAGACGCCTGCACGATGCCGGCCACCGCCTCGGCCTGGCCGGCTCCGACCTCCACCGCCAGCATCCCGCCGGGTCGCAGCAGCAGCGCGGCGCCGGGGACGAGGCGGCGGTAGAAGTCCAGGCCGTCGAAGCCGCCGTACAGCGCCAGGCGCGGCTCGTAGTCGCGCACGTTGGGCTCGAGCGCGACGTACTCGTCCGCGGGGATGTACGGCGGGTTGCTGACCACCAGGTCGAACGGCCGCTCGCCGACGTCGTGGAACAGGTCGCTGAGCACGAACTCGACGCGGCGTGCCAGCCCGAGGCGCGCGGCGTTGCCGCGCGCCACCGCCAGCGCGCCCGGGTCGATGTCGGTCGCCACCACGTGCACGAAGGGGTCCTCGGCGGCCAGCGAGAGCGCGATGCAGCCGGAGCCGGTGCCGACGTCGATGGCCAGCGGCTCGTCCTCGGGGTCCGGCCCGGCCAGCGGCACCGCGCGCAGCTCCTCGAGTGCCACGTCGACCAGAGTCTCGGTGTCGGAGCGCGGGATGAGCACGTCGCGCGTCACCTCGAGGTCGATGGTACGGAAGGCCCGATGGCCGAGGATGTACGCCACCGGTTCACGCGCGAGGCGGCGGCTCAGGAGAGTCTCGAACTCCGCAGCCTCGTCCGCCGCCAGCACGCGCCCCGGCTCCAGGAACAGCTCGGCGCGCGTGACGCCGAGAGCCCTGACCAGCAGCAGCTCGGCGTCCAGCCGCGGCGAGCGCGAAACGTCCGCCTCGCGCAGCACGCGCGTGCCGTGTCGCACGGCTTCTCCTGTGGTCATGACGTGCTCCGCTCAGTCACACAGCGGCACGCCGACCTTGGAGGCCGCGGCCGCGAGCCGCTTGTCCAGCGTGGCCAGCGGCAGCCCGTGGGTCGCAGCGAGGTCGAGGTAGGCGGCATCGTAGACCGACAGGCCCGTTTCGCGGGCGATCGGCAAGGCGCCGTCGACCGCAGTCAGGGTCGGCGTGCCGTCCACGTCGATCGGCAGCTGGTGCAGGACCTCCAGAAAGCGCATCGTCTCGGCCCTGCTCACTCGCCCGCGACGCTCGGCGACGGCCAGCGTGTTGCCGACCTCCAAAGGCCAGATCGCGGGGACCAGAGCCACGTCGGCCTCGAGCCGGTCGCGCACCGACGCGGCGTGCGGGTCGTCTTCGTCGTCGAAGACCCACGCCATGGTCACGGAGCAGTCGAGCACGAACACGTCAGTACCTGCGGCCTTCGTCGATCGCCGCCCGGATGTCGAAGTCGCCCCGGCGGCGACCGCGGGAGAACTCCTTGAGCGCCGCCACCGCGGCGGCAGGATCGCGTCGAGGGTAGTCGTCCACCGGGATGAGCACCGCGACCGGCGTACCGTGCCGCGCGATGGTGATGTGCTCGCCGGCCTCGACGCGCTTCAGCAGGTCGGCCAGGTGGGTCTTGGCCTCGTAGGAACCGACGCTCGTCACGATGTCACCTCTTCAGACTGGTCTGCGACTGGTCTGATTCTACCCCGAGCGAGCCGCCGCGTCACTCCCCGCCGGCGGCCGCCAGCTGCTGGCGGCGGTCCTCCGCCGCGAGCGCCTCGGTGAACTCGTCGAGCTCGCCCTCCATGACCCCGTCGATGCGGTGGCTGGTGAGCCCGATGCGGTGGTCGGTCACCCGGTTCTGCGGGAAGTTGTAGGTGCGGATCTTCTGCGAGCGGTCGCCGCTGCCCACCATGCTGCGGCGCGCGGCTCCGCGCTCCTGGTCCTGCTTGGCCTGCTCGAGCTCGAACAGCCGCGCGCGCAGGATGCGCATGGCCTTCTCCTTGTTCTGGAGCTGGCTCTTCTCGTCCTGGCAGCTGACGCTGACGCCGGTCGGCGTGTGCGTGATGCGCACGGCCGAGTCGGTGGTGTTGACGCTCTGGCCGCCGGGACCGCGGGCGCGGAAGATCTCCACGCGCAGGTCGCCCGACTGGACGTCGACCTCGATGTCCTCGGCCTCGGGGAGCACGGCGACGGTGGCGGTGGAGGTGTGGATGCGGCCGGCCGCCTCGGTGACGGGCACGCGCTGCACGCGGTGCACGCCGCCCTCGTACTTGAGCATCGAGAAGGCGCCCTGGCCTTTGACCTCGAGCGTGACCTCTTTGTAGCCGCCGTCGTCGTTCTCGTTGGCGGACATGATCTCGACTTCGAACCCCTTGGCCTGGGCGTAGCGGGTGTACATGCGCGCGAGCTCGCCGGCGAAGATGCAGGCCTCGTTGCCGCCGGTGCCGGCGCGGATCTCGATGATGACGTCTTTGCCGTCGTTGGGGTCGCGCGTGAGCATACGCACGCGGATCTCTTCGCTGAGCTCGTCGAGCCGCTTGCGCCCCTCGATGAGCTCGTCCTGCGCAAAGTCGCGCATCTCGGAGTCGCTGGTGTCGTCGCCGAGGAGCCCTTCGGCGTCGGCAACCGTCCGCTCCGCGTCCCGGTACTGCTCGGTGAGCTCGTAGACGGGTTGGAGCTCGGCGTGGGCGCGCATCGCGTCGGCGTAGCGGGCGCGGTCGCCGAGCACCTCCGGGTCGGTGAGCTGGCCCGTGATGTCGGCGTAGGAGCGTTCGATCTCGGTGATCAGGTCGTCGATGGCGGCCATGGGCCCAGCTTACGCCATGACCTCCACGCCCTTGACCGGCGGGCGGTCCTGCGGCTCGAGTTCGATGACCTTCTCGAGGGCGGCTATCGCCACTTCGACCTGCGAGCTGTCCGGGTGCTTGGTCGTCATCCACTGCAGCGCGAGCCCGGGAGCCATGACGACCCGTATGACCGGGTTGGTCTCGTGACGGCCGGCGAAGCGGATGATCTCGTAGCTGATGCCGGCGATGAGCGGGATGAGCACGATGCGGCTGAGGATGAGCAGGTACCACACCGGCCGCCCGACGAGGGCGAACACGAAGATCGACACGACGAGGACGATGAGCAGGAACGAGGTGCCGCAGCGCAGGTGCAGCGTCTTGTACTTCTCCACGTTGACCACGGTGAGCGGGTCGCCGTGCTCCAGCGCGTGGATGCTCATGTGCTCCGCGCCGTGGTACTCGAACACGCGGCGCAGGTCCTTGATCTGGGTGACGATGAAGAGATAGGCGAGGAAGATCGCAACGCGCACGCAGCCCTCGACGAGCCAGAACCAGATGCCCTTGCCGATGAAGTCCTCCATCAGACCGGTGAGGAACAGCGGCGCGACGAAGAAGAGCCCCACGGCGAACGCGAAGGCGATGATCAGGG
>CAVOMB010000041.1:0-79781 GCA_963696935.1 uncultured Thermoleophilia bacterium | reverse complement strand
CCGCCCAACCCCGGCCAGCTCGTCAACTCCACCCGCCTCGATCTCGGCCAGCCCTTCACCGAGGAAAAGGTCGCCGCCGCGCAGGAAGGCTTAAAGCACCTGCTCGACTCCAACGGCCTCTACCAGAGCCGCATCCGGCCGGAATACGAGTACGACCCGCTGGCGCAGCAGGTGCACATCCGCTTCGTCGTCGATAGCGGCCCCCGCGCGCGCTTCGCGCCGCCCACCGTCAACGGCGACCTGAAACTACCGCTCGAAAAGATCCTCTCCGCCACCCACTGGCGGCGCTGGATCCTCTCCGGTTGGAAGCCCGTCACCCAGGCCCGCGTGCGGAACGGACGCCCGGGAGCACCGAAGATCAGCTACAAGAAGAACTGGGGTCCGGCCTCCAAAGGTGTTGCGCGCCAATTCTTCGACGCCCACGATTTGACCCCGGACGGACCCACCGCCACGCTGCGGCTGGTCTGCTATCTGCACAGCGCCGATGGACGGCAGCACGAGTACGGGGTGGACAGCCCCCTACTGGGCTACTCCTACTACGGCGAGGTGCTGCTGGATTGGATCACCGAGCGGCTGGCCAATCAGAAGGGTTCGCCGGAAACGCCTCTGGAAGATGTCGGCGCCCTGATGGTGGCCTCCGGGCACCCCGAGCACGTGCTGATCGGCATCGGCGCCACGCGCTACACCGCACTGGGCGAGTCGACCTATCTGTCGCCCGGCGACGAGGCCATCGTGCGGGTCTATGACACCGCGTCCGATGCGGTTTCGGAACTGCGGCAGACGGTTTCGGGTAAGTAGCCCCGATGGGCGGTGGCCGGGTCGACCGGGTGCGTGTCGATCGCTGCGGTGTGTGCAACGCCTGCTGGAGGCGACCGTGCTGCGCGAGAAGGGTTTAGTCGGCGAGCAACTCGTCGAGTACGGCCAGGAATTCCTTGGGCCGTGACGGAGTGAATGCCGGATCCGGCTGGGTACCTGCGACCTCGAGGTCCGCACCAAGGGCGACTTCAACCAGTACCCCGACCCGTGGAACCCGGTCACCCTGAACGAGCCGCAGCAGGCGCGCTACGTGTTCCAGGTGCCGCTGCTCGGGTACGTGCTCGCCGCGCTGACCCTGCGAACGGTACGGATCGCTGTGGTCGGCATCCCCGCCATCCTGATCGCCCTCTCGATCCTCTGGTCGCTCTGGCGCGAGGCGGGGGAGGAGCTCGCCGGCGAGCTCGGCGACGCGGGCGACGCCGGCGACGCAGGCGAATCGCACGGCGGCCTGCCGCACGACGCCATGGGCCGGGCGTAGGCCGCCGGCCGCATCGTTCACCCGCCGCCACTCCCTGCCACGCGCGTCCGCGCGCTTCGCCGCTTCCGCTTCCTCCCGGACTTCCTCCCGTCACCGTCGTCCCTATTTCCTCATACGGTCAGGGAATCCCAGACCCGATGCTTCTGCAGAGCAGCCGCGCGCGCCGGCTGCACCCGCCCGATCTCTCGGGGAGAGACGGGACCCGGCGCCCACCTCCCCGGACCTCCCGTCTCCGTTCGGCCCGTCCGGGCGGCGGTGACCAGCGGCTGACCTCGCCGCCGCCCGGCTCGGGCCTTCATCGAAGCCCCAGACGACCTCACCTGTCGCCCCGCCGGCATGCTCACCCGGCGGGGCGGCTTCATTGCCAAGGAAGACTACGGTTTCGCGCGCGGCTGCCGATAACCCCTGTACGCGTCATGCGAGACGCGGCATGCCCTCGTGCGCGGGGCGGTCCCGTACACGTACGAAGATGGAGAGAGGCGCTACGGACACCAGCGGTGCACAGCGTGAGAGAGGCAGTGGCCGGTTCGGCCGCCGCGGCTTGGCCGTGGCGGCGGTCGCGGCCATCGTCCTGGTCCTGCTCGGCACCGTGGCCTACGCCGCGGTGAAGCCGTCGAACGACGACGCCTTCCGTCAGCTCGCGCGCAGCGGCCGCGTGCGCATCAAGAACAGCCTCGGCGGCGACGCGCTGGTCGGCCTGCAGGGCATGCTGCCCGGCGACAGCACGACCGGCACGGTCAGGATCGGCAACGCCAGCAAGGTGCGCGCCCGCTTCTACCTTGGGCTCTCCAAGCTCGTCGAGACCCCGGGTTCCGGCGGCGGGCGCCTCTCCTACCGCCTCGTCCTCACGGTGAAGCGGCTCGCGACAACGCACCGGCCGATCCTCGTCTACACCGGTCCGCTGCGGCAGATGCCGATGCTCAAGCTGGGCAAGTTCCGGCCCAGGGAGTCGCGGATCTACCGGTTCTCCGTCCTCTTCCCCGATGGCGGTCCGGCACTGGACGACCCCTACCAGCAGGCCAGCACGAGTCTCGAGTTCGACTGGTACGCGCGGCGCGCGCGCTGACGCGCGGTCCGCACCGGGTTCAGCGCGCCTTCTCCCACTTCTGCAGGTAAGCCACCTCGGCGAGCGTCCTGCCGGCGTCGATCTCGCCGCGCATGCGGTTCTCCTTCTCGAGTACGTCCATGGCGCGGTTGGCCAGCTCCACGGCCTGCTCCTTGGGGAGGACCATCACCCCGTCGTCGTCGCCGACGATCCAGTCGCCGGGGCGCACCGTCTGCCCGGAGATGACGATGGGCACGTCGATCTCACCGAAGCCCTTGGGCTCGCCGGCGTTGGCACACACCTTGCTGCTGAAGGCGGCGAAGCCGAGGCGCGCGATCTCCGGAGTGTCGCGGATCGCGCCCCACGCAACAAGGCCGGCCAGCCCCTTCACCATGGCGCTGTGCGTGGCCAGCTCGCCCCACATTGCGGGCGTCGCGTCGCATGCGTCGACGACGAGCACATCGCCGGGCTTGCAGACGTCTATCGCCTCGACCGGCTTGGCCCAGTCGCCGGCGTAGGTGCGCACGGTGACGGCCGGGCCGCACATGTGCGCGCCCGGCAGCAGCGGCTTGATGCCCGGCAGGCTGGGCTGCCGGTGCCAGGCGTCGCTGATGTTGGCCGTCGAGACCTGATCGAGCGCCGTGCGGATGTCCTCGGCGCCGGCGCGCTTGTACAGCGTGGTCTCGATGCGTACGCCTTCGTCCACGGCGCGGCGGATCTCGGCCGTGGCCGCCTCGGCGTCGGCCGACTTGGTGATCGCGCCGCCGACCACGACGATGCCGGCGCCCGCCTGGACTGCCGCCGCGGCGGTCTCGCTGTTGATGCCGCCGGCCGCAGAGACGGGGATCGTGACGGCCTCGGCCACCGCCTTGAGCGTGTCGAAGGGCGCCTCGCCGTGCATCTGCTGGTCGATCGCCGTGTGGATGCCGATGTAGTCGGCGCCGAGCTCTTGGGCGCGTTTGGCCCTCGCCACCGGGTCGGCGACCTCGATCATGTCGACGATGAGCTTGCAGCCGTAGTTGCGCGCCGCCTCGGCGCACTCCTTGATGGTGCTGTCGGACGCGGCGCCGAGCACGCCCACCACGCCGGCGCCGGCCTTCGCCGCGTACTCCACCTCGGTGCGGCCGGCGTCCATGGTCTTCATGTCGGCGACGATGGTCTTGTCCGGGAACTCCGCCCTCAGCGCACGGACGGCGTTCAGGCCCTCCGCCTTGATCAACGGCGTGCCGGCCTCTACCCAGTCGGCGCCGCCGGCCACGGCCTCGCGCGCGACCTCGAGCGCCCGCGGCAGGTCGACGAAGTCGAGAGCGACCTGGATGAGCGGGCGCTCCTTGCTCGGCTCGCCGCTCATACGCCCATCACCTGCGCCACGATGCTGCGCTCGCGCGGGCGCGCGTCGAAGTCGCAGAAGACGATGTTCTGGTAGATGCCGAGCGTGAGCCGGCCGTCGACGAACGGCACGACGAGCGACGGCCCGACGAGCCCGGCGCGCACGTGCGAGTGCCCGTTGCCGTCGCCGAGGTTCACGTTGTGCTGGTAGTGGCGGTCCTCAGGGGCAACCACATCGAGGGCCGTCTGCATGTCTTCGACCACGCCAGGCTCGTACTCAAGCGTGGTGAGGGCGCCGGTGGCGCCGGGGACGAACAGCGTGACGGTGCCGTCGCTGAGGCCGGTCTGGCGCACAGCCTCCTTGACCTCGTCGGTGATCTTGATCATGTCCGCGTTGCCGTTGCTGGGGAACTCGATGGAGCCGGTGATGACGCGCACGAGACCCTCGCGTACGTGGTCCTGCTGCTTGCCGTTGACGAAGACGGTCGCCATGCCGACCCTTCCTTTCATGCGGTCGCGTCCTTGGCGGGGTACGCGCTGGATACTGAGATGGTGTCGATGAGTCGGGTGGAACCGAGGCGGGCCGCGACGATGAGGCGGCTGCGCGGCCCGAGGTCGCTCTCGGGGATGAAGGTGCCCTCGTCCACGACGGCGAGGTAGTCGAGCTTGAAGTGGGGGCGGGGGAGCAGTTCGTCCACGGCATCGGGGTCGAGGCCGCCCGGGGGGAGAAGGAGCGCGCTCGTGGCCGCCTCGACGACGTCCTTGGCCGCCGCGCCCGGCACTCCGGCGGCGGCCGCGCCGGCGAGGAGCGCGCGGTAGAGGTCGGGAGCGACCGCGCGCTCGTCCGGCGTGAGGTAGACGTTGCGCGAGCTTATGGCCAGGCCGTCCGGCTCGCGCAGCGTGGGCACGCCCATGACCTCGACCGGCAGGTCGAGGTCATGCACGAAGCGGCGGACGACGGCGAGCTGCTGCGCGTCCTTCTCGCCGAGCAGCAGCACGTCCGGCTGCACCACGCCGAGCAGCTTGGTGACGATCACGGCCACGCCGTCGAAGTGAGTGGGGCGGGAGCCGCCCTCGAAGTTGTCGGTGAGGCGGCCGCCGACGTGGACCACGGTGGCGAAGCCCTCCGGGTACATCTCGTCGGCCGTCGGGGTGAAGACGACCGCGACCCCCGCCTCCTCCAGGAGGCGCAGGTCGCGGGCCTCGTCGCGCGGGTACGTGGCGAAGTCCTCGCCGCGGCCGAACTGGGTCGGGTTCACGAAAACTGACGCGGCGACGCTTGCGCAGCGCGCCTGCGCCGCTTCCACCAGGCTGAGGTGCCCCGCGTGCAGGGCGCCCATGGTGGGCACGAAACCGAGAGGGCGCGGGAGCTCGCTCAGCGCCGCCCGCGCCTCGGCGACGGTCCGGGCGACGATCACGGCTGGCCTCCGGCCCAGTGGCTCGGCTGTGTGTCGCCGGCGGCGGGGGTCGGCCCCTCTGGGGCCGGCTGGCCGCCGCCGAGCAGCTCACGCAGCGTCACGAGCTGCTCGTCGTCGAGCCGTGGGGCGGCGAGCGCCAGCGCCTCCAGGCTGAGCGCGCGGTAGGTCTGCGCCAGCCGCGGGCTCTCGCGGTCCAGCAGGCGCAGGTGCGCGCGCACGGTGCCGATGTCGCCGCGCGCCACCGGCCCGGTGAGTGCGAACGCCGGCGCGCCGCTCTGCACGAGGTTGCGCATGGTGGTCTGGAGCAGCACCGAGAGGTGGTCGATGCCCTTGCTCTCGCCGGTGGCCTCGTCCATCAGCCGCTTCGCCTCGCTCTCGAGCGCCACCAGCAGGTTGCAGCCCACGACGGCCGCGAGGTGGTACATGGTCTTCTGCTCGTCGGCGAGGCGGAACGGGCGCATGCCCAGGCGGCCGGCGAGCTCCTCGCCGAGCTGCAGGTCGCGCTCCTCCAGCGCCGTGACGGCGCAGTGGACGTCGCGCAGCAGCTCGGCGCTCGGTTCGCCGGCGAACGTCTGCAGGGGGTGCAGGCAGACGACGCGCACGCCTTGCTCGTACAGCGGCTTGAGCAGGTGTACGGAGCCCAGCCCGCTCGAGTGGATGGCCAGCGGCTGGGGTGCTCCGGCGCGCCGCATGGTGGGCAGCGCCTCCGCGAGCCGGCCGGCCACGCTGTAGATCTCGTCGTCGGGCACCGCCAGCCACCAGGCGTCGGCCTCGAGCGCGGCGTCGCGCACGCGTACGTGCGGCACGAAGTCGAAGAGGCTGGTGTCGTCGTCCCTGTGGACGCCGACGGCGCTGACGGTGAGCTTGGCCTCGAGCAGGCCGGCGAGCACGGTCGATCCAAGACGTCCCGGACCGATCACGCAGAAGCGATACGCGTCGATGGTCAAGCCTACGACCTCTCCGGCTGCGGTCCGCCCCGTGAGGGAGGTACCGCGCCTTGCCGCAAGGCCTGTGCAGCACAGGCGGTGTCCCGGTCGCCTGCCGAGGCTCGACGCCGGGCCGTTCTCAAGCCTAGGGTCCCGCGCGCGCGAGGTCAATCGGCTGGACGTTGCGATACACTACCGCCATGCCCATCTACGAATTCTGCTGCAACCAGTGTGGAACCGCGTTCGAAGAGCTCGTTCGCAACGGCACGAAGCCGGAGTGCCCGCAGTGCCACTCAGCCGACGTCTGCCGCCTGCTCTCCACGTTCGCCGTCCACTCAGCGTCGTCCAACCTCGGCGGCAAGGGAGCGACCAAGAGCTGCTCCAGCTGCGCCAGCGGGAACTGTGGCACCTGCCACTGACGACGTCGTCGCCGCGCTCGACGCCCTCCGTGAGGAGGTCGAGTGCTGCTCCAACTGCGCCCTCGGCCCCACGCGGACCAAGGCCGTGTTCGGCGAGGGCGACCCCGGCGCCGACCTCATGTTCGCGGGAGAGGCGCCCGGCTACCACGAGGACCAGCAGGGCCGGCCGTTCGTAGGCCAGGCCGGCAAGCTGCTCGAGCAGCTGCTCGCGTCCATCGGCCTGACGCGCGAGCAGGTCTACATCGCCAACGTCCTCAAGAGCCGCCCGCCCAACAACCGCGACCCGCGTCCGGAGGAGATCGAGGCCTGCCGGCCCTACCTCCTCCGGCAGGTCGAGATCATCAGGCCCAAGGTCATCTGCACGCTCGGCAACTTCTCCACCAAGCTCCTGAGCGGTGACCCCACGGGCATCACCCGGGTGCACGGCCGGCCCAAGGCCACGGTCATCGGCGGACACCCGCTGTACCTGTACCCGATCTTCCACCCCGCCGCCGCGCTGTACACGCCGTCCATGCTCGACACGCTCAAAGTGGACTTCGCCCGGCTGCCCCAGCTGCTGGCGCAGGCCGCGCCCCAGCCGGGCGACGAGGCGGCCGCACCGCCGGCCGCGGAGCGACCGGCCTGGACGCCGCCCGAGCGTCTGCGTCGGGACGTCGCCCCCGCGGCGCAGCCCCAGCCCGCGGCACCCGCGCTCGAAGATGCCGCGCCCACGCTCGAAGATGCCGCGCCGGAGCCCGGCGAGGCTGCTGCCAGGTCCGAGGTTCCACCGGCGTTCGACGACGTTCCCCCGCCCGTCGAAGAGGCGCCGCCCGTCGAAGAGGCGCCGTGGGACGTCGACGAGCTGCCACCCGCTTTCGACGACGACGCTGCGCAAGCCGACGTCTCCATGCTCGCGGCAGAGGATCCTTTCGTGACGCCCGATCCGGCTCCACAGACGGAGACGGTCGCCAAGCCGGACGTCCCGGCCACACCACCCGCGCTGCCGTCCGAACCGGAGCAGCTCGGCCTCTTCTAGATGGTGGTCCTCACTCTCGCCTCACCGGCCCAGACGCGGAAGCTCGCCCGCGTTCTGGCGGCGTACCTGACCCCTCCTCTGCTCGTGACCGTGGAGGGCGACCTGGGCACGGGCAAGACGACCCTGGTGCGAGAGGTCCTGCGCGCGCGCGGCGTCCGCGGAGCCATCACCAGCCCCTCCTTCACGCTCGCGCAGAGCTACCACGGCCGCGACGGAGAGCAACTGCACCACCTCGACCTGTACCGCCTGAGCCGCGGCGCGGACGCGGAGCTCTTCGCTTGGGACGACTACCTTGGGCCGGACGCGATCACCTTCGTAGAGTGGCCGGCGGCCGGCAGCGAAGCGCTCCCGGCCCCGGACGTGCGCATCGAGCTGGCGCATCGCACGTCGCGGAGCCGGGCCGCCCGCCTGTCGGGCCCGGCTGGGCTCGAGGCCGCCGTCACGGCCGGCGCGGCCGAACAAGGCATCGCCGGCGCGGCCGCCGGCGCCCGGAGCGCGGCGGGGGAGGGCGCATGATCCTCGCGCTGGAGACGGCGACGATGGCGTGCTCGGCGGCGCTGTGCGCCGCCGACGGCTCCGTCGTCGCAGAGCGCCTCTCGCTGGACGGCCCGGCGCACTCGCAACGGCTGCTGCCGTTCGTGCGTGAGGTCCTCGAGGAGGCCGGCGCCGGGTGGGACGACGTCGAGACCGTCGCCGTCGGCCTCGGCCCCGGCGCGTTCACCGGGCTGCGCATAGGCATCGCCACGGCACGGGCGCTGGCGCAGGCGGACGGCAAAGCCGGCCTCGCCGGCGTGCCCACGCTGGCCGCGCTGGCGCTGGCGCTTGCGGACGCTCCGGAGGCGGTCGGCCGCCGGCTCGTGCCGCTCATCGACGGCCGCCGCCGCGAGGTGTTCGCGGTCGTCTTCGACCGCGATGGCGCAGGCCTCCGCCAGGTCGAGGACGTCTCCGTGGTCCGCGCCGACGACCTCGCCGGGTGGCTCGCTGCCCGCGGGGACGTCGTGACGGGCGGCGACGGTGCGGTGCTGTACGGCGAGCTGCTGCCGGGCTCGGCGTTGCCGGCCGCCGGCGTCGTCGCGCCGACGGCTGTCATGGTCGGCCGGGCGGTCGCCTGCGGCGCGCCCGGCCTCGTCCGCGGCCCGGACGCGGTGCTGCCCCTCTACGGCCGCGCCCCCGACGCGCGGCCGCGCGCGGCCGCGCCGCCCGCCTCCGGAGGCGCCGCATGAGCCTCCAGGCCGTGCCCGACCACGTGTGCCACGAGCGCGTCGTCCGGCCCATGCAGTTCACCGACCTGGAGGCTGTCGCGGCGCTCGAGGCCCGCAGCTTCACGCTCCCGTGGTCGCTGGCCATCTTCCATGGGCAACTGGCGCGCGAGACCGGCATCTGCCTGGTCTGCGAGGACGACGGGCACATCGTCGCCTACCTCATCGCCGACATGTTCGTCGACGTCTGGCACCTCATGAACCTCTGTGTCGCCGAGGAGATGCGCCACCAGCACGTCGCCTCGCTGCTGGTCGAGGCCTACTTCGAGATCACCGAGCGCAAGGGTCACCGCGGCCACACCCTCGAGGTGCGCGTGTCCAACACGCCGGCCATCGAGCTGTACCGCAGCTTCGGGTTCGTCTCCACGGGCGTCCGCCCGGGTTACTACAGCGACGACCGCGAGGACGCGGCCATCATGTGGAAGGACTGGGAGGGCGACTCGGCGTGACGACGGCGATGGGCCTCATCCTCGCCGTCGAGACGTCCTGCGACGACACCAGCGCCGCCGTCGTCCGGGGACGCGAGGTCCTCTCGTCCGTCGTCTCGTCGCAGAACGAGCTGCACGCGCAGTTCGGCGGTGTGGTGCCGGAGGTGGCCTCACGCCGCCACACGGAGTTGGTCAACGAGGTCGTCGCCGAGGCGCTGAGCCAGGCCGGCGCCGGCTGGGACGACCTCGGCGCCGTCGCCTCCACCCAGGGCCCCGGTCTCATCGGGGCCCTGCTGGTCGGGCTGGCGACGGCGAAGTCCATCGCCTACCGGCGCGGGTTGCCCCTGATCCCCGTGAACCACATCCAGGGGCACATCGCCGCCAACTACGCCCATGGGGTCGAGGCGCCGTTCGTGTGCCTGGTCGCCAGCGGCGGACACACGCTGCTCGCCGTGGTGGAGGAGGGCGTGCGGTACCGCGTCGCCACCAAGACCATGGACGACGCGGCCGGCGAGGCCTTCGACAAGGGCGCCCGGCTGCTGGGCCTGGGCTACCCGGGCGGCAAGGAGCTCGATGAACTGGCGGCGCGCGGCGATCCGGGCTTCGCCCGCTTTCCGCGCGCCGTGACGCGCGGCCGCGGCTTCAGCTTCAGCGGTCTCAAGACGGCGCTGCTCTACGACCTCAGGGCGCGCGACGCGGCCGAGATCGAGCAGCACCGCGCCGACATCGCCGCCTCGTACCAGGCGGCCATCGTCCGCCAGCTCGTGGAGAAGACGGTGGCCGGTGCGGAGCACGAGGGGTTGCGTCGGATCGCCGTCGCCGGCGGCGTCGCCGCCAACTCCGGCCTGCGCGGCGCCCTTACCGAAGCGTGCGAGGCCGAGGGCCTGCAGCTCTCGCTGCCGCCGCTCAGCCTGTGCACCGACAACGCCGGCATGATCGGCCTGGCGGCCGGCTTCCTGCCGGCGCTGCCCTGGCCGGAGTACCTCGGCCTGGACGCCTTCGCCAGCGACGCCGAGGCCAAGGCGGCGCGGCCGCCGCGCAAGCGTGCCGCCCGCGGCTCCTGACCGGCGTCGCTCCCGGCACACGGGCGCGCCCCGCCTCCCGATCGTCCGTCCGTCCGAACAGGCTGGACACCATCGCTGCGCGGACGCACGCCTCCATACCGGCCTGCTAGACTCGCAGTCAATATGACCCACCGCCCCGACTCCGTCTTCCCTCCCGCGCCCCCCGGCGAGAACCCTCGTACCGCGGCCGACCTCTTCGTCGACTGCCTGGAGAACGAGGGGGTCGAGTTCGTGTTCGGCATCCCCGGCGAGGAGACGCTGGACCTGAGCGAGGCGCTCGACCGCTCGCAGCTCATCACCTTCGTGCCCACGCGGCACGAGCAGGGCGCGGCGTTCATAGCGGACGCCTACGGCCGCCTCACCGGGCGCCCGGGGGTGTGTCTGGCGACACTGGGCCCGGGCGCCAGCAACCTCGCCACGGGTATCGGCGACGCCAATCTGGACCACGCCCCGCTGGTCGCCATCACCGGGCAGACCGGCCTCGCCGGCATGCACAAAGAGACCACCCACCAGTTCATCGACACCGTCGACATGCTGCGCCCCATGACCAAGTGGAACACGCGCATCCATCACCCGCGCATGGTGCCCGAGGCCGTGCGCAAGGCGTTCAGCATCGCCGCGGCGGAGAAGCCGGGCGCCACGCACCTGGAGCTCCCCGAGGACATCATGGGCACGCCCGTCATCGGCGCGCCGCTGCCCCACGGCCCGCAGGCCATGATCGAGGCCGACCCTGTGAGCCTGCTGCGCGCCGCCGAGATCATCCAGGGCGCCCGGCAGCCGGTCATCCTCGCCGGCAACGGGGTGGTGCGCCAGGCGGCGGCGCCCGCGCTGCGCGCCTTCTGCGAGTCGACCGGGCTGCACGTCATCACGACCTTCATGGGCAAGGGCGTGCTCGACGCCTCGGACCCGCACTTCCTGTTCACCGCCGGCCTGCGCCGCCAGGACTACCCGCAGGGCCTGCTCGGCCGCGCGGACCTGGTCATCGCCGTGGGCTACGACATGATCGAGTGGCCGCCCTCCGCCTGGAACCCGGACGGGCGGCAGCGCATCGTCTGCATCGACACGGTGCTGCCCGAGATCGACGGCAACTTCGTGCCCGAGGTCGAGCTCATCGGCGATCTCTCACGCATCCTGTTCCAGCTCACCGGGCTGCTCGAGGGCAAGGAGGTCGCGAGCCTTGAGACGCGGCCGTATCGCGCCGCCTTCAGCCGCGTCCTGCACGCCGGCACCGACGACGACTTCCCCATCAAGCCGCAGCGCGTGCTGCACGACCTGCGCGAGCTCATGTCGCCGGAGGACGTCCTGGTCAGCGACGTCGGCGCGCACAAGCTCTGGGTGGCGCGCTTCTGGGAGGCGCGCGAGCCCAACACGGTGCTCATCAGCAACGGGTTCGCCGCCATGGGCTTCGGCCTGCCGGCCAGCATCGCCGCGGCGCTGGCGCGCCGCGGCCGCAGCAAGGTCGTCTGCATCACCGGCGACGGCGGCTTCCTGATGAACGTCCAGGAACTGGAGACGGCGCGCCGCCTCGGCCTACCCTTCGTCGTCGTGGTCTGGAGCGATGGCGGCTACGGCCTCATCGAGATGCATCAGAGGCGCAAGTACGGGCGCATCGCCGGCACGCGCTTCGACAACCCCGACATGGTGATGCTCGCCAGCTCGTTCGGCGTCCAGGGCTTCCGCGCCGAGAAGGCCGGCGACGTCAAACCCCTCCTCGCCCGCGCCCTCCGGCACCCCGGACCCGTTGTCATCGACGTCCCGATAGATTACGGTGAGAACGACAAGCTGGCGGTCGACCTCTGGCAACTCGCCCCTGAGGCGCTGTCTTAGAACTTAGTCAAACGTACTCGGGGGGGGGTCCGGATGACCGAAATGCTCCGCAACGAGGGGCTCAAGCGCGTTCGGATGCGGCTGATCACCGCGGTCGTCTTCGTCTTCACGCTGACCTGCTCCGGTTCGTTCGGCATGGAGGACGTGATCTCGTCCTCCGGTCCGGGACTCACGCTCATCATGATCCTGGTGCTGCCGCTGGTCTGGAGCGTACCGCTCGCGTTTGTCTCGTCGGAGCTCTCGGCGATGATCCCCGAGGCCGGCGGCCTGTACCGCTGGATCCGCCGGGGCATGGGCGAGTACTGGAGCTTCCAGGCCGGTTGGTGGTGGACGCTGTCGCTGTACGTCGACTCCGCCGTCTACGTCGCCATGGCCCTCGACTACATGCAGAACCAGTGGGGGTTCGGCGCCGCCGAGCGAGCGGCCATCGGCATAGCGATCGTCGCCGTGTTCACCTTCATCAACATCAGGGGCCTCGACCTGACGGGCTGGGCGCTCATCGTCATCCAGATCGTCGTGCTGGTGCCGCTGCTCATCTTCACCGTGTACGGCGTCTTCAAAGGCACGGGCAACTCGTTCTCGCCCGTCCTCGTGCCGGGCGAGAGTGTGCTCACGTCGCTCAACCTCGGGCTGGCGATCATGATGTGGATGTACTCGGGCTGGGAGTCCATCGGCACTGTCGCCGGCGAGATCGAGAACCCGCAGAGGATCATCCCCAGGGCGCTGCTCATCACCACGCCGATCGTCATCTTCGTGTACTTCGTCACGGTCTGGGCCTCCATCCGCATCGCTCGCGTCGACGGCCCGGACAACTGGATGAACATGTGGACCGGCGGCGGCGGCGTCGACTTCGTCGTGGCGGCCAAGCTGGTCGGGGGCAACGTCCTCGGCTACCTGCTGCTCATCTCGGCCATCTTCTCCAACATCGGTCTGTACGCCGGGTACCTGGCGACGGGCGCGCGGCCCGCGTACCAGATGTCGCGCGACCGTCTGTTCCCGCGGGTCTTCGGCAAGACGCACCCGAGTTGGGGCACCCCGTGGGTGGCCATCCTCGTCATGGGCTTCGTCAACGCCGTGCTGATCAACTTCAACTTCAGCGCACTCATCACCATCGACGTGTTCCTGCTCATGTTCCCCTACGTGCTCATCTACCTGACGGCCATGATCCTGCGCATCCGGGAGCCCAACGCGTCACGGGCCTTCCGCGTGCCGCTGCCCACCTGGGCGCTGGGGGTGTGGGTCTTCTTCCCGATCGCCATCGCCATCATCGCGCTGTTCGTCAACGGCACCGACTGGATGATCGGCGGTCTCGCCGGCGTGCTCACCGGCCCCATCGCCTACCTCATCTTCAAGAGCGTGTACAAGGGCGTGACCGACGAGGCCCTCGAGGGCTCGACCCTCACGCCCGAGGGAGAACTGACGCCGTTCGGTGCGGCTGTTGAAGGGAGGACGGCGTGAGCAGCCAGACTTACGCGCGCATCGCCGCCGTCGTCGGCATCCTCGGCGGCCTTGCCGCCATCGGCGGCGGGCTGTATGCCCACTTCCAGAGTCCGCAGCCGGTCTTCGGCATCCCGAGCTTCCTGTTCATCTACAGCGACTACCTGTCGGGCGTCCACGCCCTGGTGGGCCTCGGGGCCATCATGGTCATCGGCGGCCTGCTGGCCTTCAGGTGGCCGGCGCTCGGCATCGGTATCGTCTGCACCGGCGCCCTGATCGGCCTCATCTCCGTGTACGACCGCGGCCGCCCGCCGTTCATGGGCGACCCGCTGCGCACGCGCTGGATGCCCTACTTCTACTACTGGGCGGCTCCTTGGGTGCTCGCCTGGATCTCCGGTATCTTCGGCGGCATCTCGCTGCAGAAGTCCGTCAAGCCGTACGACTCGCCGGCGGACATCGACAACAAGGTCCGCGCGCCGCAGGCGGGCTGAGCGACTCTTCAGAGTGACAAAGGAGCCGGGGCGCCGCGGGCGCCCCGGCTCCTTCTCGTCGTCCGGAGGTCCGCCGGCGGGCGGGCCGGAGTCAGGGCTGGACGACCGAGGTGAGCCCGGCAGACTCGCCGGACAGCCTGGGCCCGTGGAACACCGCCTCGACGTTGTTGTCGTCGGGGTCCAGCAGGTAGGCGGCGTAGTAGCCCGGGTGGTAGGTGCGCACGCCCGGCGGGCCGTTGTCCACGCCGCCGGCGGCCAGCCCCGCCTCCCAAAAGCGGCGCACCGCCTCCTCGTCCTCCGCCTGGAAGGCGAGGTGGATCGGGTGCGGTGTGCCGTCGGCGCTCAGGAACAGCTCGTCCGCCTGTACCCAGGCGTCTCCCCGCTCCACCAGGATCGTCGGGTCGAGCGCGCGCAGCACGGTCTCGTAGAAGCGCGCGCTCGCCTCCAGGTCCTTCACTCTGAGGTGGACGTGGTCGATGAGGCGTCCGTAGCTTTGCTCGGTCATGGTGTCGCCTCCAGCAGGATCGTCACGGGACCGTCGTTGACCAGGTCGACCTGCATGTGCGCGCCGAACACGCCGGTCCGCACCGGCACACCCTCGGCGCGCAGCGCCTCCACGTAGGTCTCGTACACAGCCTCCCCCAGCTCCGGAGGGGCGGCGTCTGTGAAGCTCGGACGGTTGCCCCGGCGGGTGTCGGCGTACAGCGTGAACTGCGATACGGCGAGCACCTCGCCGCCGACGTCGCCGAGCGCCAGGTTCATGAGCCCGGCGTCGCCGGCGAACACGCGCAGCCGCGCCGTCTTGGCCGCGAGTCTGCGGGCCGCGGCGGCGTCGTCTCCGTGGGCGACCCCCACTAGGGCGAGGAACCCGCGGCCCACCGCGCCGCGCTCCACGCCGTCCACGGCGACGGACGCGCGGCTCACCCGCTGCAGCAGCACCCTCATGTGCGCGGCCCCGGTCCCATCGCCCACATCCTAGGCCCTGCGCCTGCCGGCGACCAGGGGGGCGGCACTCGAAGACCCGGATTGACACACAGGAGCACGCTCCTTGGACGGGGTGAAATACCTGGAAAACAGTCCTTTAGCCGTCCGCTCATGCCCTGCTCATGTCTTGCTCCGAGATGGTTTGACATCTTCCGGGACCGGTCATACCATATCGAGCTGTGTGGATTAGCACTCTCTCCCCGAGAGTGCTAGAAGAAGTGTGAGAGAAACCACGGTGTACACACCAAGGAGGGTTGCTGCATGAAGCTCAAGCCGCTCGAAGACCGCGTCATCATCAAGGCGGTCCAGGAAGAGGAGAAGACTGCCAGCGGCATCGTTCTCCCCGACACGGCGAAAGAGAAGCCGATGATGGGTGAGGTCGTCGCCGCCGGAGACGGCAAGTGGGACGAGGACGGCAAGAAGCGCGTTCCCATGGACGTCAAGAAAGGCGACAAGGTCATCTACGGCAAGTACGCGGGCACCGAGTACAAGACCGCCGACGGTGACGAACTGCTGATTCTGCGCGCCAGCGAGATCCTGGCCGTAGTCGAGAAATAGGAAGGGAGGCTGACGCATCTTGGCTAAAGAACTCAAGTACAATGATGAGGCGCGGCGCGCGCTTGAGCGCGGTGTGAACGCGCTCGCCGACGCCGTGAAGATCACACTCGGCCCAAAGGGCCGCTATGTGGTGCTCGACAAGAAGTTCGGTGCCCCGACGATCACCAACGACGGCGTCACCATCGCTCGCGAGATCGAGCTCGAGGACGTCTTCGAGAACCAGGGCGCCCAGCTGGTCAAGGAAGTCGCGACCAAGACCAACGACATCGCCGGTGACGGCACCACCACCGCCACCCTGCTCGCCCAGGCGATCGTGCGCGAGGGCCTGCGCATGGTAGCCGCCGGCGCCAACCCGATGGCCATCAAGCACGGCATCGAGGAAGCTGTCTCCGAGGCCGTCGCCTCAATCCAGAAGCAGAGCAAGGAGATCTCCGGCAAGGAGGAGATCGCCCGAGTGGCCACCATCTCCGCCCGCGACCGCGGTGTGGGCGACGTCATCGCCGACGCCATCGAGAAGGTCGGCAAGGACGGCGTGGTCAACGTCGAGGAGAGCAACACCTTCGGTCTCGACCTCGAGTTCACCGAGGGCATGCAGTTCGATAAGGGCTACCTCAGCCCGTACATGGTGACCGACCCCGATCGTATGGAGGCCGTGCTCGAGGATCCCTACATCCTCATCGCCAACCAGAAGATCGGCGCCGTGCAGGACCTCCTTCCGATCCTCGAGAAGGTCATCCAGGCCGGCAAGCAGCTCCTCATCGTATCCGAGGACGTCGAGGGTGAAGCCCTCGCGACCCTCGTCGTGAACAAGCTCCGCGGCACGTTCACCAGCGTCGCCGTGAAGGCCCCCGGCTTCGGCGACCGCCGCAAGCGCATGCTCGAGGACATCGCCATCCTCACCGGCGGCGAGGTCATCACCGAAGAGATGGGCCTCAAGCTCGACAACACCGACATCTCGCAGCTCGGCCGTGCGCGCAAGGTCGTCGTGACGAAGGACAACACCACCATCGTCGACGGCGCCGGCGACACCGACTCCATCAAGGGTCGCATCAAGCAGATCAAGAGCGAGATCGAGAACACCGACTCCGACTTCGACCGCGAGAAGCTCCAGGAGCGTCTCGCCAAGCTGGCCGGCGGCGTGGCCGTCATCAAGGTCGGCGCGGCCACCGAGGTCGAGATGAAGGAGACCAAGCACCGCGTCGAGGACGCCCTCAACGCCACGCGCGCCGCTCTCGAAGAGGGCATCGTGCCTGGCGGCGGAGTCGTGCTGGTCAACGCCATCGCCTCCATCAAGGTCGACAAGAAGTCGGACGACGTGGACTTCCGCTCGGGCAAGCAGATCATCGCCCGCGCGCTCGAAGAGCCGCTGCGTCAGATCGCCGAGAACGCCGGCCTCGAGGGTTCGGTCGTCGTGAACAAGGTCAAGGGCCTCAAGCCCGGCGAAGGCCTCAACGCCGACACCGACAAGTACGAGGACCTGGTCAAGGCCGGCATCATCGACCCCGCCATGGTCACCCGCTCGGCGCTTCAGAACGCCGCGTCAATCGCCAAGAACATCCTCACCACCGAGTGCATCGTCGCCGACAAGCCTGAAGAGGGCGGCGGCGCGATGGGTGGCGGCATGCCGGGCGGCGGTATGCCCCCCGGGATGATGTAAGTCGATTCACCTGCGGTGGTGATCGCCTAGAAACTCCGCCTTCGGCGAGTCTTGAGCCGCGTCAGCTCGAGGCGACATATATCGAAAGAGCAAAGCCTCTTTCGCGTCCGGCAGGGCCGGCGGTGCGCATGCACCGCCGGCCTTCGCCGTTCTCGGCCCCGCCTTCCCGACTTGGGTCCGGCCGTCCGGCTCGCGGCGGAGGCCCCGCCCGGCTCAGGCCCCCCTCGGCTTGCGGCGGGGTTCTAAGCCGGGGTCACGCCGCCCCGACCTCTGCGCCCCGGGGGTGATGTGCTCCAGGAGTATGAGCCCTGGATGGCACCATCGCTGGCGCCATCCAAGGTGCCGGCGAAGGCTCCGACTCCGGATCGACACATCCCCGGCGCGCCGCGGCCGCCGCTCACGTCGCCCTCATACGAGCGCGCCATACTTGGGCGCGGCGGACAGTTGACGGAGCGCCTGCGCGCCCGGTAGCGTGCGCGAGTCCGCGGCGCCGCGGCCGACCCGGCCGGCGCCGACCAGTGGTACATTGGGGACCCACCATGAACAGACGAGACACCGGCCGGCGCGGACGGCAGGGCGTCGTCACACTCACCATCACCGTCATCGTCCTGCTCACACTCCTGGCCGCCTGTGTAGCGACGGTCTTCGCCGCCACGTCCTCGCCGGCGGCGACGCCCGCCTCCGGCAAGGTCACCCTGCGGCTGGGCTGGAACGAGGGGCCGCTCAACCTCAACCCCTTCGTCGGCTACAGCACGTCCTATGAGATCTGGATGCTCAACTACGACACGCTGGTCGGCATCGGCGCCGACGGGCTCCCGTCCAAGGAGACCGGCCTCGCGGAGGACTGGTCGCTCTCGCCGGACCAGAAGAAGTGGACGTTCAAGATCCGGCCCGGCGTGAAGTGGCAGGACGGCCAGCCGCTCACCGCCGCCGACGCGGCCTGGACGTTCAACACCATCCTCAGGGACGATCTGAGCACCTCCGTCTACCTCAAGGGCGTGAAGAAGGCCGTCGCCGTCGACGACACCACGCTCAAGGTGTGCTGCACGCAGCCCAAGGCCAACATGCTCACGACGCAGATCTACATCTACGTCCTGCCCGAGCACATCTGGGGCAAGCTGACTCCCAGCCAGCTGAACACCACGTTCCGCAACCCCACGCCGATCGTCGGCTCGGGGCCGTTCCAGACCGTGGAGTTCAAGAAGGACGACTACGTGAAGATGGTCCGCGACCCCTCCTACTGGGGCAAGCAGCCCAGCATCGACGAGGTCATCTTCCAGTACTACACCAACGACGACGTCAAGCTCTCCGTGGTCGACGAGGGCGCGCTGGGCGACGCCATCTGGAACTACAAGGGCGACACGTACGCGCCCGACTACGACCTCGCGCTCTGGGACTTCATGGGCTACATCGACCCGGGCGACTCCGCGGCCTGCTTCACCACCGACCAGATCGAGAACTACAACGAGATGAACTGGTCGAACGCGCAGTACGACAAGCTCACGGAGGAGCAGTACCGCGAGATGGACACCGCGAAGTGCATGGAACTGCTCAAGTAGGGCCAGGCCGTCATGTACGCGGAGCAGCCCATGATCGTGATCGACTACCCCTCCGTGCTGCAGGCTGTGAACACATCACGGTGGGAGGGCTGGCAGCCTTACGTGGGCGGCAGCGTGTGGGCCAACATGATCGACCGCCAGAGCTACCTGACCGTGAGGCCCAAGGTAGCAGCGACCGCGGCGGCAGAGAGCGGCGGGCTGTCGACGACGGCCTGGGTGGTGATCGGCGTCGTCGTCCTGATCGGCGGATCGTTCGTCGTCGTGCTTCTCAAGCGGCGCGGGAGCGGGCGCGAGGTCGAGGAATGACCGCGCCCAGGCCGGACGCCGCTCGCCTGGTCACGCCCGGCGACTACCACATCCACACGGAGTGGTCGGACGGCAGGGGCAGCGTCGAGGACGTCGCCCGCCGGGCCGCCGAGCTCGGCCTGCCCGAGATCGCCGTCGCCGAGCACGTAACGCCGGCGCCGGGCCTGGGCGAGGACTGGTGGCTGCGGCCGGAGCGGCTCGGCGAGTACCTGGACGAGGTGCACGCCGTGGCGGCGCGTCACGACGACGTGAAGGTGCTCCTCGGGCTGGAAGCCGAGTACGTGGCCGGCCAGGAGCAGCAACTCGAGGAACTGCTCGCCGCCTGGCCGTTCGAGGTCGTCGTCCTCGGAGTGCACGAAGTGGACGGGTTCATCTTCGACGACCCGGCTCTGCGCAAGGACCCTCGTTGGGACGACCCGGACGCCTTGCTGGCCGCCTACTACCGCACCGTTCGGCGGGCGGCCGAGTGGGGGCGCTTCGACATCCTCGCGCACATGGACTACATCGGCCTGTGGGGGCACCGGCCTGGTGCGGCGGTCCTGCCGGAGATCGACGCGGCGCTGGACGCGCTCGCGGCCTGCGGCGCCGCCATCGAGCTGAACACGGACCGCTTCACCGACGCGGCCGGCGTCATGTACCCGTCGCTCGAGATACTGCACGGCGCTCGCGCGCGCGGCATCCCTCTGACCATCGACTCGGACGCGCACGAGGTTGAGCACGTGGCGCGCGCCTGGGGCGAGGCCATCGGCCACGCCCGGGAGGCGGGGTATCGCGAGACGCTTCGCCTCTCGGATCGCGTGCTCGTCCCGCTGCCGGAGGCGTAAAGCCCGTAGTATCGTTGCGTGAGGCGGGCCACGCATCGCGACGGGGGGGCAGACGATGGAGACGTGCAAGAATCTGATCGGCGGCGAGTGGGTCGGCTCCAGCGACCACGCCAGCTTCGAGACGAGGAACCCGGCCGCCCCGGACGAGGTCCTCGCCGTGTTCCCGAGCGCGACCGCCGCCGACGCGGCTCAGGCCGCTGCCGCGGCGGCCGAGGCGTCCCCCGCCTGGCGGCTCACGCCGGCGCCGAACCGCGGCGCCATCCTCTTCAAGGCCGCGGAGTTGCTCACCGAGCGTCTCGACGAGGTGGCGCGCACGCTCACGCGCGAGGAGGGCAAGACTCTCGCCGAGGCCACCGGCGAGGTCGTCCGCGCGCGCGACATCCTGCGGTACTTCGGCGGTGAGGGCTGGCGCATGGGCGGCGACGTCCTGCCGCCCAACGCCCCGGACGGCATGCTGTTCAGCCGCCGCGAGCCGCTCGGGGTCGTCGCCGCCATCACGCCGTGGAACTTCCCCATCGCCATCCCCGCCTGGAAGATCGCCCCGGCGCTCGCCTACGGCGACACCGTCGTCTTCAAACCGGCCAGCGACACGCCGCTCACGGCACTGCGCCTGGTGGAGTGTCTCGTCGACGCCGGTCTGCCGGCCGGGGTGCTCAACCTGGTCACCGGCCCGGGCTCCGTCGTGGGTGCGGCGTTCTCCGGCGACCCCGTGGTGCAGGGCCTCACCTTCACGGGGTCGCGCGACACCGGGTCGCGGATCTACGCGCGCGCCGCGGAGCACTTCGCGCGCGTGCAGCTCGAGATGGGCGGCAAGAACCCGACCATCGTCCTCGACGACGCAGACCTGCGGCTGGCCGTCCGGCTGGCGGTCATGGGCGGTTTCGGGCTCACCGGGCAGAGCTGCACGGCCACGAGCCGGGTGATCGTCGAGGAGGGCATCGCCGACCGCTTCGCCGACGCTCTCGCCGAGGCCGCCGACGCGCTCAACATCGGCGACGGCCTCGAGGAGGGTGTGCAGATGGGTCCGGCCGTCAGCGCGGACCAGCTCGAGACCGACCTCGACTACGTGCGCATCGGCCGCGAGGAGGGGGCGGAGCTGCTGGCCGGCGGCGGCCGCGCCGCGAACGCCGGCCACTTCCTGCGCCCCACGGTCTTCGACAGTGTCGAGGTCCACAGCCGTCTGGCTCAGGAGGAGATCTTCGGCCCAGTGGTCGGCATCATCCGCGCCCGGGACCTCGACGACGCCATCTTCAAGGCCAACGCCGTCGGCTACGGCCTCGCCGCCAGCGTCGTCACCAACGACCTGCGCCGGGCGCTGACGTTCGTCGACCGCATCGAGGCCGGCGTGGTCAAGGTCAACGAGCCGACCACCGGCCTCGCCCTGCAGGCGCCGTTCGGCGGCTTCAAACAGTCCAGCGCCAACACGTTCAAGGAGCAGGGCCCGGCCGCGCGCGACTTCTACACGCGCATCAAGACGGTGTACATCACCTACGCCTGAGCAGTCGCGTGCACAGGCCCGGCTACGCCCGCGTCTGTCACTGCCGTCCGCGCGGGGTACAGTACCGATGTGGTGAACGAGAGCGTGAAAACCGTACATGCCGAGCACGTGCTCTTCGTGACCGGGCCGCAGCGCGAGCGGCTCTACGAGCACTTCGCCGCGCTCTTCAGCGGGCGAGACGACGTCGAGGTCAGGATCGACCGCCGGGTAGAGGAGCGCCGCCGCGAGGGCGGGCCGCGGGCCCGCGAGCGCCGCCGCGAGGACCGCCGCCGCCGCCCGCCGGCTTGGATCGTCCCGCCGCCCGACGGCGTCTGAGCTCCTCCCGCGACCTCCGCCGCGACCCTCCAGCCTCGCCGCGCCCGGCGCCCGCCGGATCAGGTTCACTAGCGCACAAACCTTCGCATATACTCACAGGCGTCCGTCCCGGGTAATCGTCGTGGAGGTTGTTGAGATGCTGTTGATGGGTGAATCGATCAACGGGACGCGCAAGGCGGTCGCCGAGGCGATCCAGGCGCGTGACGTGGAGTTCATCAAGGCCTTGGCGCAGGACCAGATCGACGCCGGCGCCGGTCTTCTCGATGTCAACGGCGGCGTCGCCGGCGGCAACGAGGTCGAGGACCTCTTGTGGCTCATCGAGGTCGTCATGGGCGTCACCGACATGCAGCTCATGGTCGACTCGGCCAACCCCAAGGCGCTCGACGCCGGGGTACAGGCCATCATCGACAAGGGCGGCAAGGTGCCGTTCATCAACTCGATCTCCGGTGAGCAGCCGCGCATCGACGCCGTGCTCCCGCTGGTGGAGAAGCACAAGTGCCCGGTCGTCGGCCTCTGCCTGAGCGACGAGGGCATCCCGCCGACCGCCGAGGACCGCTTTGCCGTCGCGCAGAAGATCTTCGACCTGTGCACCGGCGCCGGCCTTCCGGCTGAGGACCTCTGGGTCGACCCGCTGGTCATGGCCGTGTCCGCCGATCCGTCCGCTCCGGGCGTCACCATGGAGACGCTCAAGCTGGTCAAGGACCGTCTGCCGTCCCGCACCACCGGCGGTCTCAGCAACGTGAGCTTCGGCCTGCCGAACCGCGGCCTGCTCAACCGCACCTTCGTGGCCATGTGCGCCGGCCTCGGCCTCGACGGCCTCATCGTCGACGTGCGCAACAAGCAGATGATGGCGACCATCAAGTCGGTCGAGGCGCTCCGCGGCGAGGACAACTTCTGCGGCGCATACCTCAAGGCCCACCGCGCCGGCATCCTGGAGTAACAGGACCATGACCGCGCCGGAGCGCTGTCGCCTGCGCGACCTCGGCGTCGCCGTCGGCAGGCTGCCGGCCGGATCGCTCAACGCGATCACCGACGTGCCCGGCGTGCGCGTCGGCCACAGCACCGTCTCGTGGGGCGGGCCCGAGCTGCCTTCCGGCAGCGGGCCCGCCCGCACGGGCGTCACCGCCATCTTCCCGCACTCCGGCGACCTCTGGCGCCAGCGTGTCGTCGCCGGCGCCCACGCCGCCAACGGCGTCGGCGAGGTCATCGGCATCAGCGCCATCCGTGAGTGGGGCCTCATCGAGACACCCATCCTGCTCACCAACTCGCAGAGCGCCGGCGCCGTGTACGACGCGACCGTGCGCTGGGTGCTCGACCGGGAGCCGTCCGCCGGCATCGAGGACGCCGTGATGCCCGTGGTCGGCGAGTGCGACGACGGGTTCCTCAACGACCTGCGCGGCATGCACGTGCGCGAGGAGCACGTCCGCGCGGCGCTCGACTCCGCGGAGGCCGGCCCCGTGGCCGAAGGCTGCGTCGGGGCCGGCGCCGGCATGTCGTGCTTCGACTTCAAGGCCGGCATCGGCACCTCGTCCCGGGTGGCCACGGCGCACGGTGCCCAGTGGACGGTCGGGGTGCTGGCGCTCACCAACTTCGGCGTGCGCCACCGCCTGAGTGTGGACGGCGTCCCCGTGGGCCGCGACATACCCGACCTCATGCCGCTGGAGAACAGGGAGGGGTCGTGCATCGTGGTACTGGCCACGGACGCGCCGCTCACCGCCCGCCAGTGCGAGCGCATGGCCAAGCGCTGCTCCCTGGGGCTGGCCGCGACGGGCTCCTACGCGTCCGACGGCAGCGGCGAGATCATGGTCGCGTTCTCCACCGCCTTTCGGCTGCCGCGCAAGGCGGACGAGCTCTTCACCCTCGCGGCCGTGACCAACGACCAGATGTTCGAGCTCTTCGAGGCCGCGGTGGACGCCACGGCCGAGAGCGTCTGCAACGCCCTCACGGCCGCCACGACCACGGTGGGCCGCGACGGCAACACCGCCTATGAGCTGCCGCTCGACCGGCTCGTGGAGTCGCTGCGGCGCGCCGGCCGCGAGGCGCGGCTGCCCGGGGTCTGACCCACCCGCACCGCTCGCCTTGCCGCGCCTCCCCGGCGCGCATATTCTGAGGCACTCACCCGACGGAACCGGGAGAGGCTTCCGTCTAACCACACGAGGCTCTCTCCAGAGCCGTCTATCTGGTACGGCATTTCGAGTGTCATCAGGGGTCCGGCAACCACGGATGTGAGAAGGGGGTAAGGGTCCGCAGCGCTCCGAGGGGAGTGAGGGGGGCCCGCAGTGACGTGGACAAACGCAGGTACTTCATCCGGAAGATCCTGAACGCGGTCCTCACGGTCGTCCTCGTGGCCTCGTTCAACTTCGCGCTCTTCCGCATCCTCCCGGGCGACCCGGCCAGGCTCCTGCTCCCCAAAGGGAAGACGGACCCGTCGGTCATCGAGCGCCAGCGCAAGACGTTCAACCTCGACAAGCCTCTGCAGGTCCAGTTCCTCTACTACTGGCGCGACACCATCCAGGGCAAGTTCGGCATGTCGTTCTCCGAGAAGCGCCCCGTCACCGAGGTCGTCGCAGAGCGCATCTGGCCCACCATCCTACTCGTGGGGGTGGGCACGGTCTTTGCCACCATCATAGGTATGATCACCGGCGTCTTCGCGGGGTGGAGACGCAACGGCACTTACGATGTTGTGAGTACCAACTTAGGCATGGTGTTGTACGCCATGCCTACCTTCTGGTTCGGCCTCCTGATGATCATGCTGTTCGCGACCAAGCTCCGCTGGTTCCCCACCGGGCGCATGGAAGAGCCGGGGGTGGAGCTCAGCGGCTTCGCCGCCTTCCAGTCGCTGATGAAGCACCTGTTCCTGCCGGCGTTCACGTTCGCCGTCGCCTACGTCGGCGAGTACCACCTCATCATGCGCAGCTCCATCACCGGCGTGATGAAGGAGGATTTCGCACTCACCGCCCGCGCCAAGGGCCTGAGTGAGAACTCGGTCCTCTGGCGGCACGTGGTGCCCAACGCGATGCTGCCCACGGTGACCATCGTGATGATGAACCTCGGGTTCGTGATGTCGGGCGCGATCCTCGCGGAGAGCGTCTTCAACTGGCCGGGTCTGGGCTTGCTGTCCTACGACTCGATGCAGAAGCGCGACTACCCCGTGATGCAGGCCGTGTTCCTCATCGCCAGCGTCGCGGTGATCGTCGCCAACCTCATCGCCGACATCATGTACTACTACCTCGACCCAAGGGTGCAGGCATGAACGGGCAAGGCAAGGACCACGCCGCAGCACCGCTCGTGCCCCGTCGCTTCCGCAACTGGGTCGTCTTCTGGACGATCATGCTCTGGATCGTCCTCGAGTTGCTCACGTATCCAAAGACCGTCCCGATCACCAGCGGCTTCCGTGCGGTGATCAAGGGGTTCTTCGCCGAGACCGTCGGCGCCTACCCGCCGTGGGTCATGATCCTCCTTGCCATCTGCTGCTTCGCCGCCGGCGTCATCGGCCTGGTGCGCCGCAGCAAGGCTGTGACCTTCAATGTGCTCCTGCTGGTCGAGGGCGCCCTGTTCGTCGTGTGGGCCGTGCTCGCCGGCGGCGGGTTCGGCGGCTGGTCCGCCGGCGAGAACGTGATCACCTACAACTGGGCCGTCCAGACGGTGGCCATCCTGCTCGGCGGCGTCACCGTGTACTTCTGGGCCGCCGGCAACCCCGAGCGCGCGGAACTCACCACCTGGAACACGCATCAGGTGTGGCGGCTGTACCGCGGCAACATGCAGGGCATCATCGGCCTCGGCATCCTCATCGTGTTCCTGGCCATGGCTCTGCTGGCGCCGTTCCTCGCCGACCACGCGCTGCTCGATCCCAATGCTCAGATCAAGGACCCCGCGACGGGCGAGCTCTACGGCCCGTATCACCCGCCGACCGCGTACTACTACAACTGGTTCGGCACCGACCAGGTGGGCCAGAGCGTGCTCGCGGAGTTCATCTGGAGCGCGCGCATCTCGCTGCTGGTTGGGCTGCTCGCAGCCCTCATGGCCACCGTCCTCGGCGCCGGCATCGGCATCGCCGCAGGCTTCTACGGGGGGTGGCAAGGCGAAGCGTGGATGCGGTTAACAGACGCGTTCCTGGTCATCCCCTGGCTGCCGCTCGCCATGGTGCTGGTCGCGGCCTGGGGTCAGAACTTCTGGCTCATCATCGTCATCATCGGTATCACCAGCTGGCCGGGTACGGCGCGCGTGGTCCGCTCGGACGTCCTGCGCGTGCGCGAGCTCAGCTTCATCGAGCGGGCCAGGGCCATCGGCTCCAAGAACGGGCACATCATGAGCAAGCACGTGCTGCCCAACGTGATGCCGCTGATCTTCGCCAACCTGGTGCTCGTGGTCGCCATCGCGATCCTCTCGGAGACGACCCTGTCGTTCCTGGGGCTCGGCGACCCGCTCAACTTCAGCTGGGGCACCATGCTGCACAACGCGTGGGTCAACGGTGCCGCCGGCCTGCCCGCGTGGTGGTACCTGCTCCCGCCGGGCATCGCCATCATCCTGGTGGTGCTCGCGTTCACGTTCATCGGCACGGCCTACGACGAGGTGCTCGATCCCAAGCTGCGCAAGCGCGAGGACAGCACCGGCGAGAGCCGCTTCACGGCCCGCGGTGAGCCGCAGGTGGCCGTGGCCGGCGGCGGTGGCGTGGGCGGCAGCGCCGGCTTGTTCACGCCGGGTCAGCAGACCGACGACGCCATGCCCGACTTCAACCAGCCGGCCGGCGGCTCCATCCATCCTGAGGGCGGCGGGGGCTGGGTAGGCGGCCACATAGAGGACGACGAGCAGGGGGGCGAGTGATGGCCAGGTCAGCCACCAAAGCGAAGCCCGCCTCCGAGAAGAAGGCCGTGGAACGGATCGAGCACGAAGGCCTGCTCGACGTCCGCGGGCTCACCACCTACTTCAAGCTCGGCGTCGGCGACGTCAAGGCCGTGCAGGACGTGAGCTTCACGCTCAAGCCCGGCGAGAGCCTCGGCCTCGCCGGCGAGTCCGGCTGCGGCAAGACGACGGCGGCCCTGAGCCTGCTCAAGCTCCTGCCGGAGAACGGCCGCATCGTCAGCGGCGACGTCCTCTTCGACGGCAGGAACCTCGCCAAGCGCACCGAGTACGGCATGAGCAAGATCCGCTGGAAGGAGATCAGCATCATCTTCCAGGGGGCGATGAACGCTCTGAACCCGGTCCAGGAGACCGGCAAGCAGATCGCCGAGCCCATCCGCCTGCACGAGGGCCTCAGCGAGAAGCAGGCCATGGTGCGCGCGCGGGAGCTCTTCGACCTCGTGGGCATCAACCCCAAGCGGGTCATGGACTTCCCGCACCAGCTGTCGGGAGGCATGCGCCAGCGCGCCATGATCGCCATGGCGCTGGCGTGCAACCCCAAGCTGGTCATCGGCGACGAGCCGACGACGGCGCTCGACGTGATGGTGCAGGCGCAGATCCTGGAGCTCATCGGGCGCCTGCGCAAGGAGCTCGACCTCTCCTTCATCCTCATCAGCCACGACCTCTCGGTCATGGCGGAGACCTGCGACAAGGGCGTCGTCATGTACGCCGGCGAGGTCGTGGAGAGCGGCACCACCGCCGACATCTTCAACAACGCGACGCACCCCTACACGCGCCAACTGATCAAGGCGTTCCCCAACATCCACGAGAAGCGCGAGATGGTGAGCTCGATCAAGGGCGACCCGCCCAACCTCATCAGCCCGCCGCCGGGCTGCGCGTTCGAGCCGCGATGCGACGTGCGGATCGAGAGCTGCAGGACGGACCACCCGGGCCTCACCGAGGTCGAGCCGGGTCACTTCGTGCGCTGCCTCCTCGCGAAGCGCATGGCCGGTGCCGTGGTCGCGCCGGACGACGAGCCCACCCCCGAACCGGTGGAGGTGTGACGATGGCCACGGAGCAGACCGACCGTCCGGACCTCAAGCTCGCGCCCGAGGCCGGCGAGGTGCTCTTCGACATCAAGGACCTCGAGGTGTACTTCCCGATCCAGCAAGGCTTCTTCAAAAGCATGGTCGCCACCGAGAAGAAGTTCGTGAAGGCGGTCGACCACATCACCTTCCAGATCATGAAGGGTGAGATCCTCGCGCTGGTCGGGGAGTCGGGGTGCGGCAAGACGACGACCGGCCGCACCCTCCTGCGCCTGGAAGACGCCACCGGCGGCGAGATCATCTACAAGGGCAAGCCGGTCCGGAAGTTCAGCGGCAAGGAGCTGCGCGAGTACCGCAAGAAGGCGCAGATCATCTTCCAGGACCCGTACAACTCCATCAATCCCAAGCAGACGATCTTCGACATCGTCGCCGAGCCGCTCGAGGTCAACAACATCACCTCGAGCGAGCGGGAGAAGGAAGACCGGGTCATCACCGCCATCAACGAGGCGGGCCTCAGGCCGGCGACGGAGTACCTGTACCGCTACCCGCACGAGCTCTCGGGCGGGCAGCGGCAACGCGTGTGCATCGCCGGCGCCACCGTGCTCGACCCGGACGTGATCGTCGCCGACGAGCCGGTCGCCTCCCTCGACGTCTCCATCCGCAACGACATCCTCAAGCTGATGGTGGAGGAGAAGGAGAAGCTCGGGGTCACGTACATCTTCATCACGCACGACCTCTCGCTGGCGTGGGTGATCAGCGACCGCATCGCCGTGATGTACCTCGGGCGCATCGTCGAGATCGGCGAGACCGAAGAGGTCGTGGCCAACCCGCAGCATCCCTACACCAAGGCGCTCATCAGCGTCATCCCGGTGCCGGATCCGCTGGCCAAGCGCGAGCACGTCATCCTCAAGGGAGAGACGCCCAACCCCGTGGACATCCCGACGGGTTGCCGGTTCCACCCGCGCTGCCCCGAGGCGATCGACGCCTGTAAAGAGACCGACCCCGAAGACGTCCACATCCGCGGCGACCACTACGCCGCCTGTCTGCGGATCAACAACTAGCGGAGAGGGCCGGCCGGGGCGGCGGCGCCGTGAGGCGCCTGCGCCGCCCCGGTCGGCCCGCGTTCGGCCTATGCGAAACCACCGGGAGACGACACGCAACGACGGGGCGGCGGCGCGGAGCCGCCGGCGCCTCGCGTGGGCCGCGGCCGCGCCGACGCTACTGGTCGCGGCCGTCCTGTGCCTCGCGGCGGCGCTCCCGGCCGCGGCGTCCTCTCCGGACGCCGCCGCGTCGCCGGCGTCGGGCCCGCTCGCCTACAGCATCGGCACGTCGCAGGACTGCGACGGGGTCAATCCCTTCCGCTCCTGGAGCGCCGTGTCGTGGGAGTGCTTCCGCCTCGGCTACGACTTCCTCACCTGGTACGACGCCGACTACCGGCCCGCTCCGGACATAGCCACGAGCTGGGAGCCCTCTGAAGACGGCCTCGCTTGGACCTTCCACCTGCGCGACGGCATGGAGTGGCAGGACGGGGTGCCGCTCACCGCGCGGGACGTCGTCTTCACCTACGACCTCGTGCTGAAGACGCACCAGCCCGCCTACATCCAGTATCTCTCGGGCGTGAAGGACGTGCAGGCGCCGGACGACGCCACCGTGGTGATCACCACCCGGCGCCCCAAGGCCGACATGCTGGCCATCGCCATCCCGATCCTGCCGGAGCACATCTGGAGCAAGGTGGACCCCGACCGTCTGGCTGAGTACTCCAACCTGCCGTTCGTCGGGTCGGGGCCGTTCCGGGTGACCGGGCTCCAGGCCGGGCGTGACGTCACGCTGGAGCCCAATCCCGTGTACCCGCAGGCGCTGGGCGGCCCGCCCACCGTCACACGGCTCACGTTCGAGGTCGGGCGCGACGCCCAGGCGCTGCTCGAGGACTACCGGGCCGGCAGGCTCGACGCGGTGACCGACTTCCCGGCCACCATGCAGCCCGCCTACGCGGAGGTGGCCGGCTCCAGCACGGTCGCCTCACCGGCCATCGGGTTCCACGAGCTGGGGTTCAACTGCTGGCAGAGCCCGCGGAGCAAGGGCGACCCGCTGCTCCGCGACGCCTCCATCCGCCGCGCCGTCCACTGGGCCATCGACGACGACAAGATCGTGGCCAGTGCCATGGCCGGCCTGGCGGTGCCCGGCGGTTCGGTCGTCTCTCCGGCGCAGGGCGACTGGTACTGGGAGGTCCCCGAGAACGCGCGGTACTCCTACGACCCCCAGCGCGCCAAGCAGATACTGGAGGACGCCGGGTACAGCGACCGTGACGCCGACGGCATCCGCGAGGACGCCGCCGGCCGCAAGCTCTCGTTCCGCTTGGCGGCGCTCACCGAGTACCCTGCGGACCAGGAGGCGGCGCGCATGATCGTGGGCTGGTGCCGCGACGTGGGCATCGCCCTGCACCTGCAGGTCATGAGCGAGGCCGATTTCAGCGACCGCATCTACGACGACGCCGACTACGACCTGTTCGTCTGGAGCTGGGGCGGCGACGTCGACCCCGGCTTCATCCTGAGCACCTTCACCACCCGGCAGATCATGAGCTGGAGCGACAGCCAGTACTCGGACCCGGTGTACGACCGCCTGTACACGCTGCAGTCGCAGGCGGTCGACCCGGCGGACCCGACGGACACCGCGCACCGCAGGGACCTGATCGTCGCCATGCAGAAGCTCCTGTACCGCGACGACCCGTACGTCGTGCTCTGGTACAACGTGAACCTGCAGGCCTTCCGCACGGACCGGTGGGCCGGCTACGTACTGGCGCCGGGCGGGGACGGGTCGCCGTTCTGGAACCAGTTGCGCTCCACGTACATCTCCCTGCGGCCGTTGCAGGCCGCGCGGCCTGTACCGCCGGCCTCCAGGGCCTGGGTGTGGGGCCTGGTGGCCGGAGGTATCGCCATCGCGGCCGTAGGGTTCGCGGTGCTGAGGCGCCGCCCGAAGACCACGGAAGACGCATGACCGGCGCATCCCGCGCCACGAGGAGGAGACACGCATGACCGAGCTCGCTGCACTCTGGCCCGACGAAGCAATCGAGGCGATGCACCTGGCGGCGCTCACGCTGCTCGAGCGGGCCGGGGTGCGCGTCGAGTCTCCCGCCGCGCGGGAGCTCTTCCTCGCGGCGGGCTGCAGCCTCGGCGCGCAGGAGCGCGTGAGCATCCCGCGCGCCGTCGTGGACGACGCGCTCGCCGCGTGCCCGCGCGAGTACGTGCTCGCCGCGCGCGACCCCGAGAAGTCCCTGTCCATGGATCCCGATCCCGCCCAGACCTACGTGCACAACCTGGGCGGGGCTCGAGACGTGGTCGACCCGCGCAGCGGTGCCGGGCGTCGTGCGACGCTGCGCGACCAGGTGCTCGCCACCCGTGTGATGCACCACCTGGCGCACCAGCAGCAGGTCACGTCGCTCTGGCAGCCCGAGGACGTGCCCGACCTTCTCGAGCCGCTCTACTCCTACCTCATCCTCGCCCACGAGACAGACAAGGCCATCGGCGGGCCCGGCATCTCGCACGCCTTCCAGGCGCTGTACCTGCAGGAGATGGCCGTGGCCGTCACCGGCGCGGGCGGCAGTGACGGGACCTATCCCGTCGACCTCGCCTTCTCGCCGGTGAGCCCGCTGATCTTGGGAGGCGACGTCTCCGACGCGCTGGTGGAGCAGGTGCGCCGCGGTGGCGTGGCGGTGGAGATCCTGCCGTGCCCCGCCGCCGCCACCACGGCGCCCGGGGCGCTCTCGCCGGCGTTGGCGCAGCAGCACGCCGAGGTGCTCGCCGGGGTCGTCCTCACGCAGCTGGCCTCGCCGGGCACGCCGGTGTACTACGGCCCACGTCTGAGCGCCGTCGACCCGCGCAGCGGCGTCGTCGTCAGCGGCACGCCGGAGACCGGCGTCGGCTCCGTGGCCGCCGTGCTGCTGGCGCGGCGCTGCGGCCTTGCCTGCGACTGCTACGGTCCGTGCAGCGACAGCAAGGTCGTCGACGCGCAGTTCGGGTTCGAGCGCGCCGTCAACGCCGTGCTGGGGCTGTCGCCGCACCCGCGCCTGCTCTCCGGCATCGGCGAGATCCAGGCTGGCGTCGCCAGCTGTCTCGAAGTCCTCGTCATCGACGACGAGGTGCTGAACAACGCTCTGTACGCGGTCGCCCCGCGCCCGTGGGACCGTGACGTGCTCGACGTGGAGGCGATGGTGGACGGGGTGCTCTCGGGGCGCGGGTTCCTCGGCACCAAGCACACGCGCCGCTACATCCGCTCGGAGTTCGTCAGCCCCTCGCTGAGCTACCGCGGCGGCATGGGCGACTGGCTCGCCGCCGGACGCTCCGGCATCGTCGACCTCGCCGCCGATCGCGTCGAGGAGTTCACCGACCGCGAGCCGGTGGGGCTGCCCGGCGACGTGGTGGACGAGCTCGCCAGACTCATCGACCATTGCGCCGCCGAGCTCGGCATCGGCGACCATCCCGACCCGCGCCTCGTGCTCGGGCTGTAGACTGCGGCCATGGCGATCCCGTTCGTCCACGTCCAGGCCAGTGGGACCCACCGCGAGCTAGGCCGCGCCGTCGGCGAGGCCGCGCGCGAGCAGGTACTGGCCTCCGTCGAGTTCTTCCGCGCCGACTTGCCGGCGCTCACCAAGGGGCGCCTGACCTTCGAAGAGGCCGAGCGGCAGGCGCCTGCCTACGCGGACGCGGCGCGCCGCTGGCTGCCGCAGTACGTGGAGGAGCTCGAGGGTCTCGCGGAGGGCTCCGGTGTGCCGTTCTCCCGTCTGCTGGTCCTCAACTGCGGTGAGGAATTCACCGCCGACGAGCCCACCGCTCCCGCGCCGGCCCACAGCCCGCACTCCGGCGACCACTGCACGGCCGTGGCCGTCGTCAGCGGAGGCCGGCACATCGTCGGCCACAACATGGACTGGTACGTCATCGACGCCGTCAACAACGTCCTGTTCGACCTCACCGGCCCGGACGGCACACGCGTCATGGGACTGGCCGGCGCGCCGTACCTGCTCATGCTCGGCATGAACAACCACGGCCTCGGCAACGTGAGCAACTCAGTGCACTCCACCGACAACCGCGTCGGCGTGCCCAACGTGTTCGTGCGCCGGTCCTCGCTGGACGCGCGCACGATCGAGGAGGCGCGGGACAGGGGCCTGCTGGCCGCCCGCGCCCGTGGCACCAACCAGTTCTTCGCCGACACCGGCGGCCGGCTGTGGGACCTCGAGACCTCGGCCACCGCGTTCGACCTGGCCGACCACACCGCGGCCGGCTTCATGGCGCACTCCAACCACTACGTCTCGCCGGCGATGCAGGCCTATGAGGGGTACGGGGGAGGGGAGTCGGAGGTGCGGCTCGCCACGGCGGAGCGGATGCTGGCCCAGGGCCTCGCGGCCGGCGACGACCCTGTGGACCTCGTCGCCCGCGTGCTGCGCGTGCATGACCCGTCTCCCGACGACTGCATCTGCGGCCACCCTGACCTCGCGCTGCCGCCGGCCGACCAGGGCATGACCGTCGGCAGCCTCATCTGCGACTTGGACGAGCGGCGCATGTACGCGTGCGCCGGGCCGCCTTGCGAGAACGAGTACCAGGTGTTCGAGATGGGCGACGCCTGATGGTCCACGACCTGGTCGTCGCCAACGGGCGCATCGTCGACGGCTGCGGCAATCCCTGGTACCGCGGCGACGTCGGCATCCGCGGCGGCCGCATCGCGGCCGTCGGCGCGCCGGGCACGCTGCGCGGCCGGCGCGTCGTCGACGCCGCCGACCGCTACGTCACACCCGGCTTCATCGACCCGCACACGCACTCGGACCTGACCATCCTGCTGCACCCGCGCGCGGAGACGGCCGTGCGGCAGGGCGTCACCACGCAGGTCATCGGCAACTGCGGCATGTCGGCGGCGCCGCTGACGGAGAAGCACCGCGTGGACGCGGTGCACAACTGGGCGCACTACGCGTGGGGGCTGGAGCACGTGGCCTGGGACTGGCGCACGTTCGGCCAGTACCTGGCCGCGCTGCGCCGCGGCGGCCACGCCATCAACCTCGTGCCGCTCGTCGGCCACGGCGCGCTGCGGCTCGCCGTGGCGGGCTTCGCCGAGCGGGCCGTGACCGAGCGCGAGCTGGCGCGCATGGAGCGGCTGCTGGACGCCAGCATGCGCGCCGGCGCGCACGGTATGTCCAGCGGTCTGGTGTACCCGCCGGGCTGCTTCGCGAGCACGGAGGAGCTGCTGCGGCTCTGCCGGGTGGTCGCGCGGCACCAGGGCATCTACACGTCGCACGTGCGCGGCGAGCGCGAGACCATCCTTCAGGCTGTCGCCGAGGCTCTCGAGCTGGGGCGCGCCGCGGGCTGCCCCGTGGAGGTGTCGCACAACGCGCCCAAGTGGGGCGCGCCTGAGGACGCGGCGGCCAACCTCGGTCTCATCGAGCGGGCCCGCCGCGACGGCCTCGACGTGACCACCGACAACGACGTGCACACCGACCTGGCGCCGCGTCTCTCGCGGGCGCTGCCGCAGCCGGTGCTCGACCTGGACCACGACGCGCTGATCGCGCTACTCTCGGACCCGGAGGCGCGCGTGGCCCTCCGCCGGGAGATCGAGGAGGACACGCTGCCCGGCGCCGGTTACGCCGGTCTGGTGCGGCACGGCCGCTTCGAGCGCATCGTGGTGTTCCACGCCGGCCGCCACCCGGAGCTGCGCGGCCGCTCCGTCGCCGACATCGCCGCCCGGCGCGGCGCCGACGCCTTCGACACCTTCCTCGACCTCATCGTCGAGGAGGACGACGACATCATCGGGCTCTTCGACTACATCGAGGAGAAGAACATCCGGGCGCTGCTGCAGAGCCCCATCGCCATGATCTCGTCGGACGGGCTCGTCATGCAGCCGCCGGAGCAGCTGGACGACCCCTCCGTGTACTGGCCGTGCAGCTACGGGGAGTACCCGGGCGTGCTCGAGCGCTACGTGCGCGAAGAGCCGGTGCTGCGCCTCGAGGAGGCCGTTCGCAAGATGACCTCCTTCCCGGCGCAGCGGTTCCGCCTGTTCGACCGCGGCGCGCTGCGCCCCGGGCTCAAGGCGGACCTCGTCGTCTTCGACCTCGACCGCGTTCACGACCGCGCCACCAACCTGTACCCGCACGCGTTCCCGTTCGAGAACATCCCGCACGGCTCGCCCGAGGGGATGGACCTCGTGGTGGTCAACGGCGTGCCGGTGCTGGACGACGGCGAGGTCACCGGCGAGCTGCCCGGGCGCGTGCTCACGCGCACCTGACGGGTGCGCGGGCCCGGCGCGCGCCTCTGCGGTCCTGCCAGCATGTACAAAATCCGCCCGGTATTGAGGTCCTGTCCTCTCGCTCTGGACTTGGACATCGTGTAGAATCCCGGCGATGATCACGATACAGGACATCCTCGAGATCCCCGAGCTCAACCTGAAACTCCTGGCCGGCGGCAAGTCCACCAGCAACCCGGTCCGCTGGGTCCACATCACCGAGGTGCCGGACCCCACCAAGTGGCTCAAGGGCGGCGAGCTCCTCCTCACCACCGGCTACGGGTTCGTCGGCACGGAAGAGCAGCAGGTGGCGCAGATCAAGCGCCTCATCGACCACAACATCTCCGGCCTCGGGTTCGGCACCGGGTTCAGCTTCGACAAGGCGCCGCGGGCCATCGTCAAGGTCGCGGAGGAGTACGAGTTCCCGCTGTTCGAGGTGCCCTACCACGTGCCGTTCATCGCCATCACCGAGGCCGTTGCGTCCAAGATCGTCAACGAGCAGTACTCGCTGCTGCAGCGCAGCCTCGCCGTGCACGAGAAGCTCACCAAGATCGTGCTGGAGGAGAAGGGCCTTGAGGCCATCCTCTCGACGCTCTCGGCCCTGGTCGGCTGCTCCGCCGTACTCTTCGACTTCCACGGCGTCGTGCTCTGCGAGGTGGCGTACCGCCGTCACCTGGGCGCGGAGCTCATCGCCGATCTTTGGCGCATGATCAGCGACCGCCGCGCCGACCGCCAGAAATTCGCCCTCTCTATGGAGGGCGTGGGCTCGGGGGTCCAGGTGTACCCCGTGGTCGCGTCGCACCGTATCGGCGCGTTCCTCGCCGTGGTCAAGGACAGCGGCGACTTCAGCGAGTACGACCGCATCATCCTGCACAACGTGGTCACCGTCACGGCGCTCGAGTTGGTCAAGAAGAAGGCCGTGGCCGAGACCGAGAAGCGACTCGCCGGCGACTTCTTCGACGAGCTCATCGCCAGCGACCTCTACGAGGAGGAGATCGCCCGCCGACTCGCCTTCTTCGGGCTCGACCCGCAGTCGCCGCACCTCATCGTACTGGCCGACATCGACGACCAGGGCGACGGTTCCGGCGCCGAGGCGGCCCAGGAGGTCAAGGAGCGGCTGCACTGGAGCGTGGACGAGTTCATGGCCAGGCACGATGTCCTGTGCATCAGCGCGTCGCGCAGCGACTCGGTCGTCATCCTCGTGCAGCCCGGCAAGATGGACACGCACGAGATCATCAAGATGGCCGGCGAACTGCAGGCGGTCATCGTCGAGATGCTGCCCGAGATCTCCGTGTCCATCGGCATCGGCCGTCCGCACCGCCAGCTCATCGACCTGCGCCAGAGCTACTACGAGGCGAGCTACGCCATCAAGATCCGCAGGCTCAAGGGCGAGTCCAGGGTCATCGCCAGCTTCGACGACCTCGGCTCCTACGGCCTGCTGCTCGGGCTGCAGGACACGCTGTCCCTGGAGGTCTTCTACGACAGCGTGCTCGGCAAGCTGCAGGAGTACGACGAGCAGAACTCGAGCGACCTGGTCAAGAGCCTCGCCTGCTTCCTGGAGGCCAACGGCCACTGGGGCGACGCGGCGGAGAAGCTCTACGTCCACCGCCACACGCTGCGCTACCGCATGAAGCGTGTGGAGGAGATCACCGGCCGTGACCTCAACCAGTCGCAGGACCGCATGGAGTTCTGGCTGGCGCTCAAGGCCAAGGAGCTCATCGACCAGTCCAAAAAGGGCAAGCCGGCTACCGCTTGACCCCCCCGGTCCCGCTGCGCCGGCCGGCTCTTCTCACCTCACGACGTGACCAGCGAGCCGTTGTCGACGGCGATGTTGGCGCCCGTCAGCCCCTCGGTCTCCAGGCAGAAGCGCACGGCTGCGCCGATGTCGGCGGGCGAGACGAGGCGCTCGGTGGCCACGCGCGCGGCGGCTCGGAGCGTGGCCGCGCGGTGCTCGTCGTCGTCCAGGTCCACCGGCCCGGGGGCCACGCCGCAGACACGCACGCCGGCCGGCGCCCACGCGCGCGCGAGTTCCTTGACGAGGTGGATCTCGGCCGCCTTGGCGGCGCCGTGGGCGGCGAACATGGCCCACGGCTGCAGGCCCAGGAAGTCGGTGAGCGCGACGACGACGCCGCCCGTGGCCAGGCGTTCGCGGGCGGCGCAGGCCGTGAAAAAGAAGCCCTTGGCGATGGTGTCCAGGGAGGCGTCCCACATCGCCTCGTCGATCTCCTCCGGCTGCCGCGGCACGAACGGACCGCTGGCCGCGAAGACGAGCGCGTCGAGGCCGCCCAGCGCGGCCGCGGCGTCCGCGACGAGGGCGGCGGCCGCAGAGGCGGCCTGCACGTCGCCCTCGACGAGGTGGGCCGCCGGCGCTCCCGCCGCGAGCAGCGCCTCGAGCTGGGCGTCCGCCTCGCTCGTGCGCGCGCGAGTCGAGATAGCGAGCGCGGCGCCGTGGGCGGCGAGGTCGAGCGCGACGGCGCGTCCCAGGCGGCGGACGCCGCCGACCACGAGCACCCGTGCGCCGGCGAGCTTCACGCCGGCTCCCCGAGGTGCTCGTACAGCACGGCGGCGATCTCCGCGATCGCCGCGTCGGCCTGCTGCTTGGCCGCGTACGTCAGGCCTTTCCAGAAGACGACCATGACCAGTGGTGCCCCGCAGGGTGTGAAGACGATTGCGGCGTCGTTGCTGGTGCCGCTCACGCCGCCGGTCTTGTTGGCTACCAGCAGGCCGTCGGGCAGGCCGGCGGGGATCTTCTCGCGCCACTCCTGCTGTGCGAGGACCTCGAGCATCAGCTGGCACGACGGCGCCGTGGCGCACTGGTGCTGCACGATCATCGCGAGCAGCGCGGCCATGTCGCGCGGCGACCCCATGTTGTCGAGTGCCTGGTCGACGGCGAACGAGTCGTCGTAGCCGAGCGACTCGTCGCGCCCCCAGCGGCGCTCGTAGAGGTGCAGGAATCCCGCGCCGCTCAGCCGCGCGTTCTCCTCGAGGACGCGGCGGAGCGCCTCCTCGTACTCGCCGCGGGCCTCGAGCTCCCGCCATCGGGCGACGATCTGCGGCCCGCTCAGGCCGGCCCACTCCTCGCCGGCGCCGGACTCGATGAGGAAGTACTCCCGGTCGGGCATGAAGCAGTCGATCGTCTCGAGGCCGAGGCCGCGCATGGTCTCGTTGACGGAGCCGAGGCCGACCAGCCGCCACAGCATGTCGGTGGCGGTGTTGTCGCTCAGCGTGATCATCAGGTAGAGGAGGTCGCGCACGCTGGGCCGCAGCCCCTCGTGGCAGTGGATCAGCGTGCTGCCGGGGCTCTTGTCGGCCTCGGTGAGCGTGAGCCGGTCGTCGAGGCGGAGAGTACCGGCGTCGACCCGGCGCATGACTTCCACCATCGCCGGGATCTTGAAGCAGCTGGCCATGGGGTAGAGGTCGTCGGCGTTGTGGTGAACCTCGGCGCCACTGGCAAGGTTGCGTGCCGCGACCCCCACGGTGCCGCCGAGCCGAGCGGCGACAGCCGCGATGCTCTCCTGGATGCCCCGATCGGTCACGCGCCGGCCCCCCTCCACTCAGACCCTGTGCCTACGATAGCGGAGAGCCCCTGGTATGGTCCAGAGGCGGCACGGGGTCTGAGCCGCTTGGGACAGTGCCTTCGTTCAGTAGTGGGCGCTTTCTTTGCTTTTTGGGCTTTTCTGGGCCGATGGTTGTTGGTAGACTGCCGAATCGCGTACAGCGATGTGCACATCCGTGCATGAGCCCATGAATGGGATGAGTAGCGAGGAGGAGTCATGATCGTCGGTTGTCCCAAGGAGATCAAGAACGAGGAGTACCGCGTCGGAATGACGCCGAACGGCGTCAAGGACTTCGTGGCCGCGGGCCACACGGTCATCGTCGAGGCCGGCGCCGGCCTCGGCTCGGGCTTCAGCGACAAAGAGTACGAGGCCGCCGGCGCGACCCTTGCTCCGGTGAAGGACGTCTTCGCCAAGGCCGACATGATCTACAAGGTCAAGGAGCCGCTCCCGGAAGAGTGGCCGATGTTCAAGCCGGGTCAGATCCTCTACACGTACCTGCACCTCGCCGCCGCGTACGCCAAGGACCTCACCAAGGGCATGCTCAAGGCCGACATCCGCGGTATCGCGTTCGAGACCGTCGAGCTCACCAACGGCGCGCACCCGCTCCTCTTCCCGATGAGTGAAGTCGCCGGCAAGCTGGCCATCCAGGCTGGCGCCACGCACCTGCAGAAGAACAACGGCGGCCGCGGTGTCCTCATCGGCGGCGTGACCGGCGTACCTAAGGCCAAGGTCGTCGTCATCGGCGGCGGCACCGTGGGCACCAACGCGGCGAAGGTCGCCGTCGGCATGGGCGCGCGCACGGTCATCATGGACAGCTACGCACCCCGCCTCACCTATCTCGACGACGTCTTCGGTGGCGCCGTCGAGACCGTGCTCTCCACCCAGGCCGCGATCGCCGAGCAGATCGTCGACGCCGACATCGTCGTCGGCGGCGTCCTCCTCCCCGGTGGCGCGCAGGCTCCGCACCTGATCAAGAAGAGTATGCTCAAGACCATGATGCCGGGCTGCGTGATCGTCGACGTCGCCATCGACCAGGGCGGCTGCTTCGAGACCTCCAAGCCCACCACGCACACCGATCCCACGTATGTGGTCGACGGCGTGATCCACTACTGCGTCGCCAACATGCCTGGCGCCGTGGCCCGTACCTCCACGATGGCGCTGGCCGGCGCGACCCTGCCCTACGGCCTCGCGATCGCCAACAAGGGCTTCGAGCAGGCCGTCAAGGACGACGCGGCCCTCGCCCTCGGCGTCAACGTGTACCGTGGCAAGCTCACCATCCCGTCGGTGGCCGAGGCTCACAAGATGAAGTACACGCCGCTGGACAAAGTGCTCGCCTGAGCCAGCATTGGGTTACGCAGCGGCCACTGGCCGCTGCTGAGCCAAGCTGATTGAATGGAGCCGCGCACGGACGCAAGGTCCGGGCGCGGCTCCTTCCGTTCGGGGTGCGTGACGCCCCGCCACGGTGGGCTCCGCCGACCAGGGGTGGCCGCGGCGCATCGGGAGGAGTGCCGGGGCGGTGTCTGTTTCACGGCACGAAGGAGCATGAATGGGCGATCTACTACGTATCGATCTCTCCACGTGTACAACCTCGGAGGAGACGGTCCCGCCGCAGCTCATCAAGGAGCTCATCGGCGGCAAGGGCATCGGCACGCACTACCTCATCCAGGAGGTCGCGCCCGAGGTCGATCCACTGAGTCCGGAGAACAAGCTGATCTTCGTCGTCGGTCCAATGGGCGGGACGCCGATGTTCGGCAGCAACCGCTACGCCCTGTACTTCGCCTCGCCGCTCACCGGCGGCTACGGCGAGTGCTACTCGGGCGGCAACCTCACGCCTCAGTTCGCGCGTACGGGCTATAAGGTGGTCATCGTCGAGGGCAAGGCCGACGCGCCCGTCTACCTGGAGATCAGCGAGGAGGGCGCGCGGTTCCACGACGCCTCCGACCTCTGGGGTATGGACGCCTTCAAGGCCGAGGACGAGATCATCGCGCGTACCGGGAACAAGAAGGCCCAGGCCTGCGTCATCGGGCCGGCGGGCGAGAAGCTGGTCAAGTTCGCCTGCGTCAACAACAACTACTGGCACCAGCTCGGCCGCGGCGGCCCGGGCGCCGTCTACGGCTCCAAGAACCTCAAGGGCATCGCTTGGCATGGCGAGAAGAAGGTGCAGGTGGCCCGGCCGGACGACTTCAAGGCCGTCGTGCGCGACCTCGTCGACCGCTGCAAGGACGACGCGGGCGTGGCCGCCTACCAGCGCGGCGGCACCCTCAACATGGTGCGCATCATGAACGGCGCCAATGCGTTCCCCACGCGCTACTGGCGCAAGGGTACGCTCGAGGGCTTCGAGCGCATCACCGTGGAGACCATGCTCGCCGAGCACGGCACCCGCAACGAGATGTGTCCGCCGTGCGTCATGAAGTGCGTCAAGCACAACTTCGTCTTCGAGGGCCGGCACAAGGGGCTCGAGGTCGAGGGTCCGGAGTACGAGACCGCCTACGTGTTCGGCGGCCTCTGCGAGATCACCGATTTCTCCGAGATCATGTGGCTCAACGACATCTGCGACCGCCTCGGCGTCGACACCATGGACGCCGGCAATCTCTGCGCGCTCGCCATCGAGTGCGCCGAGCGCGGCCTCATCGACGAGAAGATCGGCTGGAACGACCCTGTCGGCGTCGGCGCCTTCCTGGAGAAGCTCTGCTTGCGCGAGGGCATAGGCGACCTGTGGGCTGAGGGCGCGGCCGCAGTGGCCAGCGAGTACGGCCTCGAGGACCTCGTGGTACACGCGAAGGGCATGACGCCTGCCGGCTACGAGCCGCGCAAGATGAAGGGCATGGGCCTGGGGTTCGCGACCACCGCCCGCGGCGCCTGCCACCTGCGCGCCACCATGTACAAGCCGGAGCTCATGGGCGTCACGACCTTCGGCGAGACCGCCGACAAGCCGCCGGTGTACGTGGACTGGGAAGACCGCCTGACCATCATGGACACGCTGGTCTACTGCCGCTTCTACCGCGACCTGGTGCAGTGGCCGTACATCACGGCGGTCGTCAACGCCGTCAGCGGCACCGACTACACCGAGGACGACCTGCACGGGATCGCCAACCGCATCATCACCATGACGCACGATTTCAACGCGGCGCGCGGCATCGGCCGTCAGACCGAGAAGCTGCCCGAGTGGGTCACCGACAAGCCCATGGAGGACGAGGGAGCCCTGACCTTCCCGCAGGAGGAGATGGTCTCCATGCTCGAGGACTACTACGCCCTGCGCGGCTGGGGGGACCTGCCGCCGCTCGAGGACTAGAGCAGACGGGCCGCCCGCCGGAGGTACCGCGGCGGGCGGCAGACGCGGACGGGCCCGGGAACCTCGCGAGGAGAGTCCCGGGCCCGTCCGCGTTCGGGCGGGGGCAGCTGCGCCGCCCGCCTCGGATGTCACAGACTCAGTAGCCCAAGCCGCCCCACTCGCGCTCGCCGGAGAGCCAGCCGGAGATGACGTAGAACGGGCGCAGGGCGTCGTTGACCATCTTGCCGATGGCTTGCAGACGCGCCAGCGACCGCTGCATGCTGGCGATGCTCTCGTTGAGCTGCTCCGCGTCGGCGGAGAGGTGCTCCACGGCGTTCGTGATCTCGTCGCTCCTGCGGGTGAGCCCGTCGACCAGGGGCGTGACGCGGCTCGACACGCCTGCGGCGTGCTTGGCGACGCGCCAGCCCTTGAGGCCGACCGAGACGAGCACGGCCACCACGAACGCGACGCTGACCAGAGCAACGATGAGTACTACGTACCAAGGCATGCCCGGAGTGTACCGCGTCGAGCCGGACGGCGACAGTCCGTCGTCAGCACCGGGGTCAAGGCATGCGGAGCGAGTAGCGGCAGACGAGCGCGCAGCCGCGGCCGGCCAGCACGCTCACCTTGACGACGTCGCCGGTGTGCGGCGCCTCGATGAACAGGCCGTTGCCGATGTAGATGCCGACGTGGTGGTAGAAGGCCGGATAGCCGAAGAAGACCAGGTCGCCCGGCTGGGCCTGCGGCATGGGCACGGGGTGGCCCATGTGCGCCTGCATGGTGGCGCCGTGCGGGAACTGGATGCCGAACTTGGCGTACACGTAGAGCACCAGGCCCGAGCAGTCGAACCCGCCCGAGGGCGTCGCCCCGGCCCACACGTAGGGGATGCCGAGGTACTTCATCGTCTCCTTGACCACGGCGATCTGGGCCGGCGTGCCGTGGATGGTGGCCATGTCCACGCCGGCGGCCCTGGCCAGGCGGGCGGACGCGGTGGCGTCGAGCCTGGCTTGCTGCGCGAGCAGCTTCTTGACCTGCGCGTCGAGGTCGGTGAGCAACTGCTGACGCGCGCCGAGCTCGTCCTCGATGGCGGCCTGCTGCTCGCGCAGGCCCATCTCCCGCTTGAGCGCGTCGGCGCGGTCGTCCTCGGCCTGCCGAGTGAGCCTCTGGATCTGCTTCTGCATGGCCGTGATACGGGTGACCGTGTCCTGGTCGGCCTTGTCGATCGCGCGGAAGTAGCCCAGCTGGGTGCCGGCGTCTCCGAGGTCGTCGAGGTTGAAGAGGACGTCGAGCAGGTCGTAGTCGTCGCTCTTGTACATGGTCACGAGCCGCTCGTTGCGCAGCGCCTGGGCCGCGTCGAGCTGCGCCCTCGAGCGCTCGAGGTCGGCGCGCGTCTGCCCGAGGCGGATGTTGAGCGCGTCGAGCGCCGCGCGTGCCGCGTCGTATTTCTCGGTGAGCACCTCGGCGCGGTGGTCGAGCCGCGCGACCTCGCGGCGCACGGAGTCCGCCTGGGATTCGAGGTCGTCCACGGAGGGAGAGGCTGGCGCGGCGGCGGGCACGAGGGCCGCGCCCAGCACCAGGATGGTGAGCACGCACGCGGCAAGACCGGCGGCGAGCGCCGCCGACCGCCTGGAGTGCCCCTTGCCTGTCCCCCTGAGCCCGACCATCATCAAAGAAGTGTATCGGAACATCCCGCCTGCCCTTTACGCCGCGCGTGAGGAGGGTCCCTGCCGGGTAACTTTACAATCGAGTGTCGCTACGTATACAATCTGTCGTCCAACGTCGCGGGGTGGAGCAGTCCGGTAGCTCGTCGGGCTCATAACCCGAAGGTCGCAGGTTCGAATCCTGCCCCCGCTACCATCTTCTTCTCTGGGTGCCCTCTCGGGCGCCTTTCTTGTTTCGGGGCTCGTCGGCACGAGCGGGATGCCGCGTGACGCGGCCGCCGGGTGTGAATCGCGGTGCATCCGGTAACCACCGCGTCGATAGTAGATAACGTCAAGAAGTGGTGGATATGAACACAGGCAAAGCCGCGGTGGCTGAGTTCTTCGGCACCTTCTGGCTCGTCTTCGGGGGTACCGGCGCCGCCGTACTTGCGGCCTCGGTGGGCAACAGCGGTATCGGCTGGCTCGGCGTGGCGCTCGCGTTTGGGCTCACCGTGGTGACCATGGCCTATGCCGTCGGCCACATCTCCGGAGCGCACTTCAACCCGGCGATCACCATCGGCCTGTGGGCCGGCGGGAGGTTCCCGGGCGGCAAGGTCGCGATCTACATCGTCGCCCAGGTGATCGGCGCCATCTGCGCGAGCGCCGTGCTCTACGTGGTCGCGAGCGGTAAGGCAGGCTTCAGTCTGTCCGACGGCTTCGCCGCGAACGGCTACGGCGCGCACTCGCCGGCCGGGTACAGCCTCGCGGCGGCCATCGTCATCGAGATCCTCCTCACCCTTGTCTTCGTACTCGTCATCCACGGCGTCACGGACCGCCGAGCGCCGGTCGGCCTTGCACCGCTGGCCGTCGGCCTCACACTGACGCTCATCCACCTGATCGCGATCCCGGTGGACAACACCTCGGTGAACCCCGCCCGTTCGCTCGCCCCGGCGCTTTTCGTGCGCGGCTGGGCGCTCAGCCAGCTCTGGGTGTTCATCGTGTTCCCGATCGTCGGTGGCATCCTGGGCGGCTTGGCCTATCGCTACCTGCTCGAGGTCAAGGTGGACCAGCGCGACAAGATCGAGGGCCCGGGCGAGGCTACGGAGTAGCCCTCGCCACAGCGGCTCGGCCACACGGGGCCGGGGCGCCGGTGAAGCCGCCTCCGGCGGTCCTGCCGGCGCCCCGGCCTCTGTTATGCTCGTCGCACCCCCGGCGCCGCGGCGCCGGCTCGCAAGGAGGCTTGACATGTCGGTGCTGCTGGTGGTCAACACCCCGCCCTACGGGAGCGAGGGACCGTACAACGCGTTCCGCCTCGCGGACGCGCTCGCGGTGCGCGACCAGCACGTCGAGGTCTTCCTCATGGGCGACGCGGTGAACGCCGCGCGCGCCGGCCAGGACCCGCGCGGCGCCCACGTGTCGCTCGAGCACATGCTCGCCGCGCTGCTCGAGAAGGGCGTGGACGTCAGTTGCTGCGGCACCTGCTGCACGACCCGTGGGCTCACCGAGGCTGAATTGGTCGCGCACGCACGCGTGGCGACCATCCACGACCTCGCCGAAGCCACCGTGCGCTGCGAGCGCGTCCTCTCGTTCTGAGGATCTCGTAGTGACGCGTCTGCCCTCCGCGTGTCTCAGGCTCCGGCGCCGTGTGGAGGACGACCTCACGCGTACCGGAGCACTGCACGCGGGCGAGCACGCCCTCCTGATGCTCTCCGGCGGCGCAGACTCCATGGCGCTGCTCTCGCTGCTCGCCGCCGCCGACTGCTGCCTCGACCTCGGTCTGACCCTCGCGGCCTTCCACGTGGACTACGGTCTGCGCGGCGCCGGGTCGGACCGCGACCGGGGCATCGTCGAGCGCGCCTGTGCAGCCGCCGGCGTGCCACTGTACGTCGAGCGCCTCCACGGCGCGCTCACAGGCTCCGACTTCCAGGCGCGGGCGCGCGAGTACCGGTACGCCCGTGCCCGCGACGTGGCCGCCGGGCACGCTTGCGACGTGCTGGTGACTGCGCACAACCGCGACGACCAGGCCGAGACCGTCGTGTATCGGCTCGTCAAGTATGCCTCGCCGCGAGGCTTGGCCGGCATGCGGCCGCGGGACGGGGACGTGGCGCGGCCGCTGCTCGGGCTGGGCGCCGGGGAAGTCCGCGAGTACTGCCGGCTCGCCGGCGTCGAGTACGGGGAGGACGTCAGCAACGCGTCGAGCGTGTACGCGCGCAACCGGCTGCGCCTAGAGGTCCTGCCGCTGCTCGAGGCGCTGAATCCCCGCCTCACGGAGACGCTTGCGGCCGGCGCCGAGCTCGCCGCGGCCCAGACCGACATGCTGGCCGCCGTCACCGCCGAGGCGCGGGCGCGGGTGCTGCGCCCGCCGGCGCCGGGTGAGTTCGCGGCCGTGGACGTGGCCGCGCTGGCGGCCGAGCCTGAGGCGCTGCGCGCGCTCGTGCTGCATGAGGTAGTGCGCGACGCGATGGGCGGCGACGCGCTCGTCGAGCGCGCTCTGGTGCAGGCGCTCCTGAAGCTCGCGGCGCGCCAGGACGACGCCGGGCGCGCCGACCTGGGTCGCGGCCTGGTCGCGGTGCGCGAGCGCGGCCTGCTGCACGTGCGCCCGGGCGCACCGCCGCACGAGTGCGCGCCGGTCGCGGTGGACGGAGCGGCTCTGGAGGCGGCCGGCGCGGCCGGCGTCGCGGCCGGGTTCTGTGGCGGCCGCTGGCGCCTGCGCCTGCTGCCCGGCGCGGCCTTCGACCGCCGGGCAGCGTTGGCCGGAGAGGCCTTCGCCGGCGTCTCCGCGGTGCCCCGGCGCGTGACCCTGCGGCACCCCCGCCGCGGCGAGCGTTTCGCCCCGTCAGGTCTCGGCGAGGAGACCACGGTAGCGCGCTTTCTCGCCGCCGCCCGGGTGCCTGCGTCCCTGCGTCCCCGCGCCGTGGTGCTCGACGTGGACGGCGCGGCGGCCTGGGTCGGCGGCCCCGCCGCGCCCCCCGGCAGGGTTGCGCACAGCTACCGGGTGCCCCACAGTAGTCTTTTGACAGTGCACGTAGTCCAGGAGGGAACGTGAACGTGCCGATTGAGGAAGTGCTCGTCGACCGGGAGGCTCTGGCCACCCGTATCGACGAACTCGCCACCCAGATCACCCGGGACTACGAGGGCAAGGAGATCCTCCTCGTGGGTGTGCTCAAGGGGGCGGTGTTCTTCATGGCCGACCTGGCGCGGCGCATCGACGTCCCGGTGGCCCTCGACTTCATGGCCGTCTCGAGCTACGGCTCGTCGACGGACTCGTCCGGCGTGGTGCGCATCCTCAAGGACCTCGATCTCGAGATCGCCGGCCGGGACGTGCTCATCGTCGAGGACATCATCGACTCGGGCCTCACGCTGAGCTACCTGCTCAAGAACCTGCGCAGCCGCAAGCCGGCCTCGCTCGAGATCTGCGCGCTGCTCACCAAACCGTCGCGCCGGCGCACGGAGATCCCGTGCAAGTACGTCGGCTTCGAGATCCCCGACAAGTTCGTGGTCGGCTACGGCCTCGACCTCGCCGACCATTTCCGCACTCTCGACTACATCGGCGTCCTCACGCAGGAGGCTGCCGACGAGATTCTCGACCAAGCGGGTTCTTTGCTGTAGTCGTGAGGGTATGTTAGCGTCACCGGACGCTCTGATTTGCAGGCATATCAGCCAGCATGAGCTCTCCGGGGACCATCCCCGTCAAGAAGGGTCACGTTGAGCAGATTCATCCGCAGCGCGCTGTTCCCCATCCTCATCGTCATCATCGTGGCGATGTTCATCGAATGGGTCATCTCCAACAACCGTACGCCCGCGACGCCGAAGGCGATCTACGCGGCGCCGTTCGTCACCAGTCAGACCGTGCTGCAGAACGACCTGCAGAACGCGTTCATCCAGTCGATCGTGTTCAGCAGCAGCGACCCATCGACGGCCAAGGTCACCCAGATCGGTGGGCAGCAGTACTACGTGACCGGCATCACCGAGCCGTCACTCACGCCTCAAGAGATCAAGACCAACGATCCGGCGGTCAACGTGTCCGAGGGTACGGTCACGCCACCCAAGGCGGCCGACATCCAGCCGTCCTTCACCCAGGACGTCGTCAACGGCAACGTCCAGGGCGTGGTGATGAACGTCAAGGACCAGACCATGGAGGTCACGCTCAAGCCGGTGAACGACAAGGAGTCTGTGACGTACACCGTCGCGTACACCGACCCCGCGGCCACCACCACGTTCCTCAACCAGTACAACGTGTCCTACGACGCCACGAGCCCCAAGAGCTCCTGGTGGTCGAGCGCCCTGTTCACGATCTTGCCCATCCTGCTCATCATCGGGTTCTGGTTCTTCATCATGAACCAGATGCAGGGCGGCGGCTCCAAGGTCATGAGCTTCGGCAAGAGCCGCGCCAAGCGCGTCAGCGTCGACTCGCCCAAGGTGACGTTCAAGGACGTCGCCGGCGCCGAAGAGGCGGTCGAGGAGCTCTACGAGATCAAGGAGTTCCTCGAGAACCCCAAGAAGTTCCAGCAACTCGGCGCCCGGATCCCCAAGGGCGTGCTGCTGTACGGCCCGCCTGGAACCGGCAAGACGCTGCTCGCGCGTGCCGTCGCCGGCGAGGCGGGCGTCCCGTTCTTCAGCATCAGCGGTTCCGACTTCGTCGAGATGTTCGTCGGCGTCGGCGCCTCGCGCGTGCGTGACCTCTTCGAGCAGGCCAAGCAGAACGCGCCCTGCATCATCTTCGTGGACGAGATCGATGCGGTCGGCCGCCATCGCGGCGCCGGCCTCGGCGGCGGCCACGACGAGCGCGAGCAGACCCTCAACCAGCTGCTCGTCGAGATGGACGGCTTCGAGATGAAGGACAACATCATCCTCATCGCCGCCACCAACCGCCCGGATATCCTTGACCCGGCGCTGCTGCGCCCGGGCCGCTTCGACCGGCAGATCGTGGTCGACCGTCCGGACCGCCCGGGCCGTAAGCAGATCCTTGAGGTCCACTCGCGTGGTAAGCCGATCGACAAGGACATCGACCTCGACGCGCTGGCCGCGCAGACGCCGGGCTTCACCGGCGCCGACCTCGCCAACCTCGTCAACGAGGCGGCGCTCCTCGCGGCGCGCCACGGCAAGAAACTCATCGGCATGACCGAGCTCGAAGAGGGCATCATGCGCGTCCTGGCCGGCCCGGAGAAGAAGACGCGCATCATCAGCGAGAAGGAAAAGGCCATCACGGCGTACCACGAGATGGGCCACGCCCTGGTCGGCCACTTCCTCGAGTACACCGACCCGGTGCACAAGATCTCCGTGGTCAGCCGTGGCCAGGCGCTCGGGTTCACCATCTCGCTGCCCACCGAGGACAAGTTCCTGACCACCAAGCAGGAACTCATGGACACGCTCGCCATGACCCTCGGCGGCCGCGCCGCCGAGGAGGTCGTGTTCGGCGAGATCACCACGGGCGCGGCCAACGATCTCGAGAAGGCCACGGCCATGGCCAAACAGATGATCATGCGCTACGGCATGAGCGAGGAACTCGGCCCGCGCACGCTCGGCCACGACCAGGCGCAGCCGTTCCTGGGTCGCGAGTTCCAGGCGCAGGCCGATTACTCGGACGAGGTCGCAAGGCAGATCGACGACGAGATCCGGCGCATCATCGAGGACGCGCACCAGCGCGCCAAGGACCTGCTTGCCGAGAAGCGCGAGCAACTCGACCGCATCAGCAAGATCCTCGTCGTGCGAGAGACCATCGACGCGGACGAGTTCGCGGCGCTGGTCGACGGCGTGCCCGAATCAGACGTCTTCCGCGAGCGGGACGAGAAGGAGCGCCAGCGGCTGGCCGGTGGTCCGCCCGAGCCCGAGAAGCGGCAGCGCGTCAAGCAGCCGCCCGTCCCGAAGCCCGCGCACGTGAACCCCGTCAATCCTGAGGCGACCTGAGCCTCCGGGCGCGCTCCCTCTGCGACACATGGACCAGGAAAAGATCAAGGCGGGGGTACGTCTGATCCTCGAGGGGATCGGCGAAGATCCCGAAAGGCCGGGACTGCTCAAGACCCCGCAGCGCGTGGCGGACATGTACGAGGACATCTTCTCGGGCATCCACGCGCCCGACCCGGCCGAGCTGCTCAAGGCGATCCCCGGCGACCACCATCGTGAGATGGTGCTCATCCGGGACATCGACTTCTACTCGATGTGCGAGCACCACCTGCTGCCGTTCCACGGGGTCGCGCACGTGGCCTACATCCCGAGCGCCCACGGCCACATCGCCGGCCTCAGCAAGCTGGCGCGGGTCGTCCGCCAGGTGGCGGCGAGGCCGCAGCTGCAGGAGCGCATCACCAGCGAGGTCGCCGACGCCATCGAGACTGCGCTCAGGCCCATGGGCGCGCTCGTTCTCATCGAGGCCGAGCACCTGTGCATGAGCATGCGCGGCGTGCGTACGCCGGGCGCCAAGACGGTCACCAGCGCGGTGCGTGGCCTCATCCAGAGCAACGACGCCACGCGGGCCGAGGTGTTCGCGCTCATCAACGCCCAGCGCTGACGACGCGCCGCCCACCGATGTCGACGGCTGCGCCGACCTTCTCGCTCGACCTCCAGTTCCCCGCCGTCATGGGGATCGTCAATGTCACACCCGATTCGTTCTCGGACGGCGGGCAGTTCTTCGCCGCCGACGACGCCCTGGCGCAGGCCCTCACGCTGGTGCGTGAGGGAGCCGCCATCGTCGACATCGGCGGCGAGTCCACGCGGCCGGGCTCCGAGCTGGTCACACTGGATGAGGAGCTGCGCCGCGTGCTGCCGGTGGTCGAGGCGCTCGCCGGCAGTGTCGGCGTGCCGATCTCCGTCGACACGATGAAGGCCGGCGTCGCCCGCCGCACGCTGGCCGCCGGCGCCGCGCTCATCAACGACGTGAGCGCCCTGCGGTTCGACGACGAGCTGGTCGACGTCGTGGCCGAGACCGGGTGCCCCGTCTGCCTCATGCACATGCAGGGCATGCCCAAGACCATGCAGGAGGACCCGCGCTACGACGACGTGGTGGATGAGGTGCTCGGCTTTCTCGAGGAGCGCATGGCCTTCGCGCTGGCGCGCGGCGTGCGCGAGGAGCAGATCATGGTGGACCCCGGCATAGGGTTCGGCAAGACGGTGGCCCACAACCTGGCGCTGCTGGACGGCCTCGACCGGTTCACCGCACTCGGCCGGCCCGTGCTGCTCGGCGCCTCGCGCAAACGGTTCCTGGGCGCCATCCTGGGCGCCGAGCCGGCCGGCCGCGCTACCGGCACGGTGGCGACGACGGTGATCGGCTACCTGGCCGGGGCGCACGTCTTCAGAGTGCATGACGTCAAACCGAACTTCGAGGCGCTGCGGATCGCGCTGGCCGTGCGCGAGGGTGTCGTCGCCCCCTGACGGGGACGGCGGCCGAGGGCAAGGAGGCCCCAGATGACGCGGACCCTTTCCATCATCCTCAACGGGATAGAGCTGCGCGGGCGCTGCGGAGTGACCGCCGAGGAGCGTGCCATAGGTCAGACGCTGTCGATCGACGTGCGCCTGGACCCGCAGCCGCGCGGCGCCGGCCAGAGCGACGACCTGGACGACACCGTCAACTACAGCAAGATCGTGAACTACGTGCGCGGCGTCGTCGAGGGCAGTGAGTTCCATCTGCTCGAGCGCCTCGCCACGGTGCTCTGCGACGGGCTCTGGGACGAGTTTGACCCGGTGCTGGTCGAGGTGGCCGTGAGCAAGATCGCGCCGCCGGTCTCGCTGCCGGTGCATGCGGCGCGGGTCGAAGTGGTGCGCACCTCGTGAGCAAGCGCGTGTTCGTCTCGCTCGGCTCGAACCTCGGCGACCGGGTGGGCTACCTGCGCGCCGCGCGCGAAGCGCTCTCGGCGCTGCCCGGCACCACCGTCGTCGCCGTCTCCCGCATCTACGAGACGGCGCCGCAGGAGCTTCCCGACCAGGAGGCGTTCCTCAACCAGGTCGCGTGCCTGGACACCGGCCTCCAGCCGCTGGACCTGCTGCACGAGTGCCAGCGCATCGAACGCGAGCACGGACGCACCCGCGAGCTGCGCTTCGGGCCACGCACGCTCGACATCGATATACTGCTCTTCCAAGATGCCGAGTCCGACGACCCCGCGCTCACGCTCCCGCATCCGCGCATGGTCAAGCGGGCCTTCGTGCTCGTGCCGCTGGCGGAGATCTGGGAACACGCCGAGGGCATGACGGACATCGACGTCGCCGGGCTGGGCGAGGCGACCTCCCGTACCCAGCGGGTGAGGCTGTACGACGCCACGGAAGGATGAGCGGTGACCGATGATGAGCCGGCGCTGAGGCGCGTCCTATGACCCGCCCCTACGTTGCCAGCAGTTCCGGCGAGCCGCTGCACCGCCGGAGTTTCGACGTGCTCGTGCTCGGCGGCGGCATCGCCGGCCTCACCGCGGCCATCGGCGCCGCGCGCCGCTGGCGCGTGGGCCTGCTCACCAAGTCCACCTTCGAGGAGACCACCACGTTCCTCGCCCAGGGCGGCATCGCCGCCGCTATCGGCGAGGGCGACTCCCCCGACCTGCACTTCGACGACACCCTCCTGGCCGGCGCAGGGCTCTGCGACGAGGAGGCCGTGCGCGTCCTGGTCAACGAGGGTCCGGACCGCGTGCGCGAGCTCATGGAGATCTGCCCGCGCTTCGACAAGGTCGACGGGCAGATCGTGCTGGGGCGCGAGGGCGCCCACTCGCTGCCGCGCATCGTGCACGCCGGCGGCGACGCCACCGGCAGTGAGGTCTCCAGCGCCCTGGCCGAGGCCGCCCGCGTCGGCAGCCGGGTGCAGCTCTACGAGGACGAGTTCGTCATCGACCTGCTCACCGTGGACGGCCGCTGTGTGGGCGCGCTCACCCTCAACCTGACCGACGGCGGGCTCACGCTCAACGTCGCCATGGTGACCGTGCTCGCCACCGGCGGCGCCGGGCGGGTGTATGGGCGCACGACAAACCCCGCCGTGGCCACCGGCGACGGCGTGGCTATGGCCTATCGTGCCGGCGCCGCGATCCGCGACCTCGAGTTCGTGCAGTTCCACCCCACGGGCCTGGCCGTGCCGGGGCAGCAGACGGTGCAGCTCATCACCGAGGCCCTGCGCGGCGAGGGCGCGTACCTGCGCAACGAGGCAGGGGAGCGCTTCATGCTCGACGTCGACCCGCGTGGCGAGCTCGCCTCGCGCGACATCGTCGTGCGTGGCATGGTCGCCGAGATGCGCAAGGAAGACTCGGACCACGTCTACCTCGACGCGACGCACCTCGAGCCGGTGTATCTGGCGGAGAGGTTCCCGAGCGTGACCGCGGGCCTGCTCGAGCACGGACTGGACCTGGCGACGGAGCTCGTCCCCGTGGCTCCGGTGTGTCACTACTTCGTCGGCGGCGTGGTGACCGACGTCTGGGGCCGCACCACGGTACCCGGCCTGTACGCCAGCGGCGAGGTGGCGAGTACCGGCGTGCACGGCGCCAACCGGCTGGCCAGCAACTCGCTGCTCGAGGGCCTCGTGTTCAGCGACCGCGTCGTCCGCGACCTGGACCGCTACATCGGGCGGCTGGGCGAAGACGTGCGCCGCCTCAGCTTCGACATCCCGGAGGCGGTCGCGAGCGGCCGCGGCAGCGACGCGGCCGCCGCCCGAGAGCGGCTCACCACGGTCATGCAGGAGAAGGTCGGCGTGCTGCGCCGCGCCGCCGACCTGCAGGCCGCGCTGGACGAGCTCGGCGAGCTGACGTCCGAGCTGCGCTTCGCGCACATGGGCGAGCCCGAGTACGAACTGCTCAACATGCTCACGCTGGGCACGCAGATCGCCAAGTGCGCGCTGCTGCGCGAGGAGTCGCGCGGCGTGCACCTGCGCGAGGACTTCCCCGAACTGGACGACGAGCGCTGGCGCACGCACATCACTCTGCGGCTGCCCGAGCACGAGCGCACGGAGGGCGTCGGCAAGGTGACGCCGCACCGCGGCCGGGGCGAGGCCGGATGAGCGGTCTGCCTACGACGGCCCGCTCGTGTACGCCGGAAGAGGAGGCGTCATGAGCGCGCGCAGCTACCGGGAGGCCGCCAAAGTGGCCGTACGCCGCGCCCTGCGTGAGGACCTCGCCGGGTACGGCGACCTCACCGGCTCGGCGTTCGAGGGCGACGGGGTTGCTCGCGTGGTCGCCCGCGAGGCGGGCGTGCTCTCCGGTATCGCCGCGTTGGAGGAGACGGCGCGCCAGGTGGATGCGGCGCTCGCCGTGGAGGTCTTCATCCACGACGGCGAGCGCTTCACGGCCGGAGATGCCATCGCCGAGTTGCGCGGCCCGCTCGCGGCGATCCTCGCCGCCGAACGTACCGCGCTCAACTTCCTCTGCCGCCTGAGCGGCGTGGCCACGCTCACGGCCACCTACGCGGCGGAGACGGTCGGCACCAGGGCACGCATCGCCGCGACGCGCAAGACCACGCCGGGCCTGCGCGCCCTCGAGAAGCAGGCCGTGGTTGACGGCGGCGGCACGCCGCACCGTTTCGGCCTGTTCGACGGCGTGATGGTCAAGGACAACCACGTGGCGGCGGCCGGCGGCGTCGCCGCCGCGATCGTGCGCGTGCGCGCCGGCGCGGCGCACCTGCACGCACTCGAGGTCGAGGTCGACACGCTTGAGCAGCTGGACGAGGCCCTGGCCGCCGGCGCCACCATCGTTCTGCTCGACAATATGGACACGCCCACCGTGGTCGCGGCCGTGGAGCGTGTGGCCGGCCGCGCCCTCGTCGAGGTCTCCGGCGGTGTACGGGTCGAGCGCGTCCGCGAGCTCGCCGAGGCCGGCGTGGACGTCATCTCCGCCGGCGCGCTCACCACGCGCGCCCCCTGGATCGACTTCGCCCTCGACCTGGGGGTATGACGTGCTGCTGGTCGTCGACGTCGGCAACACCCAGACGCACATCGGCGTCATCGACGGTGGCCAGGTCCACGATGAGTGGCGCATGGCGACCGTGCGGCACCGCACCAGCGACGAGATCGCCGGCATGCTCCAGGGGTTGTTCTCGCTCAAGGGAGAGCGCCTCAAGGAGGTCATCGACGAGGTGGGCGTCGCCTCCGTGGTCCCACGACTCACGCAGCAGTGGGAGGAGATGTGCGAGAAGCACCTCGGGTTCGCGGCGTTCGTCGTCGGCCCCGGAGCCCGGACCGGCATGCGCATCAAGACGCGTAACCCGGCCGAGGTGGGCGCCGACCGCATCGTCAACGCTGTCGCCGCCTATGAGATGTACGGCGGGCCGTGCATCGTCGCGGACTACGGCACGGCCACCACCTTTGACGTCATCTCCGCCGAGGGCGACTACCTCGGCGGGGCCATCGCCCCCGGCATCGAGGTCTCGTTGGAGGCGCTCACCACGCGCGCGGCCAAGCTGGTCAAGGTCGAGCTGATCGAACCCGACCACGCCATCGGCAAGTCGACCATCGAGGCGCTGCAGTCCGGCGCCGTGTACGGCTTCGCCGGCGAGGTGGAGGGTGTGGTGCACGCCATCTGGGGCGAGCTGGGGGAGAAGTGCCCCGTCGTCGCCACCGGCGGCCTCGCCGAGATGATCGCGCGCCACACCGACGTCATCGAGAAGGTCGACCAGTTCCTCACGCTGCGCGGCATCGAGATCGTGATGCGGCGCCAGCAGCGGAGCTGAGCCGGCGGGCGTGACGGGCGTGGAACGCCCGGACCCGTGACCGGCGACCCGCTGCTGCGGCCACTCTCGATCGGCGGGCTCGAACTCGACCGCCGCCTGGTGATGGCGCCCATGGCCGGGCTCACCACGCCGGCGTTTCGGCGCAGCGTGCGCCGCTGGGGCGCCGGCCTCGTCTTCACCGAGATGATCTCCGCCTACGGTGTGTACTACGACAACCGGCGCACGCTCGACTACTTTCTGCACGGAGAGGACGAGCACCCGCTGGGGTTCCAGCTGTTCGGAGCCGACGCGGACGTGCTCGCCCACGCTGCCGCGCGCGCCGTCGAGGCCGGCGCCGACCTGGTAGACCTCAATATGGCGTGTCCCGTGCGCAAGGTCGTCAAGACCGGCGCCGGTGCGGCACTGCTGGGCGACCCCGTGCGTGCGGCGGCCATGGTCGCCGACGTCGTGCGGGCCGTCGAGGCGGCTTCGCCGGGACGGCCCGTGCCCGTGACCGTCAAGATCCGCTCGGGCCTGCGCGACGGCGACGGGCTCGGGCGGGCGGCGGCGGTGCGGCTGGCCGAGGCCGGCGCCGCGGGGGTCTGCATCCACCCGCGCACGGCCGCGCAGTTGTACCGCGGGCTCGCCGACCACGCCGTGACGTTCGCTCTGGCCTCCGAGCTCCCCGTCCCCGTGATCGCCTCCGGCGACGTGGAGGGGCGGGAGGCGGCGCTCAGGCTCCTCGAGGGCGGCGCCGCGGCGGTGATGCTGGCCCGCGGCGCCGTGGGCGCGCCCTGGCTGTTCGCGCAGGTGCTGGGCGCGGCCGAGCCCACGGCCGCCGTCAAGGACGAGGAGGTCCGCCGCTTCTCGGCGGAGGCGCTCGACGAGCTCGGCGGCCACGCCGTCGGCCACCTGCGTCAGTTCTGGCCGAAGTTCCGCCGGCACGGCGCTCTCGACAAGCCGCTCTCACTGGAGCTGATGCGAGCGCGCGATGAGGCCTCGCTGCGCGCGCTCCTCGGCCTCTGACACACACCGTTTGCGCTCCGTTTGCGCATTCTACGGGCATGCCCTATACTTGCTCGCCACTTCGGCACGCGGCTCCACATCGGGGCCGCGTTGCCGCTTTGAAGAGGGAGGAATCCAGTGGTCGATCGCGAGATCATCCTCACCCCTGAGGGCTTCCAGCGCCTCAAGGAAGAGGTCGAGTATCTCTCGTCCGTCAAGCGCGACGAGGTCGCCGAGCGTATCCGTGCGGCCCGCGACTTCGGCGACATCTCGGAGAACTCCGAGTACGACGACGCCAAGAACGAACAGGCCATGCTGGAAGCGCGCATCTTCTCGCTCGAGGAGCGCCTGCGCAGCGCCATCGTCATCGACTCGGACAGCGTCGCGACCGACGTCGTCGGCGTCGGCACCAAGGTCACGCTGCAGGACATGCAGCGCGGCGACATCGTGCAGTACTCCATCGTCGGCTCCGCCGAGGCGGACCCGGGCGCGCACAAGCTGTCCAACGAGTCGCCGGTGGGCCGTGCCATCATCGGTCACAAGCCGGGCGACAAGGTCACCGTCGCGGTACCCCAGGGTTCCAAGAAGTTCAAGATCCTGGACATCGACAAGGCCTGACGTACCCCGCCGTGGACGAGCAGCAGCACGCTGAGCACGGTGACGCCTTCGCCGAGCGGCGTGACAAGCTCGCCGCCTGGCGCGAGACCGGCGCCGCCTACCCGACGCAGTTCCAGCCGCGCGACGAGGTCGCCGCGCTGCAGGCCGCCTACGAGTCGCTCGAGTCCGGGCAGGGCTCTCCCGACGTCCGCCGCGTTGCCGGCCGTGTCGTCGCGCGCCGCGTCCACGGCAAGCTCACCTTCGTCGTCCTCAAGGACATGAGCGGCGAGCTACAGCTCTTCTGCCAGCTCGACGCGCTCGGCGACGAGCGTTACGCGGCGCTCGAGAACGTCGACCTGGGCGACTTCGTCGGCGCCGAGGGCACCATGATGCGCACCCGCCGCGGCGAGCTCAGCCTGCGCATCACCTCGTGGCAGCTCCTCAGCAAGTCGCTGCGCGGCATGCCGGAGAAGTACCACGGCCTCACCAGTGTCGAGACGCGGTACCGCAAGCGCTACCTGGACCTCGCCGCCAACGACGACTCGCGCGAGGTGTTCATCAAGCGCGCCAAGGTCATCGCCGCGATCCGCAGGTTCCTGGACGACCGCGGCTTCATCGAGGTCGAGACGCCGGTGCTGCAGCCGCTGTACGGCGGCGCCCTGGCGCGGCCGTTCGTCACGCACCACAACGAGCTCGAGCGCGACCTCTACCTGCGCATCGCCACCGAGCTCTACCTCAAGCGCTGCATCATCGGCGGCATCGACCGCGTCTACGAGATCGGCAAGGACTTCCGCAACGAGGGCGTGAGCTTCAAGCACAACCCCGAGTTCACGATGCTCGAGTTCTACGAGGCCTACGTCGACTACAAGCACGTCATGGACGACCGTCGAGCAGATGACGTGTTCGCCGCCGAGTCCATCGGCGCCATCAAGGTTACGTTCCGCGAGCCACGAGATCGACCTCACGCCGCCGTGGCCGCGCCTGACCATGCGCGAGGCCATCCGCGAGCGAGACCGGGCATCGACATCGGCGCCGACGATGCGCGCACCGTGGCCGACCTGCAGGCCACGCATCAAGGAGGCGGGGCTCGCCGACAAGGTCCCGCTCGCCCCCACCTGGGGCACCCAGGTCGACGAGCTCTTCAGCGAGTACGGTCGAGCCCGGCCTCATCCAGCCGGTCTTCATCACCGAGCACCCGCTCGAGACCAGCCCGTTCGCCAAGAAGTGCCCGCACGACCCGCGCTTCGTCGAGCGGTTCGAGGGCTTCATCGCCGGCATGGAGACGAGCAACGCCTTCAGCGAGCTCAACGACCCCGACGACCAGCGCGAGCGCTTCATGCAGCACGATGCAGCGACCTCGAGGACGGCGACGAGGACGCGCACCGGCTCGACGAGGACTTCCTCGAGGCCATGGAGCACGGCATGCCGCCGACCGGCGGCCTCGGCATGGGCATCGACCGTCTGGTCATGATCCTCACCGGCGCGCCGAGCATCCGCGACGTCATCCTCTTCCCGGCGCTGCGCGGCTAGAGGCCCGGCGCTGGGCGTCGCCCCTGCTGATGGGCACCGTCTCCGCCCTCGCTGTGGTCGCGTGTGCCGTCTTCGTGAGCGGCCCGCTCCTTGCCGAGCACTGGCAGGCGGGCGGGGCGAGAGCGGTGTGCAAGCTCTGCGCGAGTTCGGCCTTCGTCTTGTTCGCAGTCTCCCTCGGGGCCACCACGACGACCTACGGGAGGCATGTCCTGGGCCGCGCTTCTCCTGAGCTGGGCGGGGGACGCGCTGTTGCTCTCGGGCGCCGAGCGCGTGTTCTTCGGAGGGCTCGGCGCCTTTCTCCTTGCTCACGTCGCCAGCACGGCCGCCTTCTGGACCGTAGGCCCACCCGCCGCTGGCGTTCCTCCCGGCGCAGCTGTGCTTCGGCGCCGTCGGTGTGATCACGCTTTGCTGGCTCCGGCCGCACCTGTCCGCCGGTGAGCGCCCGCCGGTCTTCGCCTACGTGCTCGTCATCGTCGTGATGTGCGCTGCGGGTCGCGTCCCCGGGTGAATCGGGTACCATGTACCTACGTCATGTCTCCGGCAGGGCGTCATCGGGTATGTCGGAGACTGAAGAGCAAGCACCGGTTGCCGACTCCGTCCCCCCCGACGCGCGTGAGCGGTACCCGTATCGTGAAGGAGTGGCCGCATGTTCGAACGCTTCACCGAACGCGCCAGACAAGTCGTGGTCCTCGCGCAAGAAGAGGCCCGTTCCCTCAAGCACAACTACATCGGCACCGAGCACCTGCTGCTCGGCCTGCTCCGCGAGGAGGAGGGCGTAGCCGCGCGCGTGCTCGACGGGCTCGAAGTGTCCGTCGAGGAGGTCCGCGCCGCGGTCGTGCGCATCGTCGGCTCCGGCGAGGAGTCGCCGCAGGGCCAGATCCCGTTCACCCCGCGCGCCAAGAAGGTCCTCGAGCTGGCGCTCCGTGAGGCTCTCAGCCTCGGCCACAACTACATCGGCACCGAGCATATCCTGCTCGGCCTCGTGCGCGAGGACGAGGGCGTGGCCGCGCGCATCCTGCTCGACCTGGACGCCGAGCCCGAGAAGATCCGCAACGAGGTCATGCGCGCACTCAGCGGCCCCGGCCGCCGCAGCTCGCAGGCCAGCGGCGGCGGCGAGGGCGGCAAACGCGCCGCCAAGGTGCTCGACCAGTTCGGCCGCAACCTCACCAAGCTCGCTGAAGAGGGCAAGCTCGACCCGTGCATCGGCCGCCAGACCGAGATCGAGCGGGTCATGCAGATCCTCAGCCGGCGCACCAAGAACAACCCCGTGCTCATCGGCGAGCCCGGCGTCGGCAAGACGGCCATCGTCGAGGGCTTCGCCCAGCGCATCGCCAACCACGAGGTCCCAGAACTGCTCAAGGGCAAGCAGGTGTGGACACTTGACCTCGCGGCTCTCGTCGCCGGCAGCAAGTATCGCGGCGAGTTCGAGGAGCGCCTCAAGAAGGTCATGAAGGAGATCCGCGAGACGGGCGACATCATCCTGTTCATCGACGAGCTCCACAACCTCGTCGGCGCGGGCGCCGCCGAGGGCGCCATCGACGCGGCCAGCATCCTCAAGCCGGCGCTGGCCCGCGGCGAGTTGCAGACCGTCGGCGCCACCACACTGGACGAGTACCGCAAGTACCTCGAGCGCGACGCCGCCCTCGAGCGGCGCTTCATGCAGATCAAGGTGGCCGAGCCGTCGGTCGAGGAGACCGTCGAGATCCTCAAGGGGCTCCGCGACCGCTACGAGGCCCACCACCGCATCCGCATCACCGACGAGGCTCTCAGCTCCGCCGCCGAGCTCGCCGACCGCTACATCAGCGACCGGTTCCTGCCCGACAAGGCCATCGACCTCATCGACGAGGCCGCCAGCCGTATGCGCATCCGCACCATGACCGCTCCGCCCAGTTACCGCGAGTTCGAGGAAGAGATCGCCTCCGTGCGCAAGGAGAAAGAGGCGGCCATCGAGGCGCAGGAGTTCGAGAAGGCGGCCAACCTGCGCGACACGGAGCGCAAGCTGAGCCACAAGAAGCTCGAGCTCGAGGACGCCTGGAAGACCAGCGACGAGGGCATGCGCGCCAGCATCGGCGACGACGAGATCGCCGAGATCGTCAGCATGTGGACCGGCATCCCGGTGGTCAAGATCACCGAGGCCGAGACCAAGAAGCTCCTCCGCATGGAGGACGAGCTGCACACGAGGCTTGTCGGCCAGGATCCGGCGGTCCGCGCCGTCAGCAAGGCCATCCGGCGCAGCCGCGCCGGGCTCAAGGACCCGCGGCGGCCCACCGGCTCGTTCATCTTCCTGGGTCCTTCGGGCGTGGGGAAGACGGAGCTCGCCCGCACGCTGTCGAACTTCCTCTTCGGCGACGAGGACCACCTCGTGCAGATCGACATGAGCGAGTACATGGAGAAGCACTCCGTGTCCCGCCTCGTCGGTTCGCCGCCCGGCTACGTCGGGCACGACGAGGGCGGCCAGCTCACCGAGATCGTGCGCCGCAAGCCGTACAGCGTCATCCTGTTCGACGAGATCGAGAAGGCGCACCCGGACGTGTTCAACATCCTCCTGCAGATCCTGGAGGACGGCCGGCTCACAGACTCGCAGGGCCGCACCGTGGACTTCCGCAACGCCATCCTCATCATGACGAGCAACATCGGCGCCTCGATGATCACCAAGGACACGCCGCTCGGCTTCACGCAGACGGCCAACAAGGGCATGACCTACGACGACATGAAGGGCCGCATCACCGGCGAGCTCAAGCGTGTCTTCAAGCCCGAGTTCCTGAACCGCGTGGATGAGGTCATCGTCTTCCACAAGCTGGAGCGCCCGGAGATCGGCCAGATCGTCGACCTGATGATCGACCGGCTGCGGCAGCAGCTCAAGGTGAGCGGGGTCGACATCGAGCTCACCGACGCCGGCCGCGACGTGCTCGTCGAGAAGGGGTACGACCCCATGCTCGGCGCGCGTCCGCTGCGCCGCGCGATCCAGCGGTACATCGAGGACAAGCTCAGCGACGCGATGCTCGAGCGGGCGTTCCCCCAGGGCACCGTGGTGCTGGTCGACGGCCAGAACGAAGACACGGTGCTCACCGTCAACGGCGAGGTGGTCGGCGGCAGCGTCGAGCTGCCCATGGTCGGCCTCGACGAGCCGGTCTCGCAGGGCGTGGGCTCGTCGGGCCCGCCGTCCGGGGGAGAGGGCGAAGGTCCCGACGCCGGCGGCGCGGCCGCCGGCGTCTGAGGGGTCGTGACGACGTCCCACGCGGGCGGCCGCGAGGGCCGCTGACCGTGGCGAAGACGCAGTCCGTCTTCGTCTGCGGCGAGTGCGGCCGCCGAGAGGCCAAGTGGCTCGGCCACTGCCCGGACTGCGGCGCTTGGGACTCGTTCGTGGAAGAGAGCGTCGCGGCGGCCCCCAGGGGCCGCGGCGGCAAGAGCAGCAGCGGGGCCGGCGGCCACACGGCCGCCGGCCCCGTGCGTCTGTCCGAGGTGCAGTCGTCGGCCGCGGAGCGGTTCTCGAGCGGCATCGACGAGCTCGACCGGGTGCTCGGCGGCGGCATCGTCCCGGGCTCGCTGGTCCTCGTCGGCGGCGAGCCCGGCATCGGCAAGTCCACCCTGCTCCTTCAGGTGCTGGACAAGGTCGCTGCAGGCCGCCCGGCGCTGCTCGTCTGCGGCGAGGAGTCGGCGGCGCAGGTCAAGATGCGCGCGGAGCGCATCTGCAAGGGCGCGGGCAACATCGACGTCCTCGCCGAGACCGAGTTGGAGACCGTGCTCGAGTCAGTCGCCGCCGCGCGCCCCGCGCTGGTGGTCGTCGACTCGGTGCAGACGCTCTACAGCGACTCGTTCACGTCGGCGCCGGGCAGCGTGAGCCAGGTGCGCGAAGCGGCGGGTCGCTTCCTCCGCCTGGCCAAGGACACCGGCGCCGCCGTCTTCCTCGTCGGCCACGTCACCAAAGAGGGCGCGATCGCCGGCCCCCGGGTACTGGAGCACATGGTCGACACCGTGCTCCAGTTCGAGGGCGACCGCTACCGCTTCTACCGCACGCTGCGCGCCGCCAAGAACCGGTTCGGCTCCACCAACGAGCTCGGCATCTTCGAGATGACCGGGTCGGGCCTCAAGACGGTGCCCGACCCCTCCGCCCTCTTCCTGGGCGAGGCGGCGCCGTCCGCCGGCTCCGTGGTGCACGTCGCCGTCGAGGGCACCCGCTGCTTTCTCGTCGAGATCCAGGCGCTCGTCCATCAGACGGAACTGGCCATGCCGCGACGGGTCGCCGTCGGCTTCGACCGTAACCGTTTGGCAATGCTGGTCGCCGTCCTCGGGAGGCATGCAGGAGTCAAGTTGTCCTCCTACGACGTTTTTGTTACAATTGCAGGTGGAATTCGCATCGACGAGCCCGCGGCGGACCTCGCGGTCGCACTCGCTATCGCCTCAGCGCAGTACGACACACCGTTTCCCGCCGGAGCGGCGGTGTTCGGGGAGATCAGCCTGACCGGCTCACTTCGATCCTGCAGCCAGAGCGAACGACGCACCGCTGAAGCCAGGCGCGCAGGCTTCAACCGTGTGGTCGTACCCTCGTCCGATGCGCGCCGTGCCGGTGGGGGCGTTACCGGCGTGGCAGACCTGCGAGGAGCGTTCGCCGCCACCCTCGGCGACACGTCCCGTTCGGCCTTCGGGGCCACGAACGACGAGTGGGGGGTTTGATGTATTCAGTCGGAGACAAGGTCGTCTATCCGCACCACGGCGCTGGCAAGATCATGAATATCGAGCAGAAAGAAGTGCTCGGCCAGCGGCGCGACTACCTCACCATCCAGATCCTGCACAACGACATGACCGTCATGGTCCCCGTCGAGAACGCCGATCGCGCCGGCCTGCGCAAGGTCATCGAGAGCGACGTCGTCGACAGGGTCCTCGAGGTCCTGCGCGGCGACCCCACCAAGATGCCCAAGAACTGGAGCCGTCGCTACAAACACAACCGCGACAAGCTCAAGACCGGAGACATCTTCGAGGTCGCCGAGGTGGTCCGCAATCTGGCCATCCGCCACGCCGACAAGGGGCTGTCGACCGGTGAGAAGCAGATGTTCTCCAAGGCCAAGAAGATCCTCGCCAGCGAGCTCATGTACGCGCGGGACTTCGACGAGGACGAGGCGAACGCGTTCCTGGAGACCGTGCTCGAGGACATCCACGTGGACGGACCCGCTCTTGCCGACGCCGACGACTCCCGAGAGCCCGCTCCCGTCGTCTGAGCCCGGCGCGGGCGGCAAGCCGCGCCGGGCGCGCGGCGTCCTGCAGCCTGCCATCCGCGCGGTCTTCGCGCTGCTCGGCGCCCTCGTCGGGTACCAGCTGGCCGACCGGGTCCGCGCGTCGTCGTTCTCTCCGTCCTCGACCAGGACGGTAAGATCATCTGGCTCGTCGTCTTCACCGCGGCGGGCCTTCTTGTCGGCTACCTGCTGGGCGTCCTCATCTCGCGCCTCATGCGCCGCGGCCTCGACCGTGTGGACGAGGTCATGGTGCGCGCCACGGGCGCCGAGGTCGTCGTCGGCATCGGCGGCGTGGTGGTCGGCCTCTTCATCGCCACCCTCATCAGCGTCGCCCTCGTGCGCATCCCCATCGTGGGGCCCTACCTCACGGTGCCGATCTACCTGCTCGCCGGGTACTTCACCGCGTATCTCGCCGCCAAGAAGCACATCGAGATCCTGCGGCTGCTCGGCGTGCGCGGCGCGTTCGAGGTCATCCCGGGCCTCACGCCGGCCAAGCTCCTCGACTCCAGCGCCATCATCGACGGGCGCATCCTGGACATCATCGACACCGGGTTCGTCGAGGGAGAGTTGCTCGTGCCGCGCTTCGTCGTCGAGGAGTTGCAGCGGCTCGCCGACTCCGCGGACGCGGAGAAGCGCGTGCGCGGCCGCCGCGGGCTCGACTTCGTCAAGCGCCTGCAGAACAGCTCGGGCGCCGTTACCATCGACGGCACGGACTATGCGGACATCGATGCCGTCGACGCCAAGCTCGTGCGCTTCGCCAAGGACACCGGCGCCCAGATCGTGAGCACCGATTACACGCTCAAGAAGGTCGCCGAGATCCAGGGCGTCAAGCTCCTCAACGTCAACGACCTCGCCAACTCGGTCAAGCCGGCCGTGCTGCCGGGCGAGGTCATCGAAGTCAAGATCCTGAGAGAAGGGCGCGAGCAGGACCAGGGCGTCGGCTACCTCGACGACGGCACCATGATCGTCGTCGAGTCCGGCAGCGGCCTGGTGGGCTCGCTTGTCAAGGCCGAGGTGACCAGTGTGCTGCAGAGTCCCTCGGGCAAGATGATCTTCAGCCGCGTGAGCGCCGCTCCGCCGGCTGGCAACTGACAGGGAGAGAGGTACGGGCATGGAGGACCAGCAAGCCGCGGAGACCTGGGTCATCGTCGCCGCCGCCGGTGAGAGCCGGAGGATGGGGCTGCCGGACGGAGAGTCCAAGCAGTTCCTGCGTCTGGGCGGCGAGACCATCCTGTCGCACTCGGTGGAGCGCCTGCTCGCCATGGACTGCGTCCACGGCATCGTCGTCGTGCTGCATCCGTCGCACACGGTGCGCTTCTCCAACGAGCTGAGCCTCTTCGACGACTCCAAGCCGCTGCTGGTGGCGGAGGGCGGCACCACGCGCTCCGACTCGGTGCGCGCCGGCCTCGAACTGGTGCCGCAGAGCGCCACGGCCATAGCCGTGCACGACGGCGCCCGGCCGCTCTTCGCCAGGCACGTGTTCGAGCACTGCCTGGAAGTGCTCGCGACGGCCGACGGCGCCGTGCCGGCCGTCGAAGTCAGCGACACGCTCAAGCGCGAGGGCGACGGCGGCGCGGTGGCGGGTACCGTGGACCGCGCCGGCCTGTGGGCGGCGCAGACCCCACAAGTGTTCCGCGCCGCGGCCCTGCGCGACGTGTACAAGCGCACCGACCTGAACGGGGCCACCGACGACGCCATGCTGCTCGAGCGCGCCGCCTACACGGTAGCGCTCGTCCCGTCCACACCGGCCAACGTCAAGATCACGACGCCCGCAGACCTGCCGCTCGCCGGCGCGCTGCTGTCCTGGGAGGTCGAGAAAGACGTATAGGGTCGGCGGCGGCTACGACGCACATCGCTTCGCCGACGGGCGCGACCTCGTGCTTTGCGGGGTCGGCATCGACCACGCGCAGGGCCTGGCCGGGCACTCCGACGCCGACGTCGCCGTGCACGCGCTCATGGATGCCCTGCTCGGCGCCGCCGGCCTCGGCGACATCGGCGAGCTGTTCCCCGACACCGACCCCGCCTTCGAGGGCGCGTCCAGCATGCTGCTGCTCGAGCGGGTGGTGGCCTGGCTTTCCAACGCCGGCTGGTGCTTCGAGAACGCCGACGTGACCATCGTGTGCGAGCGGCCGCGGCTTTCCGGATACCGCCTGGAGATGCGCGAGCGGATCGCGGGGGCGCTCAGGGTGGGCAGCGACGCCGTGAGCGTCAAGGCGACCACCACCGAGGGCATGGGCTTCGAGGGGCGTGGGGAGGGCATCGCCGCCCACGCCGTCTGCCTGCTCAGCCGCTGAGGTCCGCGGTCCCCGCGGGCCGGGCGGCCCCGCGGGCCGGTGTCTTAACGACGACGGCCCGCCGGAGGCGGGCCGTCGCATGTTCTCTGCCGCGTGACTCAGGAGGCCTTGGCGTCGTCCTTGGACTCGGCCGTGGCGTCCTTCTTGATGTCCACGATGTCGTCGTCTTCGGATGCCTCGCTGAGGCCGTCCTTGAACCCCTTGATGCTCTGGCCCATCGACTTGCCGAGCTTCGGCAGCCGTGTCGCGCCGAAGAGCAGCAGAATCACCAGAGCGATGATGATGAGTTCTGGTGCACCGAGGTTTGGCATGTCCTAGTCTCCCGTCTCTCCACGCGCCGCGGCTGCGGTACGCGCAGCCGTTGACGCTGTCGCACTTCACACTGTAGGGCCTGCCTCCCCGGCAATCAAGCTCCCGCCGTGGCGGGCGCCCGCCGGCCCCGGACGCGCGAAGGGCCGGGTCCCCAGGGACCCGGCCCTTCGCGCGTCTGCCCGGGTCAGGCACGCTTCCAGCGCCTGACGGACAGAGCTGCCCTTACTTCTTCCAGACGGCGATGTCGCCGACGTTGACGTCCTTGGTGGCGTCCACCGGGCCCAGCTTCTGGGGCAGGTAGCCGTCCTTCTCCACGAGCACCGTGTACTCGCCGGGCTCCACGTCGTTGAGCCAGAAGTCGCCGTAGCTGTCGGTGACGGCCTCATACACCTTGCCGTTGCCGACCTTCTGGGCCGTGACCCTGGCGTCGCCGGTGCACTCGTCGGCCTCGCTGTCGAACACGGCGCCGGCGATGAACGGCTTGGGAAGGCCGATGTGGTACACGCGCGGCTTGACGTCGAGCTCCGGCTTGAGCGCCTCGGCCCTGGTGATGAGCGCCTGGATCTCGGGGTCGTTCTCGTCGCCGAACCGGAACGCCCCGGTTGGGCAGGCGTCCACGCAGCGCGGCTCGGTCCAGCCGTCGTCCAGGAGGTGCGCGCAGAACGTGCACTTCTGGGCGATGTTCAGCGAGTCGTTGAAGTAGATGACGTTGTCGTAGGGGCACGCTTCCATGCACAGCTGGTTGCCGCGGCACTTGTCGGGGTCGATGACCACGGCCCCGTCCTGGCGCTGGTAGATCGCGTCGACGTTGCACGCCGGGATGCAGGGCGCGTCGTCGCAGTGCTGGCAGATGCTGTGCAGGTAGGTGACCTTCACCTTGGGCACCTGGCCGCGCACCATGTCGTCGATCTTGTTCCAGAACTGGCCGGTGTCCGGCTGCGGCTTGGCGATGGGCGACCAGTCGTTGCCGACGTGCTCGTCCTTGCAGGCCACCTGGCAGTTGTAGCAGCCGTTGCAGATGGTGTAGTCGATGACGAGGACCTTACCCATCACGCCCTCCCCCAGATGCAGGCTTCCAAGCCGGGTCCCGCACACGGGTGGAACGGCTTCTCGAACGCTTCCGGATACTTGGCTTTCAGTGCTTCCATGTCGGTCTTCTCGATGTCCACGAGGAAGCCGCTGACCGCGTGGCCGACGGCGTTCTTCGAGGTGGTGCTGCGCGGCACGATGGTGTTGATCGCTCCGCCACGGTCGAGCTCGCCGGGGACGATCGGGTCCCACTTGGCGCCGTGGTCGATGTACACGACGTCCGGCATGATGCGCTCGGTGATGTAGGCGCCGGAGAGCACGGCGCCGCGGTCGTTGAAGATGGTGACCACGTCGCCGTTCTTGATGCCGTGCTTCTCGGCGGTCGACGGGTGCAGCCAGACCGGGTGGTACTGGTAGCCGTCCGGACCGGTGACCTTGCAGGTCTCGATCTCACGCAGCCACGTGATGTCCTCGTGCTGCGAGTGGACGCTCCACCGCGGGTGGTTGGAGATGGTGAGCATCGGATACTTCTTGGCGCGCTCCGTACCGATGGTCTCCTCGTGGCTGATGCCTTGGGCGACCCAGCCGGGGACCGGCGGCCGCTCGAGGTCGTCCGGGAAGTTCTCGAGAAGGCCCGACGCCTCGAACTCCAGCTTGCCGGTCGGCGTGGTGAGCGGGTACTTTTCCGGGTCCTTGTAGAAGTTGTAGAACCCGGCCGGGATGTCCTCCCAGCCCTCATCCGTCGGCACCGCGTAATAGCCCTTCTCGTTGAGCTCGTCCCAGGTGATGAGGTCCTCGCAGCGCGAGGTCTCGTACCCGTACTTGATGAGCTCGGGGATGGTCTTGCCGCCGGTGTACTCCTCTTTGAGGCCGAGGCGCTCGGAGAGCATGACGACGATCTCGTAGTCGCTGAAGCTCTCGCCGAGGGGCTCCACGCACTTGTGTTCGGGAAAGAGCAGGTTGGTCTGGCCGCTGAAGATGTCGCCCGCGATGTCGTCCTCTTCGAGCTTGGTGTTGACGGGGAGGATGACGTCGGCCAACAGGCAGTCGTTCTCGAGCCACGGGTGCTGCGCGAACATGAACTCGATGTCCGGGTGGCGCATGGACTCCACGTAGTCGTTGCCCGCGTTCCAGCAGGTGATCCAGCTCGGCGAGTCGGTCCACACCATGTGGACCTTCGAGCAGCCGTCGGCCGGGTACTTGTAGTGCTCGAACTGGTTGACGCGGTCGGCGGTCTCGGACTCGCAGCCCCACCAGTCGCACTCGCCCTCGAGGATCGCCCTGGGGACGTACGTCTTGGGGATGAACGACGGGTGGTTGCTCTCGTCCGGGTGGCCGCCGGTGTAGGCCTTGCGCAGGTACGGTACGCGCAGCGGCTTGGGCTGGGCGTACTGGTCGGGCTTGTCGAACAGGCCCCACTCGATCATCTTGGCCTGGTTCTGACCCGGCTTGCCGAGGCCCTGCATGGCGAGGCAGATGCCCTGCAGGCGCGCCGGCTCGGTGGCGTAGGGGCCGCGGATGCCGGGGCCGCCGTTGCCGATGACGACCGTGGTGCGTTTGCTCGCCCACTCGTCGGCGAGGGCTTTGATGACGCGCGCCTTGACGCCGCAGATGGGCTCCGCCCACTCCGGCGACTTCGCGACGCCGTCGGTCTCGCCCATGACGTAGGCCTCGTACTTGTCGACGCCAACGGCGTGGGTGTCGAGGTACTCCTTGTCGTAGGTGCCCTGCTTGAACCAGCGGTGCGTGATCGCCAGGTAGAGTGCGGCGTCCGTGTTGGGAAGCACCGGGATCCACCGGTCGGCGTGCACGGCGGCGGCGTAGTTGAGGTCGGGGCAGACGTAGATCTGCTTGATGCCGATCTCACTCCACCAGTAGCTCAGGCGGCTGGGGAGCTGGCCCTGCCAGCCCCACGGGGTCGTCTCCTGGTCGCAGCCCCAGAACAGCAGGAGCTCGGCGTTCTTGGAGATGTCCCACAGCAGGTTGCTCTGCTGGCCCTGGCCGACGGGCTCGCAGCCCCAGAAGTGTTTGTTGCCCCACCACCAGCCTTCCCAGCTGTCGGGCTGGCGGATCTGGAGGGTGAAGCCGCCCCAAGCGCGCAGGAGCTTGCGGCCGGCGCCGTGGCAGGCCTGCACGACCTTGTTCTCGCCGTGCTGGTCGCACTGGTAGAGCAGGGCGGTCGGGCCGTACTTCTCCTTGATGCGGTTCATCTCGCTGGTGATGACGTCCAGAGCCTCGTCCCAGGAGATGCGCCTGTACTTGCTCACGCCGCGGTTCTGCGGGTTGCGCTCGCCGTTGGGGTCGAAGTCCACACGCATCATCGGGTAGCGGATGCGCGCGGGAGAGTAGACGCGCTTCTTGTAGGCGATGCTGTACGGCGGGATCAGGGTCTTCGTGCTGGGCTCGAAGGTGCTGCCGCGCACCTCGAACTTCCAGGGGTTGAGCTCCGCCTTCTTGTACTTCCAGTCGTAGTGCATCGGGCGGATGCGGACGATCTTGCCGTCCTTGACGTCCACCATCGACGCGTTGGACCCGTTCTCGGGGACGCCGCAGAAGCTGATGTCCCGGATGAGGGTCGTTTCGCCGGAAGTACCGGTCGTGCTCATGTCCTCCGCCATACCCACCTCCCCATGGTCGCTTGCCGGAACGGGGAGCGACGGCCGAGCGCGCCCGGTTCCAGATGAGATTCTCACGATGCGGATTAGCTCGACCGCATCATGGGCATCGTCTAACCCCTGCAGGGTGATGTCAAGCGCTCCGGGAGTTCTCTCGCGCGCGGGACGCGCGCGAGGATGGGCGGCTCAGCGCCGGTCGCCCGAGGCAACGATCGCGCCGACGGCAGGGTAGTCCGCCGCCCGGCGACGTCCCGAGCGGCCGCCCGGCGTGGTGAATCGCTAGGGTGCTCTCATCGACCTTCTGGGCACACGGATGAGGTATCATGTCCTCGCGGCAAGAGATTCACGGCACAACCGGCGTGAAGGAGGTCCTATGCGTTGCCTGTTCATAGCCGGGCGCACGATCAAGCAGGGTCAGCAAGAGAACATGGGCAAGCTCAGAGATGAGTATCTCGAGGTCGTCAGCACTCTCGACATGAACCCGCAGGATCTCGCGGAGATGGGGCTTACGTCCGGCCAGTCGGTCCGAGTGCGCAGTGAGTGGGGGGAGACGGTGTACCGGTGCGCCGAGGGAGACATTCCCCGGGGCATGGTCTTCGTCCCTTACGGCCCACCGACCGGTCCGCTCATGAGTGGTGAGACCAGCGGCACTGGAATGCCCTCGCAGAAGAACTGGGAGGTCGACGTCGAACCGACCACGGATCAGCCGGCGTATATCCAGCCCGCGGTATAGGCGAAGGAGCGTGACGCGCATGAAGCAATCTACAAGGCTGGCTCACGACGAGAGTCGGTTGGCACGACCTGTCGGAGAGCCCGGCTCATCACAGGGCGAGGAGATTCTCGCCTGGGAGAACATCGGAGACGACTTGTGGCTCCCTCGCCGCGTCCGTGGCAGTCACCCCGGCGGCGCCTTGGGGTGAGCATTCAGGGCGGCGCCCCGTGCGGGCGTCCGGCTGAGTCCGGAAGACTGATCGGCTAAGGAGCGAGCTATGGCGATGGTCACCGATGCAGTGTGTACGTTCTGCGGCTGCGTGTGCGACGACATCGAGGTGCATACCGAGGGAGATGCCATCGTCAAAGCGAAGCGCACCTGCGCTTTGGGCGGAGCTTGGTTCACCCATCACGGCGCGGAGGCGAACTATCCGGCGGCGCTCATCGATGGGCAGCCGGCCACGCTCGACGCGGCGGTCGACGCCGCCGCCGACTACCTCGTTGCCGCGCACTACCCTCTCATTTACGGCCTCAGCAACACCACGTGCGAGACCCAACGTGAGGCGGTGCTGCTGGCCGAGCGCCTTGGCGGGGTGATCGACAGCCACTCCTCCCTCTGACACGGCCCAAGTGAAATGGCCGCCCAGTTGGGCGGTAGGTCAAAGGCAACACTCGGAGAGATCAAGGACCGAGCCGATCTCGTCGTCTTCTGGGGCGCGAATCCGCTCGAGTGCCACCCGCGCCACTTCTCGCGCTACTCGGTGATGCCGAAGGGTCAGTACACGCCAGAAGGACGCAAGGGACGCACCGTCGTGGTCGTCGACATCCGCAACACGCCCAGCTCTCGCGTCGCAGACGTCTTCCTGCAGATTCGTCCGGCGAAGGACTTCGAGGCGCTCACGGCTCTTCGCGCGCTCATCAAGGGTCGCCGCGTCGACCAGGCGCGCGTCGAAGAGACGGGTCTCTCGGTGGAGCAACTCCAGGATCTCGCGGACCGCATGAAAAGTGCCCGATTCGGAGCGATGTTCTTCGGCATGGGCCTTACCATGACTCGCGGCAAGTTCATGAACGCCGCGGCAATGCTCACGCTGGGCGTAGAGATGAACGATTACACGCGCTTCGTTTCCATGCCGCTGCGTGGACACGGCAATGTGACCGGGGCCGACGCTGTCACCAGTTGGCTCACAGGCTATCCATTCGGCGTCGACCTCAGTCGGGGCTACCCTCGCTACAATCCGGGAGAATACACGACCATCGACCTCCTCACCCGTGGCGAAGTGGACGCGGTTCTGGTGATCGCCGCCGACCCCGGCGCCACGATGCCCAAGCCGGCTATAGACCACATGGCGCGCGTGCCTACCCTCGTGCTCGATCCCAAGGTCACCCACACGAGCAAGCTCGCCCGCGTCCACATCACCACCGCTGTCACGGGTATCAGCGCACCTGGCACGGTGTACCGCATGGACGAGGTTCCTCTGCGCGTCCGCCCTTCGCTCACCTCGCCGTATCCGACGGACGAGGAGGTCGTAGGGCGCATCCTCAAGGCGGTCGCTCTCAGGACGGCGGACAGGGCTGGAGCGACTGCTGTTCGTGACCCGATGCCCGAGGCGCCGGCAGGCGAGGTGGTGGCAAGGTGAGCATTGTTGCGGCTCTTTCGGAGCTACTGGAGACTCCCCTTGAGGTCGAGGCGCTCTCGCCCGACACGCTATGCGAGCTCACGCACGCCGAGATCCTCGCCCTCCCTGTCTTCCTCGGGAACAGGCGGCGGCGCCTCGGTGAGTTCTTCGAGGTCGAGGGCGAGAAGAGCGACGTCCTCGAGCTTCACGGCGACCTTGCCCTCGTCAAGTGGATCGGCAAGGGCATGAGCACCGGCACGATCGCGATACACGGCAACGCCGGCATGCATCTGGGATCAGGTATGAGCGGCGGTACCATCACCGTAGACGGAAACGCAGCAGACTGGCTCGGGGCGGAGATGACCGGCGGCCTGGTCAAGATCGGCGGCAATGCTGGTGGGCAGGTCGGAGCCGCCTATCGAGGGTCCACGGCCGGTATGCGTGGCGGCGAGATCCTGATCGACGGCAGTGCGGGCATCGAGGTCGGCATGCGCATGATGCGCGGCCTGATCAGCATCGGTGGTCAGGTCGGCGACTTCGCCGGGATGCAGATGAAGGGTGGCACGATCGTCCTCTTCGGCAGGGCGGGCATCCGTACCGGGGCCTGGATGGCCAGGGGCACCATCGTCGCCTTCCAGCCCCTCAAGCTCCTGCCGACCTTCATCTACGCCTGCACCTATGACCCCACCTTCATGCGTGTGTGCACCGAGCATCTGGAGAAGCGCGGAGTGCCGGCCCCCGACCACGGCTGGGGCGGACCATACCAGCGGTACGTCGGAGACACCTGCTGGCTCGGCAAGGGTGAGATCCTCATCTGCCAGGCTGCCTTCGATTCGGCGGATGAGGGTCCGGCTGCGGCGGTCTGAGGGACTGTAGCTGATCGGCGCCAGTCAGGGGATGCACGGGAGAACGCTCGTTGACCGGCGCCGGTCAATCGGGCCTGGTGAGTCCAAGAAGGTAGTCGCCGGGCTGTCCACCTACCACCAGTCTGTTCGTTTCGGCACCACTGCGCCAGACTACGCGCTCAACTGTCCCGAGCGCACGCACGCGCTGGCTGTTCCTCGCCTGGTCCGCGAAGCGCCCACGGAACGACACGATCTCGCCGACATCGTCAGCGGCGATGCCGGCGATCGTCCTCACGTCATCGATCGCGTAGCGGCAGGGGGTGAAGATCGCGTCGGCATCGTCCGCCACCCGCGCTTCCAGGAGCGCCCTCCCCAGCGCGACGAAGCGCGGGTCCCCGTAGCTCTCACAGACCTCGTTCGGGAGCTTCACGAAGCGCGCGAAGTACGGCCTGCCGGCGAGACTGCCCTCGTTCACCTTCTGGGCCTGCAGGCGCACGAAGTCGCGGGCGGAGAGCGGCGTGTCCTTGCGGTGCGCCGCGTGGATCGCGGCCAACTGCTGGCCTCCGGGGCGCGCTACGGGCGACGTCGGGTCGTCCAGCAGTCGGCCCAGCGCCGAGTGCACCAGACGGCAGGGGTCCGCGCCGTACACCACGAGGTCGATGTCGGACGAGGCGTTGTGCAGATCGAAGAGCATGGAGCCGGTCAGTCCAAAGGATGCAGCCGAGGCTCCCGCGGCGTCACGCAGCAGTTCCGACAGAGTCAGGGCATCCTGCTCCAGGGGGCCGGCAGGCCCCGTCGTGCGGAGCTGCGCCAGCCGCCTTCTCGGATCATAGACCCGCGTCACGTCATGCCAGGGCACTGAATCGACGGGCACGCCCAGCTCGGGGTCGTGGGCGCGATACGAGAGACCTCGCTCGCTCAGCGCCTCCTCCTGGTCGGCGATGCTGTACACGCGTCGGTATCGCTCACCTCCGCGCACGCGCTCACCGCGCGGATCGGGGACGTAGCGCGGGTAGGCGATCACGGCGTCCGAGGGGTGCAGGACGCCCTTGACGGTGAAGATCAGGCCGGTCTGCGACTCCACCGCGGCGCCCTCGATGGCAGACGCTCTCTCTTCATGCTTCAGCATGCTGGACCTCCGGCTTGAATCTGGGTCATGGGGCCATATACGCTGGCTGCCGGCCACGAGAGGCGGGGGGCGTCCGGCATGGAGCTACTGATCAGTGTCATCGGCGAGCACGAGGTGGCGTCCGCTGTTGCCGGGCTTGCCGACATCGTGGACGTGAAGAATCCTCGTGAGGGTTCCCTGGGCGCCAACTTCCCGCACGTGATCCGTGGGGTCCGGGCCGCCACGCCGGCGGAGACCCCAGTGAGCGTGGCCATCGGCGACGTTCCGAACCTGCCGGGAACAGCGGCTCTGGCGGCGGCGGGCGCCGCCTGTTGCGGAGTGCAGTACGTCAAGGTCGGGCTCCTGGGTCCGCGCGACCGTGACGAAGCCCTTGTCCTCCTCGCGGCGGTGTGCCGTGCGGCCAAGGAGCAGGATCCGGCCGTGCGGGTCATGGCGACCGCCTACGCTGATTGGCGGACCACCGGTTCGCTCTCGCCGCTCGAGTTGCCCGCGGTTGCCGCCGAGGCCGGAGCAGACGGCAGCATGATCGACACGGCGGCCAAGAATGGGAGCACGCTCTTCACGGAGCTGGGCCCACGGGAGCTCGAGACCTTTGTGGCCCGCTGTCGCGAAGTCCGGCTGCTGTGCGCCCTTGCGGGCTCGTTGTGCGCCTCCGACGCGCCGCGCCTGCGAGAACTGGCGCCTGACATCGTGGGCTTCCGCGCCGCCGCCTGCGGCGATGGCCGCAGGAGCGGCAGCGTCGACCGAGACGCCGTGCTGCGACTCAGAGACCTGATCGTTCAAGCCTGACACCCTCGGTCTTGCCGGTCTCGAGCAGTTCTCCGAGCCGCTCGGGATGCTCGCCGCTGACGAGCCAGAGATCGAATGGTGCCTCAGCGAGCATCCCGGCGAGATGACCATCCACGCTCTCGGTCGCAGCCAGCTCGGCGATCTCGACCGAGCCCGGGGGAGAGGAAGCGGAGGCCGCACGCTCCAGGCTCGCCATGGCGTGGTGGTCCTTCAGCATCACGAGGAGCGGCGCGTCCGCCTTCCGGGCAAGCCACGCGGCGATAGAGTCAGAAGTCACCGACCAGGTCTGGGGGAGGTCGGCAGTGCGCAGGACGCCGGACGGCAGGAGCACGGCGGTGGCGCCACCGGACGCGCACGCATCCGCCTCAGAGAGCGTGCTGACGGGCACACAGCCGGTGGCAAGGTCGCAGATCAGGTACCCATATTGGTCCATGGCGAGTATCGCCATCTGATGCGCGGTGCCTGGCCGCAGACCGAACCGCGCATCATGTTGCCTCACGATGTCTGCGAAGGCTCCCCCGCCGGGTACGACGAGAAGCCGATGGCGGCGGCCCAGTTCGGCGAGCCGCATGCTCAGCGCGCCCAGACCGTCACCGCGACCCAGGCTGCCTCCCACCTTTACGACGGCCTCGATCACGTCGGTGGGACGGCCAGACCGGCGGCCAGCAGGTGGGCCACGGCCGTGGCTGGGAGGGCCGCTCCCTCCTCGCTCCAGATGCTGCCGGCCGGCACTACCTCCAGTCCCAGCCGGCCGGCGATCTCGACCGCGATGAAGGCGCCGACGCCCGCCGGTGCGAGGGGTGGAGGTGCGGGCTCGTCCCATCTCGAGAGCACCTGCAGCAGCCCCTCTCCTACGACCTGGAGTTGGCGCTCGACGAGGTAGCGCGCCAGACCGCGGATGTCGGTGTCGCTCAGCAACTCTCTGTCGCTGCACACGAGGCGAGCCAGACGTTCGGCGCACGCGTCCCACGACGTGTCCCGACCGTCTGGCGTTGCGCAGGTGTACTCCTCCACGCTGAGGCGGTGCAGAAGCACGTGAGCGTCGGCCATCTGCGTGAAGTGCTCCGCTGCGACCCCGCAGGGTCTGCCGCGTACCGGGACCGTGGTCGTGAGCGTGTTGGGGTTGGTGCGAAGTACGCCGGTGTACACCAACTCGCCCGCCGTGAGCCGGGCCAGGTCGGTGCGGCCTTCGCAGACCAGACGGCCCTCCAGGATGGGCACGATGTCAGTCGTCGTGCTGCCCACGTCCATGAGGATGCATCGGTCGATGCGAGACGCTGCATGCAGAGCCGAGGCGACCCAGTTCGTGGCCGCGAAGTCGAGCGGTCGGGCGGCAGCCTCGGGCAGGGTGGCGAACTCGCCGTGGCAGTCCAGCGCGAACGCCGGACTCTCAGGGAAGGCCCCACGAACCGCATCCATCACGAACAGCACGCCTTCGCGCTTGCTCCGAAAGGCGTCCGAGAGCTCGGCGGTCATGGTGAGTGCGTGTGGCGTGGTGGCAGCGACCCCAAGCTCCGCCGCCACCTGACGGAGCACCTCTGAGAGCCGATCGCGCGCGCGCCAGATCTCGAAGGGGCGTACAGGCCGTCCGCACGTGCTGTGTGATCCCTCCGCGCGACTCCAGGCGCGCGGCCTTGACCTGGACGCCGCCCACATCCCAGCCGATGGTGACCTGGGAATCACTGCTCATCGGTCCACCCTCTCCTGAAGCCCCTTGGGGAAGTCGTATGTGCCGCGGCGGGCAGGGCGCCGTCGCGGCACGCATGCCAGATAGCCTCGGCGATGTTGATGTCGATCACGCGGCGGAGCCCCACATACGAAGTCGTCGGCCGTGGGTTAACCTCGATCAGCCAGATCGTCTCCTCGCCGAGAACGATGTCCACCCCGACGTATCCCTGCAGGCCGGGGATGAGGGCGACCGCCCCTTGTGAAAGCGCGTACGCATCGCAGCGCCGCGGATGACGCAGCGCCACGATACCACCATCGTAGGTGAATGGGATGCCCGACCGCACCCGCTGCCTGTTCAGACTGAGCGGCAGCGAGCTTCCGTCGGCGACCAGCAGCGACACGCTGGCCGCCTCGCCTTCGACGTAGCGCTGCACCAGGAGCGGCGCCGGCTCGCGCAGCGCCGGCTGCCGAAGGACCGCTCGCAGGCTCTTCTCGTCGGTCGCGAGGCCCACTCCCGCGCATCCGGCTCCGTCCAGGGGTTTGACCACGACCGGGTAGCCCATCTCCTCGGCCGCCGCCGCTGCGTCGTGCGCCGCGACGCAGACAGTCTGCGGCGTCGGCAGCCCGGCCTGGACGAAGCGCCGGTAGCACTCCCACTTGTCGGTCGCTACCGCCACCGCAGGTGGGAGGCTGCCCAGCAGGCAGACGCCGGCGTCGATGATCGAGTTGCTGAGACGCTCCAGCGTGCCGTTCCTCTCAGGCGCCACGACAAGGGCCGCGCCGCAGTCGCGGGCGACCTGCACCAGTGCCGTCGGATAGACTTCGGGCCGCAGATCGACGACGCGGTCGGCAATCAGTCCCGGGCCCGGGAGTCGTGGGTCGCGCGTGGTCACCACGGGGAGTCCGCCCCAGGCGTGCAGGTCTGCTAGCAGGGCGCGCAGGATCGCGTCCGCCTCCGCGGCGAGTCCGTCGGGGGGGGCGGGCTCGGGCCATCCTCCGCCGGTGACGTACTCGTGGACCAGGATCGCAGAAGGGAGAGCGGACATGGACGCCATTCCGGTGCTAGATCTGCTGGGCGGCCGCGTGGTGCATGGGCTTCGCGGCGAGCGTCAGCACTACTGCGCCGTCCGCAGCGGCATCGTGGATGGCTCTGAGCCCGTGAGTGTCGCGCGCGCCCTCTTGCGCGTCTGCGGCGGACGTGTCCTGTACGTCGCCGATCTTGACGCCATCGCCGGCGATGGCGACGGCGGCGAGGTCCTGCGCGAACTGCGCGATGAGCTCGGGGCGGAAACGTGGGTGGACGCGGGGCTCAGAGATGCCTCGCGTGCGGGGCGACTGCTTGACGCCGGGGCTTCACGGGTCGTCGTAGGTACGGAGACACTGCCGAGCCTCGATGTCCTCTCGGCGTTGCTCGACTCCGAGGCGGCCGAACGGACGCTTGTCAGCCTGGACGTGGGCGAGAACGGCGTACTCAGCGTGAGCCCTGCACTCGCCGGTCTGGCCCCCCTGGACGCTCTCGAGGTGCTCGCGGGCGTGGGAGTGGACGAAGTCATCCTGCTGGCTCTCCGCCGAGTGGGGACGGGCGAAGGGCCCGACGTCGAGACCCTTCGGGCGGCGCGTGCGGCCCTCCCCGGAATGAGGCTCATCGCCGGCGGAGGAGTCCGGAGTGCCGCAGACCTCGGTGTCCTCGCCGCCAGCGGCGCGGACGCTGTCCTGCTCGCGACCGCGATCCATCGTGGCTGGATCACCGCCGCGGACATCGACGCCGTGCGCTCTGAGGGTCCGCTCACCAGCGAGCGGTGAGCGCGGGCACGTCGGCAAGCAATCCGCCGTCCGTCAGGACGATGAACAGCGCGGCCGCGACGAGATCGGCGGTCGTGCCGGGATTGAACGCATGGGCCTCGTCCCCCAGCTCTTCAGCCAGGTCGGCGAGAAGCGCCCGCCCCGGCGCGCTGAGGCTGCCTCCGGCCTCCAGGATGACCGAGGCCCGGTGCGACACCGCCTCCGATGCTGCGATGCCGTTCTTGCGCGCGATGAGCGTGTCGGGAACAGCAGCGAGGATCGTCAGGAATGCCATGACGACAGCCTCCGAGAAGCGGGCGCCATCCAACCAGTGGCGCCGGATCGTCTCGGTGCCCAGATCGAACGTGATGGCGTAGTCGGTGACGTACTCGCGGGCGATGGAGTCGCGTTCGCGCGCCGCGGCCATCGCCTCGCGCAATGTGACCGTGACGTCGTCCTTGCGGACGTCGTGGTCCTCCACCTCACCCATGCCGGCCGGAGAAGCCGCGCGGATGGCGTTGTAGGCCAGTCGCGCGTCGCTCACCGTGAGCTCTGCGAGGACGTCGTGCAGCGAGGAGCGCAGATCGCGGTCCTGACCGGCTCGCGCGGCGGCTTTCGCCAGCGGCGCGAGCAGCAGGATCAGGCCGAGGTTGGTGTTGGTGGCGACCAGACGCCGGGTGTCGACGACCGCCCTCGAGACGGTCGCGCCGACGGTCGCCGGACCGGCGTCGCGGAACGCCGGACCAATCGCCAGGGCGCTGGTTGCGAAGTCCTCGAAGCGCACGTCTGCGAAGCCCACATTACGGGACACGTTGCCCGGCTTCTCGACGCTCACCTCGAAGAGGCAAGCCAGCTGCGCCGCCCAGGCGATCTCCTCGCCCGTCAGGCGCTGCACCTCAGCCCCTCGAGGACGTGATCGACGACACACTGCGCGGCGTCGACGCCCGTCGCCGCCTTGAGCGCCCGCCAGCCCGGGATGGTGTTCACCTCGATGATCGTGTGCCGGCCGTCCTCGCCGGGCAGGATGTCGACGCCGGCGTGCTCGGCTCCGACGACTCGTGCCGCCCGGATGCTGAGCTCCTCCTGACGCTCGTCCAGCTCGATCGCCTCCACCTTGGCTCCCTGGGCCGCGTTCGTCTTCCACCCGTTGCCCTTGCGAAGCATCGCGCCGACCACGCCGGCCTGGCGCCCTGGCGCCCTGGCGCCCTGGCGCCCTGGCGCCCTGGCCGCCCTGGCGTGTGTAGTTGTTGGACCGGAACTGCTGGATTACCGCCGAGATGCGTGACTGCAGGTAGTCCAGGTCGCTGGAGGCGAATGCAAAGATGGCGGTCACCTGCATGCCGCGCGGACCGGACTTGGACCGCACCGCGTCGTGGAACTTGCGCAGCTCCGCGCGGCGGTTGTCGTAGTCGTATGCCTCGAATTCGTCAGCGGCGTTGGCGGTGCCTTCGGAGACGAGGTCACGCTCTGTGTCAGACACCGACTTCGTCTCGACGAGTGCCTGGGAGAACCGCATGCGCAAGGTGAAGTCGGCGTCGCAGCCGACGGCCTGATCGACCAGGTAGGTGAAGCTCGACACCGCGTCGGTGTAGCCCGCGGATATCGCGCGATCCCGAACAGCGACTGATAGGACACCGGACCGTCCGGCATCTCGGCGCTGCGCTTCGCCGGATGTGAAATCGCCATGATCTTGCCCGCGGAGAGTGTGCGGAACCTCTTGAACAGAGACAGTTTGCGATCGGCCTTGGACAGGTTCTGCGT